>NZ_CP159404.1:215000-515000 GCF_040500525.1 Azospirillum formosense | reverse complement strand
CGCGACCCGAGCGCCTCCCTGCTCGTCGCGCAGCTGGCGCAGGAGGCGGGTCTGCCGCCGGGCGTGCTGAACGTCGTCCATGGCGACAAGGAGGCGGTGGACACGCTGCTGACCGACCCGCGCGTCCAGGCGGTCAGCTTCGTCGGCTCCACCCCGGTCGCCGAATATGTCTACGCCACCGGCACCGCCCACGGGAAACGCGTGCAGGCGCTGGGCGGAGCCAAGAACCACGCCATCGTCATGCCCGACGCCGACCTCGACAACGCGGTCAGCGCGATCATGGGGGCGGCCTATGGCTCCTGCGGGGAGCGCTGCATGGCGATCTCCGTGGTCGTCGCGGTGGGCGACGAGACCGCCGACCGCGTGGTGGCGATGCTGGCGGAACAGGTGCGCGGCCTCACGGTCGGGGCGGGGACCGGTGCCGGCTGCGACATGGGCCCGCTGGTCACCCGCGCCCATTTCGAGAAGGTGAAGGGGTACGTGGACCAGGGCGTCGCCGAAGGGGCGGAGCTGGTGGTCGATGGCCGCGGTCTGGTGGTGCCGGGTCACGAAGGCGGCTTCTTCCTCGGCGGCTGCCTGTTCGACCGGGTGACGCCGGACATGAGCGTCTACCGGGAGGAGATCTTCGGCCCGGTCCTCTGCGTCGTTCGTGTGAAAACGATGCAGGAGGGCATGGACCTGATCGACGCCCACGAGTACGGCAACGGCACCTGCCTGTTCACCCGCGACGGCGAGGCCGCGCGCTACTTCACCGACGCGATCAAGGTCGGCATGGTTGGCGTCAACGTGCCGCTGCCGGTGCCGGTGTCCTACCACAGCTTCGGCGGCTGGAAGCGGTCGCTGTTCGGCGATCTGGCGGCCTATGGGCCGGACAGCGTGCGCTTCTACACCCGGCGCAAGACGATCACCCAGCGCTGGCCGGCGGGCGGCGTGCGCGAAGGCGCGCAGTTCTCCTTCCCGTCGATGAAGTGAACGGAGCGAGTTTCCCCTCTCCCCTCTGGGGAGAGGGTTAGGGTGAGGGGGTTGCGCATGGTGCCACGTCCGGTACAAGCGCAACCCCCTCACCGGCCCTTCGGGCCACCCTCTCCCCAGAGGGGAGAGGGCTAAAGAGGCTACATCAGCGGCAGGCCGTCCTTGAAGGCGGCCTTCACGTCGGGGCCCCGCACCTCGGCCAGACGCAGCCAGTCGAGGAAATCGCCGTGGCGCTCGACATGGGCGGCCAGACCCAGCGTGTGCTCGCGCGCCAGACGCTCGGCCAACTCGCCGTCGCGCCGCTCCAGCGCCCGGATGATGTCGCGGTGCTCGTGCATCGACTGGTCGGCCCGGTTGTCCTGCCGGATCGACAGCTTGCGGATGGCCCGCATGTGGATGAACAGGTTGTCGGTCAGCGTCTCCAGGATGCGCGCCCGGCTGAGACGGATGATCGCCTTGTGGAACTCGATGTTGGCGTCGGAATATTCCTGGATGTTGTCGGAGGGCGCCTGCTCCTCGAAGCTGCGGAAGATGTCCCACAGCGTGCCGATGTCCTCCGCGGTGGCGCGCTCGGCTGCGAGGCGGGTCGCCATGCTTTCCAGCGCCGCCCAGGCGATGATCATCTCGATGATCTCGGTCTTGGTCTTACGGACGACGTAGATTCCCCGCCGCGGCTCCAGCCGCACCAGACCTTCCTGCTCCAGCAGGGTCAGGGCCTCGCGGATCGGGGTGCGGCTGACGCCCAGCAGGCCGCTGAGCTGGCGCTCGTCCAGCCGGACGTCGCCGGGGTGGTCGTAGATGTCCATCTGGATGATGGCCTGCTTCAGCCTTCGGTAGACTTGGTTGCGGAAGGTGGCGCCGGAGTCCAGAGGCTGGACGGTCAATTCGGGTGGCGGCATCGGTCTGCTCCTTCGATGGGGCGGATGGCCGGGGATCACCCGACGAAGCGGTTCCGGTTGAGATGTTCCTCCACGCGCTTCACGCCGCTCACGCCGCTCGCCGCGGTGTGCAGGGCGCGGCGCTGCTCCTCGCTGTCGACCATGCCCCAGAGCTGCACGACCCCGTCGTTGACGACGATGTTGACCTGATTCAGGTCCACCCAGGACTGTCCCTCCAACGCCTCCAGCAGCGCGGCGCGGATTGCCTCGTCGCCGGTCGCGCCGAAACCGACGGCGCCGCGCC
Organism: Azospirillum formosense; assembly: GCF_040500525.1. Classification (NCBI taxonomy): domain Bacteria; kingdom Pseudomonadati; phylum Pseudomonadota; class Alphaproteobacteria; order Rhodospirillales; family Azospirillaceae; genus Azospirillum; species Azospirillum formosense. The sequence continues at coordinate 512,846 of NZ_CP159404.1, read as the reverse complement.
GGTTGCGGAGCAGCCCGTGCAGCAGATTGGCCCGGCTGATGATGCCGACCGGACGGCCGTCGACCAGGACCGGGGCGCGCTTGATGCGCTTGTCCTCCATAAGGTCGGCGATCTCGGCGATCTCCGTGTCGGGCGCGACGGCGTGGACCGGGCGCGACATGACGTCGCGCGCGCAGCGCCCATGGGTCTTCAGGAAATCGGCGGCCTGCACGTTGCGGCCCACCAGCATCTCCAGCCAGCGGGCGCGCGGGCGGTCGGTTCCCGTCTCCACCCGGCGCAGAAGGTCCCCCTCGCTGATGATGCCGACCGCCCGGCCGTCCTGGTCCACCACCGGCAAGCCGCTGATCCGATGGGTTAAAAGCAATTCCGCGATGTCCGGCACGGGGGTGTCCAGCGCCACCGTGATGACCGGCGATGTCATGACGTCCTTCGCTTGCATCTCGACGTTCCTCCCTGAACTGGCGGTGCGGAGCCTGTGTCCGGCTCCTGCTGCGTGTCTGGTATACGAAATGCTACGTTTCTTATCCCTTGCTCCCCAACGGACTTTGCGCCATCTCTGCTGCAACGCAGCATGAGTGTGGCCAGAGTCCGGAGTTCCCGATGTTGGAGAGTCTTGCCGTCGTGTTCGCCCTTGCCGGGTTGGCCGCAGTGGTGACGGAGATCGTGCGGAACGATCCGGGACTCATCTCCGAGATCACCAGCGACGTGCGCGCCATGGCCCAGCCGGGCCGTTTCCGGGCGGTCCGGGGCAACCGCTGCCGCGAGCCCCGTCGCTCCTCCTGCTGCTGAGAACTCGTCAAGCCGGATCGGTTTCCACCACGGCGCGGCGGCGGTTGATGCTGCGGGCCATCAGGAAGCCGGCCGTCATCACCCCCAGCGCCGCGACGAAGGGCGCCGTCCCGGTCAGCACCGGCAGGCTTTCCGTCACGTGGGAATGGATGCTCGGGTCGGTGAGGATGACCTCCGCCGCGATGTAGCCGAGCAGCCCGGCGCCGGCGTAGACCAGGGCCGGCAGCCGTTCGATGGCCTTCAGGATCAGGGTGCTGCCGAAGACGATCAGCGGAATGCTGATGGCCAGCCCGAGGATCAGCAGGACCGTGTTGCCGTGCGAGGCGGCGGCGATGGCGATGACGTTGTCCAGGCTCATCACCGCGTCGGCGATCACGATGGTGCGGACCACCCCCCACAGCCCGGCGGAGGTGCCGGAGTGCGCCGCCTGCTCCTCCTCCTCGGTGGGCAGCATCAGCTTGATGGCGATCCAGAACAGCAGCACACCGCCGATGATCTTCAGGTACGGGATGGCCAGCAGATAGGCGATGATGACGGCGAACAGCACGCGCAGCACGATGGCCGCCCCGGTGCCGAGGAAGACGCCGATCTTCTGTTGCTTCGGCGGCAGCGAGCGGCAGGCCAGCGCGATGACGAGCGCGTTGTCGCCGCTCAGCAGGATGTCGATCCAGATGATCTGGAGCAGAGCGATCATGAAATCGGACGTGTCCATCGTCCCGAACCCCCCGATGTGAGAAGAAATCCCCCCGCCGGCCGTCCCGTCCCGGAGGCCGGCGGGGGAGTGGGTGGAGCTGGTTCAGCGGGATGGCTTATTTGACCGGGATGACCTCGGTCCCGCCGTCCTGCCGGGACTGCCGCTTGCGCAGCAGGGCGGACATCAGCGGCCAGAACAGCATGACCAGCGCCAGGGTGACGATGCTGCCGACCAGCGGGTTGGACCAGAAGATCGCCAGATCCCCCTGCGACACCAGCATGGCCTGCCGGAAGGAGCTTTCCGCCATGTCGCCCAGCACCAGGGCCAGCACCAGCGGGGCCAGCGGGTAGGACAGTTTCTTGAAGACGTAGCCGACGACGCCGAACACCAGCATCATGACGATGTCGAGGAAGGCGTTGTGCACGGTGTAGGCGCCGACCGCGCAGATCACCACGATGACCGGCGCGATGATGCTGAAGGGGATGCGCAGGATCGAGGCGAAGACCGGAACCGTGGTCAGCACGACGATCAGGCCGGCGATGTTGCCCAGATACATGCTGGCGATCAGGCCCCAGACGAACTCCTTCTGCTCGACGAACAGCAGCGGGCCGGGCTGGAGACCCCAGATCAGCAGGCCGCCCAGCAGCACCGCCGCGGTGGGCGAGCCGGGGATGCCCAGGGTCAGCATGGGCAGCAGCGCGCTGGTGCCGGCGGCGTGGGCCGCGGTTTCCGGGGCGACCACGCCCTCCACCTCGCCGTTGCCGAAATTCTGGCGGTTCTTGGAGAAGCGCTTGGCGAGGCCATAGCTCATGAAGGAGGCGGGAGTGGCGCCGCCGGGCGTGATGCCCATCCAGCAGCCGACGATGGAGCCGCGGATGGCGGTGACCCAGTAGCGGGGCAGGCTCTTCCAGGTCTCCCACACGACCTTGGCGTTGATCTTGGCGCTCTTGCCCTTGAAGGCCAGGCCCTCCTCCATGGTCAGGAGGATTTCGCCGATGCCGAACAGGCCGATGACCGCGATCAGGAAGTCGAAGCCGCGCAGCAGCTCAACCGAGCCGAAGGTCATGCGCAGCTCGCCGGTCACGCTGTCGAGCCCGACCGCCGCCAGCGCGAAGCCCAGCATCATGGCGCACAGCACCTTGAAGGGGGATTCGCTGCCCATGCCGACGAAACTGCAGAATGTCAGAAGCTGGACCGCGAAGAACTCCGCCGGACCGAAGCGCAGGGCGAAGCCGGCGATCACGGGGGCCAGGAAGGTGATGAGCAGGACCGCCACGAACGCCCCGAAGAAGGACGAGGTGAAGGCCGCCGTCAGGGCCTCGCCCGCATGGCCCTTCTGCGCCATGGGGTGGCCGTCGAAGGTGGTCGCCACCGACCATGGCTCGCCCGGTATGTTGAACAGGACCGAGGTGATGGCCCCGCCGAACAACGCTCCCCAGTAGATACAGGAGAGCATGATGATGGCGGAGGTCGGCGACATGCTGAAGGTCAGGGGCAGCAGGATCGCCACCCCGTTCGCCCCGCCCAGCCCCGGCAGCACGCCGATCAGAACGCCCAGCGTGATGCCGATGAACATGTAGGCGATGTTCATGGGATCGGCGAGCACGCCGAACCCGTGTATGAGTGACCCGAGCGCTTCCAAGTTTCCCTCCCTTTCCGGCATCCGCGCCCGTTCCGTTTGGAAAGGTCGCGTCTTGAGCGCGCAGGGCGGGGTTCGTCCCCGCCGCATGGGCTGGTTCGTCGCGGATGCCTGCCGCTGCTTCGGTGTGCGCGGCCGTTCCCGCGGCCGCCCCGGCTTTCAAAAACTGGACTGGTCAGAACCCGAACATCGTCTCCACCGGTCCCTTGGGAAGCGGTACCAGGAACCAGATTTCGAACATCACGAAGAGGCCCGCGGGCACGAGGATCGAGACGGGCAGGATCGTCTTGAGCGGGTACTTGCCCACCCAATGCATGAAGAAGGCGATGAACAGCACCGCCGACAGGTAGATGCCCAGGAAGGCGGTCAGGGCCACGAAGACCACGCTGGGGACCAGCACCTGGAGAACCAGGGCGAGCTGATGTTTCTCGACGAAGGCGGTGCGTTCGCCGCTGTGGCGCCAGAGGTTGACGGCCAGCGTGGCCAGACTGCTGACCAGCATGATCAGGCCGACATAGAAGGGGAAGTAGCCGGCCTTCGGTCCGTCGGACCCCCAGCCGTTGCCGACGCGGATGCTGTCGGCCATCACCACGAGGGCGACGAGGGCGAACAGCCCGGCGACGACGATCTCCATGGTCCGGTTCGAAACGACCGGATCACTGTTCTGCGTTCCATGCTCCATGGCTCACTCCCACGAAAACCCGGAAGGTGGGGGAGGGCGCCCGGGGCGCGATGCCCCGGGGGCCGCGCGTTGGACGAGGGAGGCTATTGCTTGGTGAAGCCCGCCTTGTCCATCAGGGTCTTGTGCTGGGTTTCCGCCGCGGTCAGCCAGGACTTGAAGTCGTCGCCGGTCTTGAAGCTGACGTTGAAGGCCCCCTTGGCCATGAAGTCCTTCCATTCCTCCGTCTCGCGGACCTTCTTGAAGAGGTCCACGTAATAGGCGATCTGGTCCGGCGTGACTCCCGGCCCCATGAAGATGCCGCGCAGCATGGTGTATTCCACGTCCAGACCGGATTCCTTGCAGGTCGGGATGCTGTTCCACGACTTGCCGTCGGCCACCGGCTCCTTCAGCGGGATGCGCTCCTTGTCGAAGACGCAGAGGGGCCGCAGCGCCCCGGCCCGCCATTGCGACACCGCCTCGATCGGGTTGTTGACGCTGGCGTTGATGTGGTTGCCGACGAGCTGGGCCGCGACGTCGCCGCCGCCCTTGTAGGGGACGTAGGTGAAGGTGACCCCCGCCGACTGCTCGATGGCGGCGGTGATGATCTGGTCCTCCTGCTTGGAGCCGGTGCCGCCCATCTTGAAGCGGTTGGCCCCGCCCTCCTTGGCGGCCTCGACGAACTCCTTGGGCGATTTCTGCGGGGCCTCGCTGTTCACCCACAGGACGAAGTTGTCCAGCGCCAGCATCGCCACCGGAGTCATGTCCTTCCAGGAGAAGGGAACGCCGGTCGCCAGGGGCGTGGTGAACAGGTTGGACAGGGTGATGATGATCTTGTGCGGGTTGCGGCTCGACGATTTGACGTCGAGGAAGCCTTCCGCACCGGCTCCGCCCGACTTGTTGATGACGACGATGGGCTGGCCCATCAGGTTGTTCTTCTGAATGATGCCCTGGATCATCCGCGCCATCTGGTCGGCGCCGCCACCGGTTCCCGCCGGGACGACGAATTCGACCGATTTGGTCGGCTCCCAGGCGGCCTGGGCCGCGTTGGGGATCAGCAGAAGGCCGAGCGCGCCGGCCAGGGCCGTTCCGCCGGCAAGCGTTCTTCTTGGCGTGTTTTTAAAAGCGAAGGAGTCAAAAGGGGTCTTCCGCGCGCAGCGCGGGCGCTGTACGTCCTTCATGCCTCATTCCTTCCCTTTTGGGTGGCCGGGCTTCCGTCGGCACGGCTCATCATTTTTCGATTGTCTGGCGAGACGGATTGTTTGATATACAAACTGTCCGTGTGGCGTATGGTATGTGGCATCCCAGCTTTCTTCAACAGGAATGTCACAAGACGGCCGGACCCAATCCTTGGATGCAGCGCAGAAATCCATCGGAAATTGGTGGCTAAATTCTTGTAGTTCGGAGAGATTCCAAGAATTTACCAGAAGTATTAATCCGTTCGTGCTAGCGCTTAAATTCAGGGAACTACTCCTTTCGTTAGGGGATTTCCTGTGACGGATTTGGCGCACTTCAAAATCTAATTATCCTAAAATCGAACCATTTAAGGCCACACGGGGCTGGCTAGGCTCCGGTCCTGTCGAAAACGATTGAGCGCACAGCAAGCGGGACGGCGCGATCCGCGCACATTCCCGCCCACCGCCACAAACGTGGCGCTGTAAAAAGGAAAGAGTGAAAGACCATGGAACATATGGCCATTGAGCTTGATCATCAGAACCACGCCGACACGACCGGTTTTGTCGGTGATTCTGCTGCCGATCCGTTCCAGGCTGTTGTCGACGGCATCACCCCGGTGACCACCGACAGCGCCGCGACGCCGGACTCAATTCTCCATCTCCAGGCACTCCAGACCACCGCGCAGCCTCTTGCGCTGGCCGACGCCACGGCCGCTGCCGCCTCCACCGCCAAGATCGTCGTGAACGCCTCCGGCACCGCCGCGGGCGGTGTGTCGCCCCATTTCAAGCTGCTGGTGGACGGCGCCGTCGTCGGCGAAGGCACCGCGGGCGGCGACGCCAAGGACTTCTCCTTCGACGCCAACGTGACCGCCGATCAGGCGCACAAGATTCAGATCCAGTACGACAACGACGGCGCCGTCGATGGGCAGGACCGCAACCTGACGGTCAACGCCATCTCCATCAACGGCCACAAGGTCGCCCCGACCGACCCGTCGGTCACCTATGACAAGGGCGCGCTGGACGGCAAGGACGTCGTCCCGGGTCAGGCCAACATGTGGTGGAACGGCACGCTGGCCGTCGCCGCTCCCAAGGAGTTCTTCGCGACGACCGCCGCGGCGGCGCCGGCCGCCCCCATGGCGCCGACCTCCGGCACGTCGGACTACCCGTCCACCCCGGCCTCGCAGATCTATTACGTCGATGCGACCAACGGCAGCGACAGCAATTCCGGCCATGATGCCAACCAGGCCTGGAAGTCGCTCGACAAGGTGAACTCCACCAACTTCGCCCCCGGCTCGCTGGTCCTGTTCGAGCGTGGCGAGACCTGGCACGACAGCCTGCTGGCCTCCACCTCCGGCACCTCCGACAAGCCGATCATCTACGGCGCCTACGGCACCGGCGCCAACCCGGTGATCGAGGCGGCCAGCGGCTCCAGCTACGCCGTCAGCCTGAACAACAAGGACAACATCACCTTCGACAGCCTGACCATGAAGGGTTCGGGCGACGCCGGCCTGCTGCTGAACGGCGGCGCCGACAACGTGAAGGTCACCAACTCGCAGATCGTCGACAACCACGGCTCGGGCGTCGTCATCAGCGGCACCTCCCACGGGCTGCGGATCGACGGGTCCACGATCGACGGCAACGGCGCCTACGGCATCGTGCATTATTCCGCCGACAACGCCGACCAGTACTTCACCAACAACACGATCAGCGACAACGGCTGGCGGACCGACGGTGTCTATTCGGGCTGGAACGGCCGCATCCTGAGCGGCGAGATCGCCGGCAACACGATCTTCAACAACGGCGCCGGCGGCGGCGACGGCCGGTCGCACGGGCTCTACCACGACCACAGCCAGGCCAACAGCACGCTGAAGATCCACGACAACACGATCTACGACAACCCGCGCGGCGCCGGCATCCTCGCCAAGTCGAGCACCGAGATCTACGACAACACCATCTACGGCAACGCCAACGTCGGCATCTCGGTCGGCCAGAACCAGGGCACCAGCGTCACCTACAAGATCTACGGCAACGAGATCTTCAACAACAACGGCGGCATCATGGAGCACCTGAAGGGCGCCGGGTCGATCACGCTCGACGTGCACGACAACATCTTCAACAACAACAACGGCCGTTCCGCGGTGTCGATCGCCGACAGCATCAGCCAGAACGTCGCCAACAACACCATCTCGTCGGCCTCGAAGGCGAGCCCGACCGCCTAAGGTCGGCATCTCTCCTCACATTTTCGGCGACGACCGCGCCCGGCCAGCTTCTGGCCGGGCGTCGGTGCGTTCGGACGCCGCCGCTCTCAGCAGTGGCCGCTCTCACCAGTGCAGGAAGATGCCGACGTCGCCCGGCATGCCGCCGGGATAGTTCAGAATCTCGGCGCGCAGCTTGTAGCCGAGGGGGCGCAGATACCGGTCGTAGTTGTCGTAGATCTCCCGCGCGAAGCCGGTGAGGCTGTCCGGCCAGTCGGGCTCGAAATTGTTGATCGCCCGGCCGCCGTCGCTGCAGTAGCCGCTGGGAAAGCGCACGATCTCGATCTCGGTTTCCCCGCGTTCCGCCGCCGCGCGCACGGCGCGGGTGAAGCGCTCCTTGGCGTCGGGGCGGACATGCTGGTGCATGAAGGCCTCGTGGATCGCGCTTTGCTCTTCCTGCTTTTTCCTTTCAAGCTCCTGCGCCTCCTTCCGCCGCGCCATCTCCTGCTCTTCGGTGATGGCGTGGAGTTCCCTGGGCGTGATGAGGCCGCCGCCATGCGGGGAGTTCGGAGGGGTGGAGGGACCGTCTGCGGGCATGTCGCATGTCTCCCGGTTAAGGCCTTCGGCCTTGTCGGTTCGGAATGCGGTTCGTTTCAAGAACGTCCTGAACGCCGCATCGCGGCCCGCAGGATCCCGGCGGGACGCGCGTCATGCAGGGTGGCACGCGGAACGGCGGCGCGTCCACCACCGGCGCACGGCAAAGCCGCCGCCGGGCTCGGCGGCGGCTGAAGCGCCTGGAAACGATGAGACGGAGGCCCGGTGTCTGAGCCGGGAGGGCGGCGAAAGTACCCTTACCCGAAGATCGCCAGCCCGATCACCGTCGCGGCGAAGGCGCCCACGGCCGAGGCCAGGGCGGCGATGATGGTCGGGGCGTGCGACTTGGACGACTTCACCTTCAGCGCGTCGTCGAAGCCGCGCAGCGTCGTGTCCATGCGGACGAGGAAGACCTCAAGCCCGGCCACCCGCTCCTCAAGGCCGTGGAGCGCGTCCGACAGGGCGGCCTGCTGCGCCGCGGCGGCGCTGGCTCCGGCCTGGCCGGCGGCGACGCGGTCCTGCGTCTCGCGCAGCAGCCGGGCGATGCCCTGCTGGCCGGCGGCGATCTGCTGGTGGTCGCGGCGGGCGGCATCCAGACCGGCGGCGATGCGCACCAGATGCGGGGCGAGCGTGCGCTCCAGCAGCTTCTCCTCGGCGCTCGGCTGGGCGAAGGTGGCGATGGTGCCGGTGCTGGGCGCGGCGACCACGGCGACGACGCGCGTGGGGTCGAGCCCGGCCGGAATCGCGAGGTCGGCTTCGAAGGCGTGATGGCCGTCACCGAAATTGCCGCCCACCAAATCCTCGCGCGGGCGGTCGGCCAGCGCGCGTCCCAGGACCACGCTGCGGCCATCCGGCATCTCGGCGCGGAACTCCACCGTCAGGCGGTCGGCGGGGTAGGAGCGGTCCCAGGCCCAGCCGTAGATCCGTCCGGCCTGGACGGCGTCCACCCGGCCTTCGATGACGGACGCCGCAGGTTCCGCCGCGACGGGGGTGGAGGACAGGGTGTCGGGCGTGGCGACGTCGGGCATGGCGGGCACTCGCGAGTAAGCGGAGGAAGGAACGGGAACGGGGCGCCGGCCCCGGAGAACGCTCTCCGGAGCCGGCGCCCCTTGATGCGGCAACCGCCGTCAGGCCGCCTTGCGCTGCGGAGACTTGCGCGCGGTCGGGCTGGGCATGCGGTGCGGGATGTAGTTCTCGTCCAGGAACTCCCGCATGTCGCGGTAGCGCTGGTAGAAGGTGCGGTTGAACTTCTCGAACAGGCCCTGGTCCCAATACTCTTCGAGGACGAAGGGCTTGTCGGAATAGACGTCGTAGCAGGGGATCGCGAAGGTCTCCGCGAACTCCGCCGTGCGGCTGTCGTAGCTGAAATAGACCGACGGCGTGCCGTTCGACAGCGCCATCAGGTTGCCGTGCAGGCGGTAGCCCAGCACGAGGTCCTTCGAGCGCACGATGCTCTCATAGTCGGCGACGACGTCCGAGTACCACAGGCGCGAGCGGTACAGCTCGTCCAGCTCCTCGTCGAAGTACCAGTTCTTCAGCCAGTTATTGTTGTGCAGCTCGTCCCAGGCCTCGGCCTTCTGCTCGTCGGTGCCCCAGAGCAGCTTCTTCTCCTCGACCTCGCCCTGCATCATCAGGACGGTGTCGAAGCGGCGGCTCATGTCCTTGACGAAGTCGCGGTGGCGGGTGAGGTAGGTCTTCACGTCCGGCGAATAATGGCTGGACACCTCGCGGCGCATGGTGATGCCGACGTTGCGCACGCTGTCCAGCGACGGCAAGTCGATGCGCAGCTCCGGATCGCGGTTGCGGAAGGCGGTCGGGCAGCCGACGATGCGGACGTTCTTGATGCCGAGGTCCCACAGCACTTCGGCGGTGTAGGTGCCGCGCACGCCCAGCGTCGTCGATTTGTCGGCGAACATCTGCCAGATGCGCTTGCTCTCGTCCGACAGCTTCAGCTTGCCGGTGGCCGGGGCCTGGGCGCCGACGCCGAAGGCGATGACCGGGATGCGCAGCTTGGACAGAACCTGCTCGGTGCCTTCCGGCCAGGTCATGTGGTCGTGGATGTAGTTCGACCCGCGCAGGAACACGTAATCGTATTCGGCGTTGGCCCGGTCCACCACCTCCTGCTTGAACTCGCGGATCTCCACGACGTCGAGGCGGTCGAAGGTCAGCAGCTTCAGCGAGGAATCGTAGACGAAGGCGTCGCCGATGTTGTGGTAATGATTGATGCTACGCTGAATGTTCTGGTAGCTATACCACCGCACGCAGTCATGATCATAGACTTCGCCGGAGGGAATCATGACTAGGATGTTAGCCAATTTAATTCTCCTGGGGTCGGGGTGGTGGAAGGTTGCGAGGTTCGGGTTTTTTCTTGATGAAATTTAGCCGCTTTGGGACGGCTCAACCCGGATCATTATTCGGACCAGATCGCGATCCCTGGTCGGCTTGCAGTTCTTCTGGGCAAGCCGGGTCAGGTAGAGCCAGGCGTTTCCATCCGTGTCCTCGAAATTCCGGCTTCTGGCGTCCGGATCGAGAATGGCCGGGTAGTAGAAGGTCTCGTCCACGGCGCACGTCTTGTCGGTGAGCAGCGGCGCGGCCCAGGCGAGGCGGGGGGATGACCAGCCGATCAGGTCGGCGGAGGTCGACACCCACACGCCGGACACCGGCTCCGCCCCTTTCCGTTCCGCCCGCCGCCCGGCCATCACCGCGACGTAGAGACCGCTCGGCGTGTGGCGGACGAGGCTGGTGACGGTGAAGGGCAGGCGGTCGGGCGGCAGCGGCGCGCAGACCGACGCTTCGGGATCGGCCTCGCCCTCGCTGTAGGGATCGCGGAAGCGGACGGTGAAATCCCGCCCGTCCCACGCCCGCCACGACGCCGGATCCGCGAGGTCGCGGGTGCGCATCAGGCAGACGCCGCGCTTCTGCGCGCCGATGCCCTCCGCGAAGGTCATGGCGTAGTACCAGCCGTCGCGCTCGACGATGTTGCTCGGCGCGAACAGCCCGGCCCGCTTCCCCAGATCGCCGCGGAAGCGGTAGGGCACCCCGGCGACGTAGCGCGCCGGCCCGAAGCTCTGCCCGCCGTCGTGCGAGACGGTGAGGGTCAGCGCGTTCCACCAGCAGGCCATGTAGTCGCCCGTCGGGCAGAGGTCGCGGCGCTTGTGGCCGTGATATTCGTTGTGGACCAGCCCGTAGACGGTGATGCCGTCCAGCGTGTAGGGCGAGGTCAGCCAACCCATGTCGTCGAAGCGCGCCGGGTCGTCGCGCTTGGCCGACTGGAAGACGATGCGGCAGGCGTGGTGCAGCTCGTTCAGCGACGGGCCGCTCAAGGTGCGCGCGCGGGTGTGCGCGGCGAGCAGCCGGACGCTGCCGTCCGCCGCCTTCCAGGCGCGCGCCGGGGCGTCCGGCACGTCCCAGTCCTCGCAGGCCTGGGTGCGGTGGTCGTAGACGGTCTCCAGCGCGGCGCCCGTGGGGACGCTGACGCGGAGGTCCGCGGCGTGCGAGGGGGGGGCGAGGAGGAGGGTGGCGAGGAGAGCCAGGGTGCATTGCCCCCTCCCTAACCCTCCCCCGCCTTTGGCGGTGGAGGGAACTGCCGCAGCTCTGCTCCGGCTCCCTCTCCCGCGCAGCGGGGGAGGGTTTGGGAGGGGGCCGCTGTCCTGCACGCGCTTTCCCATCACGGCTTCTGCGCCACCGCCCGCTCGGGCATCGACACCGCGCCACCACCCGCGTTCGCGATCAGCGCGTCGAAAACGTCGGCGTGGCGGCGGGCGCATTCCGCGCGGTCGATGGGGCGGCGGATGCGCATGCGCAGGCGGTCCCACAGGTCCGGCGTGATCAGCGCCTCGGTCAGGCGGTCCACCAGATCCTCGACGCTGGCGTTGCGGAAATGCAGGCCGTCCACGCCGTGGGTGACCTTCTCGCCCATGCCGCCGATGTTGCTGGAGATGATCGGACGGCCGTGCAGGAAGGCCTCCTGGATCACCACCGGCGAGTTTTCCCACCAGATGGAGGGCATCACCACCCAGTCCACGTCCTTCATCAGGCCGGGCAGCTCGGCGGAGCGGTAGCTGCCGTAGAAGCGCACACGGTCGCCGGCGCGCTCCACCGCCTCGTTGAACTTCTTCTGGTAGGCCTCGGGCTGGCGCTCCAGGTTGCCGCCGAAGATCATCAGCGCGCCGTCCTCGCCCCAGGCCTTCTCGGAAACGCGGCCGATCGCCTCGACCAGCACATGGGCGCCCTTGAATTCGGTGAGCTGGCCGAAGAAGGCGAAGCGGTTGCGCTTGCCGCCGCGGGCCAGCGGACGGGGCGGGGCGATGCCCTCGACCGTCAGGCCGTTCTCGATCATCCGGAACTTCTCGCGGGGCAGGCCCCAATCCACGTAGCGGTCGATCAGGAAGTTCGACGGGCTGACGTAAAAGTCCGCCTGCTCCAGGAATGTCTTCAGGAACAACTCGCGCTTGAAGAACTGCGCCTCGCCGATGTGCGGGAAGCAGCCGGCGCAGTCGGCCGGACTGGCGCGGTAGCACAGCGTGTTGCGGCTGGTCTTCACCATCTGGCCGTGGTGATGGCAGATGGACAGATACTCGTGGAAGGTCACCACGATCGGCACGCGCGGAAGCGCCTGCCGGATCGCCTGGATCGTCTCGATGCCCAGGCCCAGGAAGTGGTGGAAGTTCACCACGTCCGGCTGGAGGTCGCGGACGTAGCGGACGAAGTCCTTCTCCAGCCCCGGCAGGTTGCGGTTCGACAGCCGGAAATGGTCGTAATCGTTGGCGTAGTAGAGGACCTCCCGCTCCTTCTGGCGCAGCGCCATCAGGGCGGAACTGCCGTGCGGCGTGACCGGCGGGGAGGTGCGGGCCAGGTAATGGCTCTCCCAGCCCGGCAGGTCGTGCAGCCCCTGGTGCAGGTTGTAGGAGGCCACCTCCGCGCCGCCCAGCGAGAAGGCGGGATGGCCGTGGCTGATGATCAGGACGCGTTTGTTGCTCATGGTCGGGCCGATCTCGAATAGGGCTTGCGGGACGTGCGGGCTCAGGCGGCGGCGCGGGCGGACCAGATGTCCTCGAAGCTCCAGCGGTCCACCATGGCGCCGGCGCGGCGCCAGCGGTCGGCGTGCGCGTCGCGCGGCTGCTCGTCCAGCGCCACCAGCGTGACGCGGGGCAGCCAGACGCAGGCCCCGCCCAGCGCGCGCAGGCGCAGGCAGAGGTCCAGCCCCTTGTGGTCGGCCCCCATGTAGGAGCCCATGGTCGCCAGCGCCCGGACCAGGGCGTCCTTGGGCAGCAGCGCGCATTCCGGGGCGGCGGCGTCCACCGTCGCCGCGTCCTGCTCCTTCAGCCAGTCGCGCGGATAGCCGGCGAACCGCCGTTCGAAGGTCTTGGCGCCGTCCGAATCCTCCACCGCCATGATGCCGGCGAAGCGGATCGAATGGTCCTCGTAGAGCAGCGTCGGGCTGACCATCACCGGCCCGCCGGACTTGCGCGACACCCGCTCCAGAGCCGAAAGCCAGCCCTTCTCGGTCGGCAGGACGGAGGGGGAGAGCGTCAGCACCCGCTCGGCGCGGGCGTGGGGCAGGGCGGCGGCCATCGCCTCGAAGGCGTCGGTGGCGTCGGGCGCGGCCACGAAGGTGACGGCCATGCGGTAGAAGGCGGCGGCCTGACGGACCGCCCCGCCCAGCCGCTCGTGCGTGCCGGCGGCGGCGACCACCAGCAGTTCGGTCTCGGCAAAGTCCGGGTCGATGGCGAGGCGGGCGATGTTGAGGTCCACATCCTCGCGACCGTCGGTCACCGGCAGGATCACCGAAACGCGCGGCGCCTTCACCGGGCGGCCCATCGGGTGCACGCCCGCCGACGGCGCGGCGCCGGAACGGGCGCGGGCGGTGCGCAGCATCGGCCCGACATGGCGGGCGATCAGCGTGTCGATGGACGGGCTGTCGAGATTGACCAGCGACAGCATGCGGCGCAGCGCCTCCGGCGCCGGAGGCAGGCAGCTCAGCGGCAGGAAGGCGAAGCGGTCGTCGGCCAGTTCCAGTTCCAGATGGAACTCGGCCTCTGGGGGCAGGCCCGACGGCTCGGCGGCGAAGGCGGTGAAGCCGTGCTGGTCCTGACCGGGAATCATGCGACCGGCGAACAGGCCGTCATGCTGGAAAGCCTCCGTCACGTCGCGGCGGGCGAGCCGCGACCAGCCCTCGTCCAGCCGGACGGCGACGCCCGGCCCCTTCAGCGTGACGGCGCGGACCTGCCGCGTCGGGTCGAGCAGCCAGCCGGCGACGAACAGCCCGGCCCCCGGCACGCGCAGCGCCATGTCCAGCCCGGTGCGCACCGGGATGTCGAGCCGCGACACCGTTTCCGCCCCGTCGTAGCGCGAGGCGGCGATGCGCGTCATCCGCTGGCGCGTCTCGGCGTCCTGGATGTTGCCCAGCATGTCGCGCACATGGGCGGAGGCGACGCCGTCGGGCAGGATGGTGCGGTGCTCGAAAATCTCCAGATGGCGCCAGCCCTCGGCGGCGCGGTAGTGGATGCGGCGGATGGCGGTGGGAAGCGGGGTCCGGTCGGTCAGCACCGCCATCACGCCCGACGCCTCCGGCGGCAGGTCCGGCCGGGCGAAGGCCCCGGCGGTGGCGCGGTAGGCGGCGGTCTCCTCCGCCTCGATCAGGATCTTCTGGGCGCCGTTGCGGAAGCTGCGCGCCCAGCCCTGGAGCATCAGGCTGCCATCGCGGAAGCGGCCGAACACCTCGGCGAAGCCGTCCGGTTGCGACACCTCCTGGGCGAGGCCCGAGAGCAGGCGGCCGACGCGGTCGGAGTCGCTCTCCGAAGAGGCGGCGAGTTGGATCGCGAAATCCAGCGCCACGGCCAGCGCGCCGGGCTGGAAGCCCTTCAGCGCCGAGACGAGGTGCGACGGGTTGGTGCGGACGTTGGACAGGCGCGGCAGGACGAGGCGTTCCCCCTTCTCGTCCGCCAACTCGACGCGCGACGGGCGCATCTGGGCCAGCCCCGGCACGCGGATGCCGCCGAGGAACCAGCGCTCGCCCTCCGCGTCGGCCCAGGAGCGCCCGGCGTAGCGGCCCTCCACCGACCCGTCGAGATGCACGGCGCCCTGGGCGGGCAGCGCCCGGTCGATGGCGCCGAACAGGACGAGCGTGTCGTCGTCAAGAAGTATGGCCGCCGTGATGTCGGCCTTGGTGATCGGTTCCTTCATCCCGCGATGCTCCCCGCAATCGAGCCCTGCGCATGCGATCCCCCCGGACCGTTCATTATGTCGTCATAGAGAATGACGTGTTTTTCGGCGGACTCTCCGGTCGTCGGGACCGCCGGCATGTTGGAGACGAGCCGGTCCCAAAGCCCCGGCTCGGTCATCGCGCGCGTCATCACGCGCGCCAGATCCGCGGCGTCCCCCGCCCGGAAATGCAGCCCGTCCACCCCGTCGGTCACCGATTCCGCCATGCCGCCGATGCCGCTGCAGATGACCGGACGGCGGTGCTGGAAGGCTTCGCGGATGACCAGCGGGGCGTTCTCCCACCAGATCGACGGCATCACGACCCAGTCGGCGGCGGCCATCAGTTCGGGCATCTCCTCGCGCCGGTAGGGACCGTGGCGGACGGCGGTGCCGCGGGCGTTCTTGAAGCCCTGTTCGACCTTGTCCTTGAAGGCGTCGGTCTGGAACGGCGCGCCGCCATGGACGGCCAGCGTCAGGTCCTGCCCCTGCTTCTCCAGCCGGGCGGCGGCGTCCAGCGCGACGGTGATCCCCTTGAAGGGATTCAGGTTGCCGAAATAGGCGAAGGCGTTGCGCGGCGCGCCCGCGGGCAGCGGCCGGTGCGGCGCCGGACGGACCGCCGGGCGCCCGTTCTCCATGACGGAGATGCTGTCCGGGTCGATGCCCCAGGCGATGTAGCGGTCGCGCAGGAAGGCGCTGGGCGCCAGGAAATGGTCGACCAGCCCGAACATCGCCTTGATGTGCTTCTCGCGCAGCACGAACTGGTCGGCCGGCCGGTCGGGAAAGCAGCGGTGGCAGGCGTCGGGCGAGGCCATGCGGCACAGCGCGTGGCTTCCCGTGGTCACCATCTGTCCGTCGTTGGCGCAGATCGGGTAGTAGTCGTGCAGCGTGTAGACGATGCGCGCCCGCGGGCAGACGCGGCGGATCAGGAACAGCATCTCCACGCCCAGCAGCAGCGTGTGGTGGATGTGCACGATGTCCGGCTGGAAGGCGCGCAGCAGGTTCGACAGGTCCGGCACGATGCCGTGCAGGTCGATCTGGCTCTGGAAGAAATGGTCGAAATGCCCGGCCCACAGCACCACCTCGTCGGCGCTGCGGCCCAGCGTCTGGAGGTTGGTGCCGGGCTTGCGGTCACGGTGGACTCCGTTGGTGCAGGCGAGGAACAGCGCCTCGGCCCCCTTGGCCTTCAGGCTGCCGAACAGCTCGTGCGCGAAGATTTCCGTGCCGCCGGGATGCAGGCTGGGATGGTTGTGGGCGACGACGAGGACGCGGGGCAGGCTCATCGCGCGCCCTCCTTCTCCAGGACCAGGATATCCTGGAAATTCTCGGCGTTGCGCTGCCCGCTCCAGTGGCCGCGCAGGACCGGGCGCGCCGGGCGCAGCCCCTGTTCCGCGAAGGTGCCGAGCAGGAAGGATTCGTCGTAGGCGACGGCGGCGTTCGGGTTGGCCTCGTCGGCGATGAACTCAGGTCCGGCAGCCTCGAGGAAGGCCGGGCGGGCGGTCTTCTTGGCGATGCCGTCCCGCGCGCGGGCGTCCACCAGGAACAGGCTGAGGAAGCAGCGCCCGCCCGGCTTCAGCACGCGGGCGATCTCCGCGGCGTAGCGCACCGTCTCCGCCGTCCGCAGGTGGGTGATGACCGAGGTCAGGATGACGAAGTCGTGCCCGCCGTCGGGGAAGGGCAGGCGGGTCCGCGCCGCGTCCTCCGCCCCGCCGGGGTTGTAGAGCGCGTTCGCCACGTCGAGCGTGCGGAAGCGGAACTCCGGATAGGCCGGGGTGATCGTCTCCGCGCACCAGCGGATGCCGTCCTCGACGATGTCGACGCCGTCGTAGCTGGAGTCCAGATACTGGGTCAGCGGCACGGCCATGCGCCCGATGCCGCAGCCGATCTCCAGCACGCGGTGCTTCGGCTTCAGCCCGCCGACGCGCACGAAGTGGCGCAGGAACTCCGCCCCGATGGCCCGGAAGTCGCCGTCGCCGATGAACACGCGGTCCGGCGGCGGCACGGGCAGGAAGCGGTTGCGGGCGATCTGCGCGCACAGCCATTCCAGCCGCGGGTCGGTGTTGCGGCGCAGGACGGCGAGGCGGCGCCCGGTGAGGATCTCGTTCATGGGGTCAGCTCCGGTTCCGGTTCGCGCGCCCGAACAGGCGGGATTTTCCGGGAACGGCAACGGGAAGGGCGGTGTCCGTGGGAGCGCCCGCCGACAGCGGGCGCATCAGGCTGTCCTCCAGCGCGGGCGGTGGCGGCGCCTCGTTCCAGTCGCGCGCGGCCAGCTCCTCCATCATCGCGGACCAGCGGCGGGCGTGGAGCCAGCCGTTGTATTCGGAGGCGACGCCGCGGGTGTAGCCCTGGTGCCGGCTGATGGAGCGTCGCTCCAGATGGTACAGCTCCACCGACGGGACGTAGCGGATGTCGAGCCCCGCCTTGCGGACGCGCAGGCAGAGGTCGGAATCCTCGTAGTCGCCGATGACGTAGTCCTCGCAGAATCCGCCCACCGCGTCGAAGGTCTCGCGGGTCATCATCAGGCAGGCGCCGGTCACGCCGGGCACGCTGCGCTCCCGCCGGGCGGGCAGGAAGTCGCGCGGCAAACCCTTGAAGAAGTGATGGTTGTACCAGCGCCCGCGGACGTCGCGGTCGAAGTAGAGGCCGGCGTGCTGCAGGCTGTCGTCGTCGAACAGCAGCTTCGGCCCGACCGCCCCGGTGCCGGGGGCGCGTTCCAGCGCGGCGAGCAGGACGGGCAGCCAGCCGGGCTGGTCGGGGATCACGTCGGAATTCAGGAACAGCAGCGTGCGCCCGGTGGAGGCCGCGACGCCGGCGTTGTTGGCCGCCGAATAGCCGTAATTGGCCGGCTGCACCAGCACCCGCATCGGCAGGCCGTAGAGCGCGTGGAAGCCGTGCAGCATGTGCACCAGCTCGTCGCGCTGTTCCGGGCTGTCGAGCACGAAGATCAGCTCCGCCCCGGCCATGCCGGGATCGGTGGCGAAGCTGGAGAGTTGGAAGCGCAGGAACTCCAGCGCCTTGTAGAGCGGGATGACGACCGAGACGGCGGGCGTCTCCGGACCGCGCCCGAAGGTGACGGTTTCCGGCTCGCCGCGGCTCACCATGTGGGCGGCGTGGAGTGGTGCCACAGCCGGGGCGATCACGGTTTCCAAAACCAGCGGCGTCGCGTGCTGCGGCGGCAGGCTGCCCAGAACCGCGGCGCGGGCGTCGGCGGGCGACAGCGGGCGCAGCGGCGGCACCAGCCGGATCGACCCGCCGGAGCCGAGGCGAAGCTCCGCATGGACCTGGAGCGCCGCGGCGGGCTCGGGCGCGCCGGGCAGGTAGGCGACGAAGCCGCTGCGGTCGGTGGACGGCGCGGTGCCGAACAGCTTCGCCACGTCCTCGCGCGGGAAACGATGCTCAAGCACCTCCAGCCGGCGCTCGCCGCCGAAGGGCGTGTGCACGGTGAGGCCGCCGGACAGGCCGTGCGGGTCGTGCACCCAGCCGGCCAGGAACAGCCCGCCGTCGCCGGTCGGCACGGCGAGGTCGAGGGCGGCGCCGATCGAGCGCTTGGCGTCGGCGACCTGCCGCTTGGGCAGCGGGGCGAGCACCTGAAGCTCGCGCACCGCCGCCGCCGCCGTGGCGTCCGACCGACCGCGCCGGGCGAGCGCGTTCAGAATGTACTGGCGCAGCTCCAGCGGCGTGTCGCGGCGGGTGGACAGCCGCTCGGTCAGGCTCGGCAGGTTGGGCGCCACGGCCGAGAAGGCACGGCAGGCCAGCCCGTTGCGGCCGAGAACCACCAACAGGTTGCCCGGCGCGCACAGCGCCTTGTCAACCAGCAGCGACATGGCCGCGCGGCCGCGCCGGTCCAGCGCGGAGCCGACGCAGACATCGAAGGGGGAGGGGCCGACGGCGCCCGCCGTGATGATGACGGCCCCCGTCACCTCGCCGAAGCCCGACGAGAGCGACCCACCGCAGAGCAGAAGCTCGTCGGTCGCCAGGGCGCGGGCGACGAGCGGTGAGGGGGTGGGCGACAGCTCCAGCACCATGCGGCGGCAGACCGCGGCGAAGCCGGCGTCGCTGCGTAGAGCCGGGGTGGAGCGCGCGAAATCGAAGAGGAAACGGACGACGCGCAGCCGCGAGGGCGCGTCGAGACTGCCCAGCAGGAAGGCGGGGTCGGGATCGGGGACCTGCGGTTCGGCCAGGACCTCCGCGACGACGCGGTTCTGGGCCACGAAACGGACGGGCGCGCCGGAGGTCCGGGGCGCCCGCAGGATCGACAGCACCCGCTGCCCACCCCAGCTCGTCCGCACGGACAAGGTGGTGTAGGGAGGCCGGACCTCCTCGCCGTCGAGGGTGGGAACGACGCGGCCGGAGGGCTCCGGTCCGTCGCTCTCCCACGAGGCGAGCACGAAGTCGTCGCCGAGCGCATGGAGCTGGGCGGACGCGATGGAGGCGGAGGCCGGCAGGACGGCGAGCACGGTCATGCGTTCCTTAGCCGGACCCATCGGCGGCGTGCGGAAAGCACGCCGCCGGTCCGGTCGCTGGGTGGGTTACGGCTTAGTGAATGACGAAGAAGTCGTTCGGATTGTTGTGAACTTCGTCGGCCGAAACGCCCTTCAGCATGATGCTGTCGCCGTTGCCGAGATCGATCACGGCGTTGCCGCCCATGTCGGTGACGCGGGCCGCCAGATCGGAGGCGTCGTTGATCTCCAGACCGTTGATGTTGCGCTCGATCTGGAGGACGTCCTCGCCGGCGCGGAAGTCGAGAACCACGTCCTGGCCGCCACCGCCGGAGAAGACGAAGATGTCGTTGCCGGCGCCGCCGATCAGGATGTCGTTGCCCGCACCGCCTTCCAGGATGTCGTTGCCGTCACCGCCGGACAGGTAGTCGTCGCCCTCGCCACCCTTCAGGATGTCGTCGCCGGTGCCGCCCATCAGGATGTCGTTGCCCGCACCGCCATCCAGGTAATCGTTGTGGCCGCCGCCCATCAGGACGTCGTCGCCGTTGCCGCCCCGCAGGATGTCGGCGCCGTCGCCGCCGTTCAGGACATCGTCGCCGTTCCCGCCGTCGAGGATGTCGTTGCCGCGGCCGCCGATCAGCACGTCGTCGCCGTTGCCGCCCGATAGGTAATCGTCGCCGTCTCCGCCTTCCAGCGTGTCGTTGCCGTTGCCGCCGTCCAGGACGTCGGCCCCGCTGCCGCCGCTCAGCAGATCGTCGCCGTTCCCGCCGAACAGGGCGTCGCGCCCGTCACCGCCCAGGATCGTGTCGGCGCCGTTGCCACCCATCAGGATGTCGTCACCGTTGCCGCCGTCGATGAAGTCGTTGCCGTTGGTGCCGGTGATGATGTCGTCATAGTTGCCGCCAGGAAGGGTGGCCATGAATCATACTCCTTAACGATGGGATTCGGTGGGGTGGGGGATTTCCTACCCCGAAATGGCGAGGTACCCCTTAGCCTTTACCCAAATACCGTTCGGAGAGGCTGTGACAAACGTAAGGTCAAACCCAGGCAAATCTTGAGTTCAAAGAGTCAAAACACAATAATCATCAACGTTCATTACGTCATTCCTGTCACCTTGGCTTCAAAGCCCTTCGAAAATCTAAACATCTAATTTTGGACGTGGTGCTTGATGATGGTTTTTGAGCCATCAGTTCAGGGCGAAGACTAATGGTTAATGGAAGGTTTTGAAATGTTGGCTCATAATACTTTCAAAGTCGCCAGGGGGCGGGTTTTGTCGAATTTCGTCGAAATGCCCTGAAATGACCCACTGGTCCTATGCGTTTGGCTTAGGATTATGTCGTTGATCATTGCTCTTTGGTGGCGCCGCGCGATGCTGCGGCGCATTCAAAACCACCGCCTTTTAAAAACCGGGAGCGGAACACCGGCGCCTTTAAAAACCGGAATTTGAAAGCGGCGGCTGCGCCGTATGGCCCGGCTGGTGTGGTTGGCCGCCGGACAGCACGCTTCCGGATCGATCGGCCGGGCGTTTCCTCGGGCCCAGCCCGCTCCGGCGGCCCGCCGCTGCCGGGCCGAAGGCCGCCGGAGGGCCGCCACCGATGCCCCCGGAGGGGCGAAAATTTTTGTCTTGCGCCGCTGTCTTGCGTCTGGGCGGGGTCAGACTTTTCCCGCTTCCGCGGCGTCCAGGGCGATCCGCGCCAACTGCATCAGCTTGTCGTCGACCGCCGCTTGATCATAGCCGGGGCTGTCGGCCAGCGAATCGCGCAGGCGCATGGCGATGAACTCGCCGGTGTGGTGCTTGTCGTAAAGATGGACGTCGCCGATGGCGTCGGCGACGCGCTTCAGGGTGTTCCGGTCCCACTGTGTGGTCATGCTCGCACGCTCCCTTCCTTGGCCTGTCGGCCTTGTCTTGCCTGCTGGGCAACGGGGGAGCGTGCGAAATGATCCGGCGCCACGGCGCCGCGGTCAGTTCTCGCGGAAGGCGCGGTTCATGCCGTCGGTCAGCGGCGTCAGGAAATACTCGATGGCCTTGCGGGTGTGGCCGTGGATCATCACCTCGGTCGGCATGCCGGGATGCAGGTCCACGTTCGGCAGGGCCTTCAGCGCCGCGGCATCCAAGCTGATACGGGCGAGGAAGTAGGCCTGGCCGGTGCGCTCGTCCTCAAGCTGGTCGGCGGAGAGGGTCAGCACCTTCCCCTGGACCGGCGGGACCAGCCGCTGGCGGTAGCCGACCAGCCGCACCATGGAGCTGCCGCCCACGTCGATGTTCTGCACGTCGGCGGGGGAGACCCGGGCCTCGACGATCAGCCCGTCGTCCTGCGGGACGATGTCCAGGATGCCCTGGCCCGCCGGGATGACGCCGCCCGGCGTGTAGAAGCGCAGGTTGGTGACCCGGCCCGCCTGGGGAGCGACGAGTTCCTGGCGCTTCAGCACGTCGCCGGCGCTGCGCAGCCGCTCCGACAGGTCCGACACGGTGGCCTGGATGGTCTGAAGCTCGTTCCCGACCTCCGAGCGGCGGTTGTTGCCGAGGTTGATGATCTCCAGTTCCGCCGCGGCGATTCCCTGCTCGGCCTTCGACTTGTCGGCCTGGATCTCGCCCAGCCGGCCCCGGGTGTCGGCGACGTTGCGCTGAAGCTCCAGCATGCGCGGCTTGCGCTCGTAGCCCTTGGCGAGCAGCGTCTCGACGATCCGCAGCTCGTCCTGGGTGTAGCGCAGCCGGTCGTTGGCGGCGACGCGCTGCGACTCCAGCGCCACCAGCTCGTCGCGGAGCTGGCCGATCCGCTTGCGCTGGATGGAGATCTGCCCCTCATAGGCGTCGCGTCGCGATTCGAACAGGCGCTGTTCGGCGGCCAGGGCCTCGGCGGCGACGGTGCTGGTCTTGGCGGCCGCCACCAGCTCGTCGGCGTAGACCGGCGCCTTGGCGTCGGTCTGCTCGGCGCGCAGCCGCGCCAGCCGGGCCAGCGAGGTCCAGTACTGCCCGTGAAGCTGGGCGACCACCGCGCCGCTCTGCGTGGTGTCGAGCCGCAGCAGGACCTGCCCGGCCGCCACCATGTCGCCGTCCTTGACCAGCAGCTCGCTGAGGATGCCGCCCTCCAGGTGGGAAACGGTCTTGCGGTGGCTTTCCACCATGATGGTGCCCGGCGCGATGGCCGCGCTGTCCAGGCTGGCGGTGAAGGCCCAACCGAAGAAGCCGCCGAAGCCGATGGCGACGGCCAGCGCTCCGGCCAGCGCGGTGCCGCGCAGCGTCGGCTCGTGCGGGGTCATGTCGATGACCGGCGACCAAGCGGCAGTGAGGGGGGATTGCGCGGCCGGGGCCGGGGTGATCGTCGTGTCGGTCATGCGGATTCTCCCGTCCGGACCAGCCGGGCCACCTTCACGGCGCCGCCGGGCTGGACCATCTTCAGCACGTCGGTGCGCTCGCCGAAATGCTCGACCATGCCGTCCTTGAGGACGAGCAGCTTGTCGGCGACCGACACGATGGAGGGGCGGTGGGCGACCATCACGATGGTGGCGCCGTCACGTCGCGCGTGGTTGATCGCGGTCAGCAGCGCCTGCTCGCCCTCGTGGTCGAGGTTGGAGTTGGGCTCGTCCAGCACGATCAGGCGGGGCTTGCCGAACAGCGCACGGGCCAGCGCGATGCGCTGCCGCTGGCCGCCGGACAGGGCGAAGGCGTTCTCGCCGACCGGCGTGTCGTAGCCGAAGGGCAGGCGCCCGATCATGTCGTGGACGCCGGCCAGCCGGGCGGCGCGCACGATCTCCGCCGGGTCGGCCTGGGCCATGCGGGAAATGTTCTCGCCGATGGTGCCGTCGAGCAGAGCCACCGACTGCGGAACATAGCCGACATACTGGCCGAAGCTCTCGCGCTCCCACAGGAAGGTGCTGGTGCCGTCGAGATAGATGCCGCCGGCGGTGGGCTCCCAGATGCCGACGAGCAGGCGGGCGAGCGTCGATTTGCCGGCCCCCGACGGCCCGATGATGCCCAGCACCTCCCCCGGCTCCAGCGCGAAGGAGACGCCGCGCAGCACCGGGCGCTGCAGGCCCTTCGGCACATGGCTGACGCGGTCGACGGTCAGGCGCCCGTCGGGGCGGGGCAGCGGCATGGTGCTGCGCCGCGCGCCCTCGCCGTTCAGAAGCTCGCGGATGCGCTTGTGGGCGGTCTGGGCGACGATCCACTGCCGCCAGTTCTCCACCAGATGCTCGAAGGGCTGGAGGAGGCGGGCCATGATGATGCCGGTGGCGATCATGCTGCCCGGCGACGCCTCGTTCCGGATGACCAGGGCGGCGCCTGCGGAAATCGTGGCGATCTGCAGGATCAGCCGCAGCGAGCGGGAGGCCGAGGCCATGCCGCGCGACAGCACCACGCCGCGGTCGATCAGCGAGGCGGAGCCGATCTGCGCCATCTGCCAGCGCCGGGCCAGCGGCGGCAGCATGCCCATGGCCTCGATGGCCTCGGCGTGGCGGACGGTGCTGGCGACGTCGGCGAAGACCTTGGCCGAAGCCTCGTTCGCCTCGGCGATGGGGCGGCGGGTCAGCGCGTCGGTCAGCGCGTTCATGGTCAGCAGCAGCAGCGCCGACCCCACCGCGATCCAGCCATAGATCGGGTGCAGGATGAACAGGATGACCAGGAAGATCGGCGTCCACAGCAGGTCCAGCGGCACCACCACGGCGTTGCTGGTCATGAAGTTGCGCAGGTCGTTCAGGTCGCGCATCGTCTGGCCGGCGTTGCGCGTCCCGCCGCCCAGCGCGTCCACGATCGCCGCCTGCAGCGCCGGCACGTTGAAGCGGTGCGCGATCACCGCCCCGCAGACCAGGAAGGCGCGCGCCCGGATGAAGTCCAGCACACCGTACAGCACCAGCCCGCCCACGGAAATCACCGCGAGCATCGTCAGCGTCTCCAGGCTGCGGCTGCTCATCACGCGGTCGTAGACCTGCATCGTGTAGAGCGGCACCACCAGCATTAGGATGTTGACGAAGAAGGTGAGGGCGCCGGCCAGAAGCAGGCCGCGTCCGATCTTCCGGTAGGCTTGGGTCAGCAGGGTCCGATCCATACCGCTCATGCCGATTCCTTTTCTTGCGTCCCGCGTTCCGGAGTCCCCGCGCACTCGCGCCGTGGGGCGGGCCATGAAGCCGGTCATGCAAAGGGTTTCATGGTTAACGAATTGTTGAGGCGCGGCCGTGCCGCATGAAGTCCTTTTGAGACGAAGTCCGGACAAAGGCCGCCCATTGCGGGGAGCGTGCCGCGCGCCGTTTCCGCTTACGTCCGGCGCTGCGCTGCGGCGTGTGACAACTTTAAGCCCTTACCCCGTCCGGCGATGATCGAAAGGGGTACTTGCAGCGCTGTAAAATGTTGTTCCAAAACATTTTTCCGATGGTGCTCCGAGCATTTCCCGGTGCCCGTGTCTCTTTTTCGTCAACTGGCCTTCCGTCTGAATTGGCGGCATGGTGCATCGCGGAACTCTTGCACTTGCCACCGGGGGATGTACGATCCTTTGATGCCGGCGGGTGCCTGGACTGACGAATATTTCTCAAATCCAAGGAATATTTACGATGAACACGCCCCAGACCGTACTCGTGACCGGCGGTGCCGGCTATGTCGGCAGTCACTGCGTGGCCGAACTGCTCGACCGCGGCTTCCGGGTCGTCGTCCTCGACAACCTGCGCCAGGGCCACCGCGCCGCCGTGCCGTCCGACGCCGCCTTCGTGGAGGCCGACCTTGCCGATACCGACGCGCTGACCCGCGTCTTCGCCGAGTGGCGCTTCGACGCGGTGTTCCATTTCGCCGCGCTGTCGCTGGTCGGTGAGTCGATGCGCGACCCGCATCTCTATCTGCACGGCAACACCGTCAACTCGCTGAACCTGATCCGTGCGGCGACCACGGCGGGCGTTCGCAAGATGGTCTTCTCCTCGACCGCCAACCTGTTCGGCACGCCGGAGCGCCTGCCGATCGACGAGGAGACCACCATCGACCCGGGCAGCCCCTACGGCGAGTCCAAGTTCTTCATCGAGCGCGCGCTGCACTGGGCGGACCGCTGCCACGGCCTGCGCTCCGCCTGCCTGCGCTACTTCAACGCCGCCGGCGCGCACCCGAACGGCACGCTGGGCGAGGACCACGCCCCGGAGACCCACCTGATCCCGCTGGTGCTCGACGCGGCCAGCGGCCGGCGCTCGCACATCGAGATCTTCGGCGACGACTACCCGACGGCGGACGGCACCTGCGTGCGCGACTACATCCATGTCTGCGACCTCGCCGACGCGCACCTGCGGGTGCTGCCGGCCCTGGAGACGCGCAGCGTCCGCTACAACCTGGGCAACGGCACGGGCTACAGCGTCCGCCAGGTGATCGAGGCGACGGAGCGGGTCACCGGCCTGAGGGTCCCGGTCACGGTCGGGCCGCGCCGCGCCGGCGATCCGGCGGTGCTGATCGCCTCGTCGGAGCGCATCCGGGGCGAGTTGGGCTGGACCCCGCGCTTCCCCGATCTGGACAGCATCATCGGCAGCGCGTGGGCATGGCGCCGCCGCCATCCGGGTGGCTACCGCGGCCCGGCCGTGGCGCAGGCCGCCGAGTGACGGAGAAACGAGGGATGAGCACGCAGCGCCGGGCGGGTGCCGAATCAAAGCCAGACGCCATCGATGCGGCGGAGCTGGCCGAGTATCACGGGCTCGCCCGGTTGATCGAGCGGATGCACCGCCGGTTTCTCGACGTCGTGCGGGCCGGCCTGCTGCGGCAGGGGATCGACGACATCGGGCCGGTCCAGGCGCTGATGGTCATGCTGATCGGCGACGACGAGCCGTCGGTCCGCGACCTGATGGAGCGCGGCTATTATCTGGGGTCCAACGCCTCCTACAGCCTGAAGATCCTGGTGGAGGCCGGCTACATCGACCGCGGGGCCAGCCAGCGCGACCGCCGCACGGCCCGCCTGCGCCTGACCGACAAGGGTCGGACGCTGCGCGACGAGCTGTTCAAGCTGGAGCAGGTGCAGGCCACAGCGCTGGTCCGCAACGAGGCGGAGGCGGCGGACCTGAAGGCCGCCTACCGCACGCTGCGCCGGCTCGACCGCATCTGGGGCGACATGGTCCGCTACGCCGGCCAGGGCCTCGATTGAGGGTCTTGGTTGAACCGTCTTATGCACCTCCCATCCGCAGGCATCCGCACATGACCGACTCATCCCTGTCCATCCGCGACGTCGAGCGCCTGCTCGACTCCTCGTCGGCGGAGGCCCGCATCGACACGATGCAGAAGCTGGCCGGCGATCTGGAGAAAGGCGGGCTGACCGACGCCGAGCGGTCGCTGGCTCTGGAGGTCATGCACTGCTTCGCCGCCGACGCCCAGGTGGCGGTGCGCGAGGCGGTGGCCTGGCAGATCCGCAACAACGCCATGCTGACGGCGGAGCTGGCCGAGCGGCTGGTGAAGGACGTGGCCCGCGTGGCCTTCCCGATCCTGCGCGACGCCGGAAGCCTCAGCGACGAGCTGCTGCTCGACGTGCTGGCGGACCCCGACGCCGGCAAGCACATGGCCGTCGCCAACCGCCACACCGTGTCGGCGCGGGTGGCCGGGGCCGTCGTCGAGACCGGCAACGTCGCGGTGGTGACCGCGCTGCTGCGCAACCCCGGCGCGGAGCTGGCGGAGCCGGCGCTGCACCGGGCCTTGGACCGCTTCGGCCGGGTGCGCATGGTCAGCGAGGCCGCGGCGACCCGCCCCGGCCTGCCGCTGGCCGTGGTGGAGCGGCTGGTCGCCTTCGTCTCCGACGCGGTGCGCGCCACGCTGGCCCACAGCCATGGCCTGTCCAGGGATCTGGTGGACCGGCTGGCCAACCGCGGGCGCGAATCGGCGACGCTGCGGCTGCTGCGTCCGGCGCTCCGCGGCTCGGAGGATGTGGAGGCGGTGGCCCGCTGGCTGCACGCCAATGGACGCTTCACCGCGGCGCTGCTCTTCCGCGTGCTGTGCGCCGGCGACGTGGCGCTGTTCGCGGCGGGGTTGGGGGCGAAGGCCGGCATCCCGGCGGAGAACGCCCGCAAGCTAGCCTGGGACGATGGAGCGCTGGGGCTGCGGGCGGTGCTGAAGAAGGCGTCGGTCGCGCCGGTCCTGGTGCCGCCCTTCCAGGTGGCCATCGCCACCGCCAAGCGCATGGGCTACGAGGGCAGCGACAACCGACGCGACGATTTCCAGGCGGAGGTGATGGCCGACCTGTTCGCCGCCATGACCCCGACCAACGAGTGGGCGGTGGACGAGCTGCTGCTGCAGCTGTTCGATGGCGCGTCCGACGATGTGATCGACCGCGCGCTGGATCAGGCGGGCTTGCCCTTCGCTCCGGTGCGCGGGACGGGGACGTAACTTGCGGGTGGGGCGACGCTTGCCCCCACCCTAACCCTCCCCCGCTTCGCAGGGGAGGGGATTGGTCTCCCTCTCCTGCGAAGCGGGGGAGGGAAGGGGCCCGCGGCGAAGCCGTGGGAAGGGTGGGGCAACGCTCTGCGAGCTTTAAGAAGCCCCCTCCGGCACCAGAACCTTCCCGCAGATGTCCCGCGCCTTCTCGAAGCGGTCCGGCGCGGCGGAGCGGGCGAGCAGCCCTTCCCCGAAGATGAACGAATAGAACAGATACGCCCGCGCGAAGGCGTCGTCAGGGGCCAAGCCCATCCCGGCGAACAGGTCCGACACGCAGCGCAGGCGCTCGCGGTCGACCTCCGCCACGATCTCGGACGCGCGGGGATCGCGGCGCGCCCAGTCGCGCATCGCCAGCTCGATGGCGATGCCGCGCGGGTTGCTGCTGCCGCCGTACAGCGACAGCACGTAGCGCAGCCCCTCGGCCGGCGTGCGGCCGTCCAGACGGGTCTGCGCCTTGATCGCCTCGATGCGGCCGGTCTTCCAGCCTTCCAGCATCGCCTCGACCAGCTCCATCCGGTCGCGAAAGTGCCAGTAGAAGCTGCCCTTGGTCACCTTCAGCCGCTTGGCCAGAAGCTCGACCCGCACCTGTTCGACGCCGCCCTCCGCCAGGGCGGAGAAGGCGGCGGACAGCCAGGATTCACGGTTCAGCGTCTTCGCTTCCATCGGCAACACTCCGGAGACCATACGGCAGCGTATCGAGTCGCCGATGGCCTGTCCAGAACCCGCCGGGCGGAGCGGGCGCCGAACCTTATCCGGATTTGGCCGGAGAAAGGAAGCCGGGCCCTTCTCAGCCCGCCTTCGCCGCGGTGAACAGGTCCTTGTGGACGTCGCGCAGCAGGTTCTTCTGCACCTTGCCCATGGCGTTGCGCGGCAGCTCGTCCATGAAGAAGACGCGCTTGGGCACCTTGAAGTTGGCGAGCTGCTCCTTGCAGACGGCGATCACCGCGGCCTCGTCCGGCGCGGCGCTGCCGGGCTTGCGCAGGACGACGGCGGTCACCGCCTCGCCGAAGTCGGGGTGCGGCACGCCGACCACCGCCGATTCGACCACGCCGTCGATGCCGTCGATGACCGTCTCGACCTCCTTCGGGTAGACGTTGAAGCCTCCGGAGATGATGAGGTCCTTGGCCCGCCCGACGATGTGCACATAGCCGCGCCCGTCCACCTTGCCGACGTCGCCGGTGATGAAGAAGCCGTCCGGCTTGATCTCCTGCTTCGTCTTCTCGGGCATCCGCCAATAGCCGGAGAACACGTTCGGTCCGGCCACCTCAATGATGCCGATCTCGTCGGTGCCGAGCGATGCGCCGGTCTCCGGGTCAACGACGCGCACGGACACCTCAGGCAGCGGGAAGCCGACCGTGCCGGGGATGCGGTCGCCGTCCAGCGGGTTGGAGGTCAGCATGCCGGTCTCCGTCATGCCGTAGCGCTCCAGGATGGCGTGGCCGGTGCGGGCGGAGAACTCCTTGTGCGTGTCGGCGAGCAGCGGCGCCGAGCCGGAGACGAACAGCCGCATGTGCGCCGTCGCCTCGCGCGTCAGGCCGGGGTGGGCGAGCAGGCGGGTGTAGAAGGTCGGCACGCCCATCATCACCGTGGCGCGCGGCAGCAGCCCCATCACCTGCTCGGCGTCGAACTTCGGCAGGAACAGCATGGAGGAGCCGTTCAGCAGCACGCAGTTGGTCGCCACGAACAGGCCGTGCGTGTGGAAGATCGGCAGGGCGTGCAGCAGCACGTCGTCCGGCTGGAAGCCCCAGTACTTGTGCAGCGTCAGCGCGTTGGAGCCGAGGTTGCGGTGGCTCATCATCGCGCCCTTCGACCGCCCGGTGGTGCCGGAGGTGTAGAGGATCGCGGCGAGATCGTCGGCCGCCGCCGGGACGGTCGCGAAGTCCGTGCCCTTTCCGGCGGCCTGTTCCGGCAGCGTGCCCTCGCCATGGGTGCCGAGCGTCAGCAGGTGGGCGACCTTGGCCTTGTCGGCGACCTCGCGCAGCGCGTCGGCGGATTCGGGGCGGGCGACGAAGACGTGCGGCTCCGCGTCGGTCAGGAAATACTCGACCTCCGCCTTCGTGTAGGCCGGGTTCAGCGGCAGGAAGACGCCGCCCGCCCGCACCGTGGCGAGGTAGAGGATGATGTTCTCGACCGACTTCTCCACCTGCACGGCGACCCGGTCGCCCTTCTTCAGGCCGAGGTCGGCGAGCAGGTTGGCGTAGCGGCCGGTCAGCGCCTCGAGGTCGCCGTAGGTGACGGTGCGCGCCTTGTCGGTGCCGGGCTCGGTCTCGGCGAAGGGGCGGCTGCGGTCCGCCGGAAAGCGGGAACGGAACAGCTCGAACAGATTGCCACCCACGTCGGACATTGTGATTCCCTCCATGCACCCGGTGATCCGGTGTCCAGGATTTAGCACAGGCGCATGCCGTCGGCCATAGCTTTGTATACGGAAAGACGGTCTACTGTATTTCGCTTCCGCCCATGATGGACACGAACTCGGTGAAGATGTCGATCTGGATGGTCACGTGCCGCCGCATGGCGGCGTAGGCGGCCTCGGGGTCTCCGGCCAGGATCGCCTCTACCACGTCGTCATGCTCGGTGAAGCTGTCCTGGACGCGGTCGGGGTGGTTGAGCTGGTAGCGGCGGTAGGGGGCCAGCCGGGCGAACAGGCCGCGCGCGATCTCCTGCAGCGGCTCGTTGTGGCTGCCCGCCTGGACCGCCTCGTGGAAGGAGCGGTTCACCGCGTAATAGGCGTCCAACTGCCGCGCCTCCATGTGCGCCTTCGAGGTGTCGTGCAGGCATTTCAGCGCCTGTTTCTCCTCCTCGGACATGCGGCGGGCGGCGAAGCGGGCGCACAGCCCCTCGATTTCCGACATCACCTCGAACATCTGCACCATGCGGTGCAGCTTCAGCGGCGCCACCACCGCCCCCTGGCGCGGCTGCTTCTCCACCAGCCCGGCATGGACGAGCTGGAGGATCGCCTCGCGGATCGGGGTGCGGGAGATGTTGAAGCGCTGGGCGAGGCTCTCCTCGTCCAGCCGCGTCCCGGGGCGCAGGCGGCCCAGGAAGATGTCCTCCTCGATGGCGAGCCGCACCTCGTCGGCGCGGGTGGCGCCCTTGCGGTCCACGGCAGCTTCGGCGGTCTTGCTGGCGGCAATCCGGTCGCTCATCCCGAGCGTGTCCCCTTCCTCGTCCGCGGCCTTCCGCCGCCCCTGTCTCTGTATACAAGAGATGGACAGCGGGTATCCAGCATGATAGTCCTTCCCCCCAACAATGAGAACCGGAGATCCGTCTTGGACTCCGGGCCACTGCGGTTCTGGGGAGGATGCGCATGGATTTTGCGCTTTCGGAGGAGCAGCAGGCGTTCCGCGACACGGCGCGCGACTTCGCGCAGCAGGAAATGGCGCCGAACGCCGCGCACTGGGATGAGAACAGCGTTTTTCCCGTCGACACCCTGCGGCAGGCCGCGGCCCTCGGCTTCGCCGGAATCTATGTGGGGGAGGAGTTCGGCGGCTCCGGACTCGGCCGGCTGGACGCGGCGCTGATCTTCGAGGAGCTGTCGGCGGCCTGCCCGTCCACGGCGGCCTACATCTCCATCCACAACATGGCCTCCTGGATGATCGACCGCTTCGGCAATCCGGAGCAGCGCGAGCGCTTCCTGCCGAAGCTGACGACCATGGAGCATTTCGCCAGCTATTGCCTGACCGAGCCGGGCGCGGGGTCCGACGCGGCCTCGCTGCGCACACGGGCGGAGCGGGACGGCGACCATTACATGCTGAACGGCTCGAAGGCCTTCATCTCCGGCGGCGGAACGTCGGACGTTTATGTCTGCATGGTCCGCACCGGCGAGCCGGGCCCCAAGGGCATCTCCTGCATCGTCGTCGAGAAGGGCACGCCCGGCCTGTCCTTCGGCAAGCAGGAGCACAAGCTGGGCTGGAAGAGCCAGCCGACCTCGGCGGTCATCTTCGAGAACTGCCGCGTCCCCGTCGCCAACCGCATCGGCGATGAGGGGGAGGGCTTCCGCATCGCCATGAAGGGGCTGGACGGCGGGCGCCTGAACATCGCCGCCTGCTCGGTCGGCGGGGCGCGCTTCTGCCTGGAGCAGACCATCGCCTACACGACGGAGCGCAAGCAGTTCGGCAAGCCGCTGAACGCCTTCCAGGCCTTGCAGTTCAAGCTGGCTGACATGGCGACGGAACTGGACGCCGCCCGGCTGATGCTGCACCGCGCCGCCTCCAGCCTCGACGCCGGCTCGCCGGAGGCGACGGCCCATTGCGCCATGGCCAAGCGCTTCGCCACCGACGCGGGCTTCCAGGTGGTGAACGAGGCGCTGCAGCTTCACGGCGGCTACGGCTACATCAAGGAGTACCCGATCGAGCGGATTTTCCGCGACCTGCGGGTTCACCAGATTCTCGAAGGCACCAACGAAATCATGCGCGTCATCATCGCCCGCCATCTGACCGGCGGCTGACGGCAGCACAATAAGACGGCATCAAAAAGACGAGGGGAAACGCTATGGCGACGATCGCCTTTATCGGGCTGGGCAACATGGGCGCGCCGATGATGCGCAACCTGCTGAAGGCCGGCCACACCGTGCTGGCCTTCGACCTGTCGGAAGCCGCCTGCACCGCCGCGCGCGACGCCGGCGCCACCATCGCCACCGGCCCCGGCGCCGCTGCAGGGGAGGCCGAGGTGGTGGTGACCATGCTGCCCGCCGGAAAGCATGTGCGCGATGTCTACACGGCGCCCGACGGCATCATCGCCAAGGCCAAGCCGGGCAGCCTGTTCATCGACAGCTCCACCGTGGACGTCGACAGCGCCCGCGCGGTCGCGGCGGCGGCGGAGGCGGCGGGCCACGCCATGGTGGATGCGCCGGTGTCCGGCGGCGTCGGCGGGGCCGAGGCGGCGACTCTGACCTTCATGGTCGGCGGCAGCGACACCGCCTTCCGCCGCGCCGAGCCGATCCTGTCGGCGATGGGCAAGGCCATCGTGCACACCGGCGGGCCGGGCAACGGCCAGGCGGCGAAGATCTGCAACAACATGATCCTCGGCATCTCGATGCTCGGCGTGTCGGAGGCCTTCGCGCTCGCCGAGAAGCTGGGGCTGGAATCGCAGAAGCTGTTCGACGTGGCGTCGAAGTCGTCGGGCCAGTGCTGGTCGCTGACCAGCTATTGCCCGGTGCCGGGTCCGGTCCCGACCTCGCCGGCCAACCGCGACTACCAGCCGGGCTTCGCCGCGGCGCTGATGCTGAAGGACCTGAAGCTGGCGGTGGAGGCCGGACAGAGCACCGGCAGCCCGCTGCCGCTCGGCGGCGAGGCGGCGCAGATGTACGCGCTGTTCTGCAACGCCGGCTTCGGAGGCAAGGACTTCTCCGGCATCGTCAACATGCTGCGCGGAAAGCCGTAAGGGCGGTTACGGAGCCCCCTCCCTAACCCTCCCCCGCTTCGCAGGGGAGGGGACATTTTCCTCCCTCCCCTGCGAAAGCGGGGGAGGGCCGGGGTGGGGGCAAGCGCCTCCCCTCAATCCGCCTGCTGCATGACGATGGCGTCCGACGCCCGTCCCCGGAAATGGATGTTGCCGTCGCCGTCCAGGAACGCCCAGTCGCCGGTGAGGTAATAGCGGCGGCCGTGGCGGAAGCGGGCGGCGGTGCGCGCCGGGTCGTTGGCGTAGGCGTCGAACCAGAAGAGCGGCGAGGATTCAACGTCGATGGCGATCTCGCCCGCGCCGCCGACCGGCGCCTCGCGGCCCTGCGGGTCGAGGATGACCACGCGGAAGCCGGGCAGGGGCCGTCCCAGCGAGGAGTCGGCGGTGCGGTCGGCGTGGCCGGGGTCGTAGCGGTTCATCATGAAGATGCCGGTCTCGCGCTGCCCGTACTGGTCGAGCAGGGGGACGCTGACCACCCGGTTCGCCCAACCGATCAACTCCGGCGGCAGCGGCTCGCCGACCACCGACAGGATGCGCAGGGCGAGCTTGTGCGGGCCGCCCTCCGGGTCGGCGCTGTGCCAGGCGCGGATCTGGGACGGCGCGCAGGTCAGGTTGGTGACGCCGAACTTTGTCAGCATGCGGTAGCCCTGCCGCACGTCGTAGGGGCCGTCGCAGAAGATGGTGGTGCGCCCGAGCAGCAGCGGCCCGACCAGCCCGTAATAGGCGCCGTAGGCCCAGCCGGGATCGGCCATGTTCCAGTAGATGTCGTCGTCGCGCAGGTCGAGGCCGATGCGCATGTACTGCTCGATCCCGGCCAGCGCCATGACGGGCAGCGAGACGCCGAGCGGCTTCGGCTCCGCCTCGGAGGTGTACATCAGCGCGAAGGCGTCGCGGTCGGCGTAGCGGGCGCTGTCGGGCAAGGGGGCCGATTCATGAAGCGCCGACCAGAAGGGCACCGCGTCGGCGCCGGGACCGAAGGCCTCGTCGCCCTCCACCATCACCACGGGGCGGCTGTTGTCGCGCGGAATTTTGCGGCGCAGGAAGCCGGTGGTGACGATCGCCCGCGCGTCGCTGTCGGCCAGCCGGTAGGCGACCGCGGCCGCGGAATAGGTGGTGAACAGCGGCATGTAGACCCCGCCGAGCCGCCAGATCGCCAGCGCGGCGATCAGCAGCTCCGCCCCCTTGGGCAGCAGCACCGCCACCCGGTCGCCACGCCCGACGCCGAGGCCGCGCAGCACCGCGGCGAAGCGCGCCGAATCGCGGGCCAGCCGGGCGAAGCTCAGCTCCGTCGTCTGCCCGGCCACGCTCTCGTGCAGCAGGGCGGCGCGGGCGCCGTCGGCGCGGGTGTGGCGGTCGCACAGCAGGTCGGCGAGCGGAATGGAATCGCCCTGGTAGTCCGGGCGCAGGAAGGCGGTCGGCTGAACGGTGGCCGGGCCGGGCGCCGTGCCGTTGCCGACGCCTTCCGGGCGGTGGCGGGCGGCGGCGATGCGGCCCAGCGAATCCAGCTCCGGCCCCAGATGGTAGCGGCGGCTGCGCGGGTCCTGGTCGATGAAGCGCTCCCGCGCCAGGGCGGTCAGCAGGCGGTGCGCGGTCGCCTTGGACAGGGCGGTGTCGCTCATCAGGTCGGCCAGCCGCGCGCCCTCGGCCCCATGCGACGCGACGGCGCGCAGCAGGGCCAACGCGCGTTCCAGGCTTTGCGTGCCGCCGGACGCTCCGGCAGGGGCGGTTTCGGTGTCGGAATCGGGCCGGGTCATGATGGGGTCCATATTATGGACCTTCGGGCCGGATGTCGCTCCAAAAAACATGCATACACGGAATGTCCGTGTTGAAAACGGTGCGCATCACAGGCTATAGTTCAGACGTTGCACAAAGGACGGTCCACAATATGGACCAGTTCGCACGGCCAACGATCCGGCGAACGATAAAAAGGCAGTTCCACAGCAACGGAGGAGGAAATGTCAGGCGCGCCCGTCGCATCGCCACGCGGTTACGCCCACCCGGCCGACGCCACCCGCGCGGCCTCCCCATCGGACACCATCTTCGAAGCCCGGGGCGTGTCCTTGCGCTTTGGCGGCGTGCAGGCGCTGACCGACGTCGGTTTCAGCATCCGCAAGGGGGAGCTGTTCTCCATCATCGGCCCGAACGGTGCGGGCAAGACCTCCATGGTCAACTGCATCTCCGGCCGCTACCGGCCCACCGACGGAAAGGTCTATTTCAAGGGCCAGGACATCACGGGCATGACGCCCAACCACCGCGCCTCGCTCGGCATCGGGCGCACCTTCCAGAATCTGGCGCTGTTCGGCCACATGACGGTGCTCGACAACATCATGGTCGGGCGTCACCACCTGCTGAAGAACAACTTCTTCACCGGGTCCCTCTACTGGCTGACCGGCGCCCGCAAGGAGGAGCTGGCCCACCGCCGCGAGGTCGAGGAGATCATCGACTTCCTGGAAATCCAGCATGTCCGCAAGGCCACCGCGGGGACGCTCTCCTACGGCCTGCGCAAGCGGGTGGAGCTGGCCCGCGCCATCGCGCTGAAACCCGACCTGATCCTCCTGGACGAGCCCATGGCGGGCATGAACCTGGAGGAGAAGGAGGACATGGCCCGCTACATCGTCGACCTGAACGAGGAGTTCGGCATGACGGTGGTGATGATCGAGCACGACATGGGCGTCGTGATGGACATCTCCCACCGCGTGATCGTCCTGGAGTTCGGCAAGAAGATCGCCGAGGGCACGCCGGAGGAGGTGCTGAACGATCCGCGCGTCAAGCGCGCCTATCTCGGCGAGGACGACGAGGAGGACGAGGCCGTGGCCCCGCCGCCCAAGCAGGAGGTCGCGTGATGTCTGTTCCCGATCTGACGCTGCCCGATATCAAGATCCACGACACGCTGCCGAAGCTGCTGACCCTGCACGCCCGCGAGCATGGCGGCGACGTCGCCATGCGCGAGAAGGACTTCGGCATCTGGCGCGAGTTCACCTGGGCGGACATGCACGCCCGCGTGCGCGCCTTCACGCTCGGCCTCATCAAGCTCGGCGTGGAGCGCGGCCATGTGGTGGCCCTGCTCGGCGACAACCGGCCCGACTGGGTGATGGGCGAGATCGCCGCCCACGCCATGGGCGCCATGAGCCTGGGCATCTACCGCGACGCCATGGACGAGGAGGTCGCCTACCTCATCACCTACGCCGACGTGCACGTCATTTTCGCGGAGGACGAGGAGCAGGTCGACAAGCTGCTGAACCTCGGCGAGCGCCTGCCGACGCTGAAGCACATCATCTACTCCGACCCCCGCGGGATGCGCAAATACAGCGACCCGCGCCTGATGGAGGCGGCGGAGCTGGTGAAGCTGGGCAACACCCTGCACGCCGAGAAGCCGAACCTCTACGAGGAGCTGGTCGGCGCAACGCGCGGCGACGACGTGGCGGTGCTCTGCACCACCTCGGGCACCACTTCGAACCCGAAGCTGGCGATGCTGCCGGCGGGGCGGTTGATCCGCCACGTCGCCAGCTACCTGTCGGTGGACCCCAAGGGGCCGACCGACGAGTATGTGTCGGTTCTGCCGCTGTCCTGGATCATGGAGCAGATCTACGCCGTCGGCATGGGCATGGTGTCGCGGATGCGCGTGAACTTCGTCGAGGAAGCCGAGACGATGATGAACGACTTCCGCGAGATCGGGCCGAGCTTCGTGCTGTTCGCCCCCCGCCTGTGGGAGCAGATCGCCGCCGACGTGCGCGCCCGCATGATGGACGCTTCCCCCTTCAAGCAGACGATGTACGATTACGGCATGAAGCTGGGGCTGGAGGCGCTTGCCAACGGCACCCGCTCCGCCGTCGCCGACCGCATTCTCTTCGCAGCGCTGCGAGACCGCCTTGGCTTCACCAACCTGAAGTCGGCGGCGACCGGCGGCGCGGCGCTCGGCCCCGACACCTTCAAATTCTTCCAGGCGCTAGGCGTGCCGCTGCGCCAGATCTACGGCCAGACCGAGACGATGGGCGCCTACACGGTGCATCGCTCGAACGACGTGGATTTCGACACGGTGGGCGTGCCCTTCGACGACGATATCAAGGTCAAGGTGATCGAGCCCGACCAGAACGGCGTCAGCGAGATCGTGGTCAGCCACCCCAACATGTTCGCCGGCTACTACCGCAACGAGGCCTCGACCACGGCGGACCTGCGCGACGGCTGGATGCACACGGGCGACGCCGGCTTCTTCGACAAGAAGGGCCATCTGGTCATCATCGACCGCATCAAGGACATCGCCACCACCAGCAACAACGATCGCTTCAGCCCGCAGTTCATCGAGAACAAGCTGAAGTTCAGCCCCTACGTGGCCGAGGCGGTGATCCTGGGCAACAAGCGGCCCTATCTGTCGGCG
Source organism: Azospirillum formosense (assembly GCF_040500525.1). Classification (NCBI taxonomy): domain Bacteria; kingdom Pseudomonadati; phylum Pseudomonadota; class Alphaproteobacteria; order Rhodospirillales; family Azospirillaceae; genus Azospirillum; species Azospirillum formosense. Next base: position 475,311 of record NZ_CP159404.1, on the reverse strand, counting down.
ATCATCTGCATCCGCTTCCCCATCGTGTCGAAGTGGGCGGAAAAGAACCGCATCGCCTTCACCACCTACTCAGACTTGGCGTCGAAGCCGGAAGTCTACGAGCTGCTGCGCCAGGAGGTGGAGCGGGTGAACGCGACGCTGCCGGAGTTTCAGCGGATCACCAAGTTCCTTCTGCTCTACAAGGAGCTGGACGCCGACGACGGCGAGCTGACGCGCACCCGCAAGGTGCGGCGCGGCGTGATCGCCGAGAAGTACGGCGAGATCATCGACTCCATCTACGCGGGCCAGCCGGCCATCGACGTGGACACCACCATCACCTTCCAGGACGGCACCAAGCAGCGCATCCGCACCGTGCTGAAGGTGGTCGACCTGCTGCCCACGCCGGCCAAGAAGCCGGCGCAGGCCGCGGCGTGAGGGGGGCGGTGATGCGCCACGCCAGAAAATCCCTCTCCCGTCCCGGGAGAGGGAAAGGGCCCGCGCTCCGCGCGGGAAGGGTGATGGTGTCGGCAATGGGCCGGCGCTCGATCCTCGAATGCACCCTCACCCGGCCCTGCGGGCCATCCTCTCCCGGGACGGGAGAGGGTATTGAGAACGAGGCCACGCCATGACCTTGCTCTTCCAGCTTCTCGTCAACGGACTGATCGTCGGCGCGCTGTACGGCGTCGTGGCGATGTCCTTCGTGCTGATCTACAAGGCCAGCCGCATCGTGAACTTCGCCCAGGGCGAGTTCCTGCTGATCGGCGCCTGGACCTGCTGGTGGCTGCTGACCTCCTGGCAGCTGCCCTTCTGGATCGGCTTCCCGATCACGCTGGCCTTCATGCTGGTCTTCGGCATCGTGCTTCAGGTCGTCGTGCTGCGGCCGATGATCGGGGAGCCGATCATCTCCGTCATCATGGTCACCATCGGCCTGTCGATCTTCTTCCAGGCCCTGATGAAGTGGATGTTCGGCGTCTTCGCCAAGCCGTTCCCGACCATTTTCGCCAGCCCGACCGTGAACATCCTCGGGCTCGACGTGCAGACCGTCTATGTGATGAGCCTGGTCATCTCGCTGCTGATCATGGCGGGCTTCGGCTGGTTCTTCAAATACTCGCGGATGGGTCTGGCGATGCGGGCGACCGCCTTCGACCAGCAGGTGGCGCAGTCGCTGGGCATCTCCGTGCGCCACATGTTCGCGATGAGCTGGGCCATCTCCGCCATGGTGTCGGCGGTGGCCGGCGTCACGGTCGGCGTCGTCAACGGCGTGTCGTCCGCGCTCTCCTTCTTCGGCATCAAGGTCTTCCCGGCGGTCATCCTCGGCGGGCTGGACAGCGTGGCCGGGGCGGTGCTGGGCGGCCTGATCGTCGGCGTGCTGGAGAATCTCGCGCACTACCTGGACAGCCAGTGGCTGAACTGGGGCAACATGTACGAGATCGCCCCCTTCTACGTCCTGATCGTCATCCTGATGATCAAGCCCTACGGCCTCTTCGGCACCAAGGACATCGAGCGCGTGTAAGGAGCGGCCGCAACCATGGCGAACATCAGTCTCATTCCCTGCGGCGACTTCAAGACCCGGTACGCCGCCGACACGACCATCTTCCCGACCAGGACCAGCCGCAACTTCGCGATCCTGGGCGTGGCCTTGCTGCTGCTCTGCCCGGCCTTCATGGACCGCTACTGGCTGAACCTGTGCATCCAGATCGGCTATCTCGGCATCGCGGCGCTGGGGCTGAACATTCTGGTCGGCTTCACCGGCCAGATCTCCATCGGGCACGCCGCCTTCTTCGGTTTCGGCGCCTTCTCGTCGGCGTGGCTGTCGAACAGCTTCGGCATCCCGGTGGCGCTCGCCATCCCGCTGGCCGGCGTGATGACCACCGCGGTCGGCATGCTGTTCGGCATCCCGGCGGCGCGGCTGAAGGGCCTGTACCTCGCCATCGCCACGCTGGCGGCGCAGTACATCCTCCAGGACTTCTTCTCGCGGGCCGACTGGTTCACGGGGGGAACCGCCGGCACAATCGCGGAGCCCTTCACCCTGTTCGGCTACGCCTTCGACACCGACGAGAGCTTCTTCTACGTCGTGCTGGTCTACATGGTCGTCATGTACATCCTGGCGACCAACCTGATGCGGTCCCGCGACGGGCGGGCGCTGGTGGCGGTGCGTGACCATTATCTCTCCGCGGAGATCATGGGCATCAACCTGACCAAGTACCGCACGATGTCCTTCGGCATCTCGTCCTTCTACGCCGGCATCGGCGGCGCGCTCTACGCCCACTACCTGCAGTTCGTATCGGTGGAGGGCTTCACGATCCTCTTCTCGATCCAGTTCCTCGGCATGATCATCATCGGGGGGCTGGGCTCGATCATGGGGTCGCTGATGGGCACCGCCTTCATGGTGCTGCTGCCCGAGGTGATGCAGGCCATCACCACCGCGCTGTCCGGCACCGCCATCGACGCCGCGCTGAACCTGAAGGACGCCATCGCCTTCCTGCGCGAAATGGCCATCGGCCTCGTGATCATCCTGTTCCTGGTCTTCGAACCGGACGGGCTGGCCCACCGCTGGAAGCAGATCAAGGCCTACTGGAAGCTCTACCCGTTCTCGCACTAGAGCCCTTCTCGCACATCGGCTTCTGAAAAACATAACGACTGGGAGAAAACGCACCATGACCATGAAGACCGTCCTGCTGGCGTCCGCCGCCGTCGTCCTGCTCGGCACCGGGGCCGCCAACGCCCAGAAGATCCCGGTCGGCCACCTCGCCGACCAGTCCGGCGCCACGTCGGACGTGGGCGTGCCCTTCGGCCAGGGCGTCGCCGACGCGCTCGCCTACATCAACAAGAACGGCGGCATCGCGGGCACGACGATGGACGTCGAGACGGTGGACTACGGCTATCAGGCGCCGCGCGCCATCAGCCAGTACAAGAAGTGGTCGTCGGGCAGCGGCAAGGTCGCGGCCATCCAGGGCTGGGGCACCGCCGACACCGAGGCGCTGACCGGCTTCGTCGGCAAGGACGAGATCCCCTACTATTCCGGCTCCTACTCGGGTCACCTGACCGACCCGACCGGCAACGGCCCGCACGGCTCCAAGCCGGCCCCCTACAACTTCTTCTACGGCCCGTCCTACTCCGACGGCCTGCGCGCCATGCTGATGTGGGCGGCCGAGGACTGGAAGAAGAAGGGCGGCTCGGGCAAGCCCAAGTACGTCCACATGGGCGCCAACCACCCCTACCCGAACGCCCCGAAGGAAGCCGGAGAGCAACTCGCCAAGGAGCTGGGCTTCGACGTGCTGCCGGCGGTCCAGTTCGCCCTGACGCCGGGCGACTACACCGCCCAGTGCCTGACGCTGAAGCAGGCGGGCGCCAACTACGCCTATCTCGGCAACACGGCGGGCTCGAACATCTCCGTGCTGAAGGCCTGCCAGACGGTCGGCGCCCAGGTGCAGTTCATGGGCAACGTCTGGGGCATGGACGAGAACGCCGCCAAGGCCGCCGGCTCGGCCGCCAACGGCGTGATCTTCCCGGTGCGCACCGCGGCCATCTGGGGCGGCGACGCGCCGGGCATGAAGATCGTCAAGGAGATCTCCAAGATCTCCGACGCCGCCGGCACCGCCTACCGTCCGGTGCACTACGTGTCGGGCATCTGCTCCGCCTTCTACATGAAGGAAGCCATGGACTGGGCGAAGCAGAACGGCGGCGTGACCGGCCCGAACATCCGCAAGGGCATGTACCAGAAGAAGGATTGGGTGCCGGCGGGGCTGGAGGGCGTCTGCGTGCCGTCGACCTGGACCGAGACCGACCACCGCGGCATGGACAAGGTCAACCTGTACCGCGCCAACGTGACCGGCGACACCGGCGGCTCGGTGGACGATCTGGTGAAGGCCGGCACGATCAAGCTGGAGAAGATCGCCACCGTCGACGTCCCGCGCAAGCCGGAGTGGCTGGGCTGGTAAGCCGGACCGCCTCCGTCGCCGCCGTGAAAGGGCGGCGACGGGGGCCTCCGTCCCGTTACACTGCATCAGGTGCCGCATGATGAACGCCGCCACAGCGACTGCGGTCGCCCCGGCTCCGGTTCCCGGCACGGCCAAGGCGCCGCTGCTGTCCGTCAACAACATCGAGGTCGTCTACAACGACGTCATCCTGGTGCTCCGCGGCCTCAGCCTGGAGGTGCCGGAGGGTGAGATCGTCGCCTTGCTGGGCGCCAACGGCGCCGGCAAGTCGACGACGCTGAAGGCCATCTCCGGTCTGCTGAAGACCGAGGACGGCGAGGTCACGCGCGGCGACATCACCTTCGGGGGTGAGCGCATCAACGGCATCGACCCCGACCAGATCGTCCGGCGCGGCATCTTCCAGGTGATGGAGGGTCGCCGCATCATCGGCGACATGACCTGCCAGGAGAATCTGCGCCTCGGCGCCTTCACCCGCCGCGACGGCGGCGTGAAGGACGACATCGAGATGGTCTATCACTATTTTCCCCGCCTGAAGGAACGCACCGGACTCGCCGGCTACCTGTCGGGCGGCGAGCAGCAGATGCTGGCCATCGGGCGCGCGATGATGGCGCGGCCGAAGCTGATCCTGATGGACGAGCCGTCCATGGGCCTGTCGCCGCTGATGGTGAAGGAGGTCTTCAGCATCATCCGGCAGATCAACAAGGACCTGGGCGTCACCATCCTGCTGGTCGAACAGAACGCCCGCATGGCGCTCCAGGCCGCGACGCGCGGCTACATCATGGAAAACGGCAAGGTCGTCCTCGACGGCACCGCCGAAGAGCTGCGCAACAACGAGGACGTGAAGGAATTCTACCTCGGCGGCGGCAACGAGGAGCGCAAGAGCTTCAAGAACCTCAAGAGCTTCAAGCGCCGGAAGCGCTGGATTTGAGTTTCACCCTCTCCCGTCCCGGGAGAGGGAAGGGGCCCACGAAGTGGGAAGGGTGAGGGTCTTGCAGGAAGAAAAGCGCCGACCGTTGGCGGCACCCTCACCCGGCCCTTCGGGCCACCCTCTCCCGGGACGGGAGAGGGGAGAAGAAGAAAAACAGCCGGGAGGCATCGGTGTCCGACACTTACGATCAACTCGAAACCCGCTCCCCCGACCGGCGCGAGGCGGAGCTGTTCGCGGCGCTGCCGGCGCAGATCGCCCACGCCAAGGCGAACGCACCCTACTTCACCCGCCTGCTCGCCGATGTGGACCCCGCCGCCGTCCGCGACCGAGGGGCGCTCGCCGCGCTGCCGGTCACCCGCAAGTCGGACCTGATCGCGCTGCAGAAGGACGCGCCGCCCTTCGGCGGGATGACCACCGTCGCCGTCGGGCGGCTAGCCCGCGTCTTCGCCTCGCCCGGCCCGATCCACGATCCGGAGGCCCACGGTAGCGACCCCTGGCGCACCGCGCGGGCGCTCTACGCCTCGGGCATCCGCAGCGGCGACCTCGTGCAGAACTGCTTCGCCTACCACCTGACCCCCGCCGGCTCGATGTTCGAGACGGGGGCGCACGCGCTGGGCTGCGCGGTCATCCCCGCCGGCGTCGGCAACACCGAGATGCAGGCCCAGGTGGCCGCCCATCTGAAGCCGCGGGCCTACATCGGCACGCCCGACTTCCTGAAGATCATCCTGGAGAAGGGCGACGAGCTGGGGCTGGACCTGTCCTCCATCGCGATCGGCCATCTGACCGGCGGCCCCTTCCTGCCGGACGCCCGCGCCTATTACGAGGGGCGCGGCATCGCCGCCTACCAGAGCTACGGCACCGCCGACCTCGGCCTCGTCGCCTACGAGACGACGGCCCGCGCCGGGCTGGTGGTGGAGGAGGGCGTGATCGTGGAGATCGTCCGCCCCGGCACCGGCGATCCCGTGCCGGCGGGCGAAGTGGGGGAGGTCGTCGTCACCACCTTCAACCAGGCCTACCCGCTGCTCCGCTTCGCCACCGGCGACCTGTCCGCCGTGCTGCCCGGCGAAAGCCCCTGCGGGCGCACCAACATGCGGCTGAAGGGCTGGATGGGCCGCGCCGACCAGACCACCAAGGTCAAGGGCATGTTCGTCCACCCGCAGCAGATCGCCGAGGTGCTGCGCCGCCACCCGCAGATCGGCAAGGCCCGCCTCGTCGTCGGGCGGGAGGACGCCAACGACACCATGACCCTGCGCTGCGAGTCGCCCGAGTCCGGCGAGGCTTTGGCGGCGTCCGTGCGTGAAACTCTGGCCGCCGTCACCAAATTGAAGGGTGTCGTGGAGTTCGCGGCCCCTGGCAGCCTGCCCAACGACGGCAAGGTCATCGAAGACGCCCGCGCCTGAGAACCTCCGGCCGCTGAAAACCGCGACACCCGATAACAACGATAACCGACCCGATACACACGAGGACCTTTTCGACATGAGCGTCAGCACCGACCTCCAGCTCGACCCCTTCGCGCTCGCCAGGGAGCTGTCGGGCAAGCATTTCTTCGGCGGCGACTTCCGCCCGGCCTCCTCCGGCAAGAGCTTCCCCGTCGTGAACCCGGCGACCGGCGAGACGGTGGCCGAGGCCGCCTTCGGCGAGGCGGCGGACGTGGACGCCGCGGTGGCTGCCGCTGTGGCCGCGCAGAAGGAATGGGCCAAGCGTCCGGTGCGGGAGCGCGGCAAGCTGGTCGCCGAATGCGGGCGCGTGCTCGACGCCCACAAGGAGGAAATCGCCAAACTGATCGCCTTGGAGACCGGCAAGGCGCTGCGCACCGAATCGCGCGTCGAGGCCGGCGTCCTGTCCGACGCGTTCGTCTTCTTCGGCGGTTTGGCGCCGGAGCTGAAGGGCGAAACCATCCCCTTCAACCCGTCCATGCTGACCATGACGGTGCGCGAGCCGGTGGGCGTGGTCGGCGCGATCATCCCTTGGAACGTGCCGCTCCTGCTGATGGCGCTGAAGATCGCCCCGGCGATGGTGGCGGGCAACGCCGTGGTGGTGAAGTCGGCGGAGGAGGCGCCGCTCGCCGTGCTGCGCGTCGTGCAGCTCATCAACACGGTGATCCCGGCCGGGGTCGTGAACATCCTCTCGGGCTACGGCCCGGAATGCGGCGCCCCGCTGGTGGCGCACAAGGACGTCAAGAAGGTGACTTTCACCGGCTCGGTCGAGACCGGCAAGATCGTCTACAAGACGGCCGCCGAAAAGCTGATCCCGGTGACGCTGGAACTGGGCGGCAAGAGCCCGATGATCGTCTGCGGCGACGCCGACCTCGACCAGGCCATCGCTGGCGCCATCGCCGGCATGCGCTTCACCCGCCAGGGCCAGAGCTGCACCGCGTCGTCGCGCATCTTCGTCCATGACAGCATCCACGACGCCTTCGTGGACAAGCTGAAGGAGAAGGTGAACGCCATGAAGATGGGCGACCCGCTCGACGAGTCGACCGACATCGGCACCATCGTCTCGCCCCAGCAGCTCGACCGGGTGCAGAGCTACATCGCCATCGGCAAGGAGGGCGGGGCGACCCCGCATGTCTGCTCGGCCATGCCGTCCGATCCGAAGCTGACCAAGGGCCTGTACGTGCAGCCGCACATCTTCACCGGCGTGAAGAACAGCGACCGCATCGCGCAGGAGGAAATCTTCGGCCCGGTCTGCTGCGTCATCCGCTGGACCGATTACGAAGAGGTCATCGCCCAGGCCAACGACACCGAATACGGCCTTGCCGCCACCATCTGGACGCGCGACCTGAAGGTGGCGATGGACGCGGTGCACCGGCTGGAGGCCGGATTCGTGCAGGTGAACCAGAATCTGGTCGTGCAGCCGAACCTGTCCTACGGCGGCGTCAAGTCGTCGGGGTTGGGCAAGGAAGCCTCGCTGGAGGCGATGCTGGAACACTTCACCCACAAGAAGACGATCATCATCAACATGAAGTGAGCGGAGCCTCTTGGCCCTCCTCCGGAAGGGGGATGGGCCAAGAGGCCTTGCCACGCCTATTTCCATACGCTACCGTACGGCTCCATACGTCGCCGTATGGCGAGAACGAAGAACAGACCTCCGGGGGGAGCGCCAACACCATGCTGTCGAACCAGTATCCGACCCTGAACTTCGACCTCGGCGAATCCGCGGACATGCTGCGCGACACGGTGCGCAGCTTCGCCGCCGACGAGATCGCGCCCCGCGCCGCCGAGATCGACCGGACCAACGAGTTCCCGAACGAGCTGTGGCGGAAGTTCGGCGACCTCGGCGTGCTCGGCATCACGGCGGAGGAGGAATACGGCGGCGCCGGCATGGGCTATCTGGAGCATGTCGTGGCGATGGAGGAGATCTCCCGCGCCTCGGCCTCGGTCGGCCTCAGCTACGGCGCGCATTCCAACCTCTGCGTCAACCAGATCCGCAAGAACGGCACGGCGGAGCAGAAGAGCCGCTACCTGCCGAAGCTGATCTCCGGCGAGCACATCGGCGCGCTCGCCATGTCGGAGCCGAACGCCGGGTCCGACGTGGTGTCGATGAAGCTGCGCGCGGAGAAGCAGGGCGACCGCTACGTGCTGAACGGCACGAAGATGTGGATCACCAACGGGCCGGACGCCGACACGCTGGTGGTCTACGCGAAGACCGACGTCAACGCCGGCCCGCGCGGCATCACCGCCTTCCTCATCGAGAAATCCTTCAAAGGCTTCTCCGTCGCGCAGAAGCTGGACAAGCTGGGCATGCGCGGCTCGAACACCGGCGAGCTGGTGTTCGAGGATTGCGAGGTGCCGGAGGAGAACATCCTGGGCGGCGTCGGGCGCGGCGTGAACGTGCTGATGTCGGGGCTCGACTACGAGCGCGCGGTGCTGGCCGGCGGGCCGCTCGGCATCATGCAGGCCTGCATGGACGTTGTGATTCCTTACATCCACGACCGCAAGCAGTTCGGCCAGCCGATCGGCGAGTTCCAGCTCATGCAGGGCAAGATCGCCGACATGTACACCATCATGAACGCCGCCAAGGCGTACGTGTACGCCGTCGCCAAGGCCTGCGACCGCGGCGAGACGACCCGCAAGGACGCCGCCGGCGCGATCCTCTACGCCGCCGAGAAGGCGACCTGGATGGCGCTGGAGTCTATTCAGACTCTGGGCGGCAATGGCTACATCAACGAATACCCGACGGGCCGCCTGCTGCGCGACGCCAAGCTCTACGAAATCGGCGCCGGCACCAGCGAGATCCGCCGCATGCTGATCGGGCGCGAGCTGTTCAAGGAAACGGCCTAAGGGAAACGGTATAAAGCCGGAGGGAAGGGAAGAACCATGACCGATACCGTTGTCATCGCGGGCGCCGCCCGCACCCCGATGGGCGGCTTCCAGGGCGAGCTGCAGGGGCTGACCGCGCCGCAGCTCGGCGCCGCCGCCATCAAGGCCGCCCTGGAGCGCGCCGGGGTGAAGCCGGACGCCGTGGACGAGGTCTTCATGGGCAACGTCCTCCCCGCCGGTCTGGGGCAGGCGCCGGCCCGTCAGGCGTCGCTCGGCGCCGGCATCCCGGAGGCCGCGGGCTGCACGACCATCTCCAAGGTCTGCGGGTCGGGCATGAAGGCGGTGATGCTCGCCACCGACCTCATCAAGGCCGGCTCGGCGGAGATCATGGTGGCCGGCGGCATGGAGAGCATGTCCAACGCCCCCTATCTGCTCGACCGCGCGCGCGGCGGCTACCGCATGGGGCACGGCCGCGTGCTCGACCACATGTTCCTCGACGGGCTGGAGGACGCCTACGACCGCGGGCGCCTGATGGGCACCTTCGCGGAGGAATGCGCCACCCACTACCAGTTCACCCGCGAGGCGCAGGACAACTACGCCATCGAGAGCCTGAACCGCGCCCGCCGGGCGACCGAGGACGGCAGCTTCGTCAAGGAGATCACCCCGGTCACCGTCAAGGGCCGCAAGGGCGACACGGTGGTGGAGAAGGACGAGCAGCCGCTGAAGGCCGACCCGGCCAAGATCCCGACGCTGAAGCCTGCCTTCGCCAAGGACGGCACGGTGACGGCGGCCAACGCCTCCTCCATCTCCGACGGCGCGGCGGCGCTGGTGCTGACCACCCGCTCCAACGCCGAGAAGCTCGGTCTGCCGATCCTGGCGGAGATCAAGGCCCACGCCAACCATGCCCAGGCCCCGGCCTGGTTCACCACCGCACCCGTGGGCGCGATCAACAAGGTGCTGGAGCGCGCCGGCTGGTCGGCCAAGGACGTGGACCTCTACGAGCTGAACGAGGCCTTCGCCGTGGTCGCCATGGCGGCGATGCGCGAACTCGACATCCCGCACGACAAGATCAACGTGCATGGCGGCGCCTGCGCGCTCGGCCATCCGATCGGTGCTTCGGGGGCGCGCATCCTCGTCACGCTGCTGGCGGCGCTGGAGAAGAACGGGCTGAAGCGCGGCGTCGCCTCGCTGTGCATCGGCGGTGGCGAGGCCACGGCGGTGGCGGTGGAGTTGGTGTAAAGCAACCTCGGCCCCCTCCCTAACCCTCCCCCGCTTCGCGGGAGAGGGCATTAAGCTCCCTCCACCGCACAGCGGGGGAGGGGCGGGGAGGGGGCAGAAAGCGTGCGGGAGGGAAAGCAATGCGGCTGACGGAAGAGCAGCGGATGGTGCGCGACATGGCGCGGGACTTCGCGGCGGAGCGGCTGGCGCCCACCGCCGCCGAGCGCGACCGCACCGGCGCCTTCCCCAAGGAGGAGCTGGCCGAGATGGGCAAGCTCGGCCTCATGGGCATGCTGGTGCCGGAGGCGTTCGACGGCGCCGGCACCGACCACATCGCCTACGCGCTCGCCATCGAGGAGATCGCGGCGGGAGACGGCGCCATCTCCACCATCATGAGCGTGCACAACTCCGTCGGCTGCATGCCGATCCTGAAGTTCGGCAGCGCCGAGCAGAAGGAGCGCTTCCTGAAGCCGATGGCCCGCGGCGAGCGGCTCGGCTGCTTCTGCCTGACCGAGCCGCAGGCGGGGTCCGACGCCGCCGCCATCAAGACCCGCGCGCGCCGCGCCGGCGACCACTGGGTCCTCAACGGCACCAAGCAATTCATCACGTCGGGCAAGAACGCCGACGTCGCCATCGTCTTCGCGGTCAGCGATCCCGACGCCGGCAAGAAGGGCATCACCGCCTTCATCGTGCCGACCGACACCCCCGGCTTCCAGGTCGCGCGGGTCGAGGAGAAGCTCGGCCAGAGCTGTTCCGACACCTGCCAGATCGTCCTTGAGGATTGCCGCATCCCCGCCGACCTGATGCTGGGCGCGGAGGGCGGCGGTTACCGGGTGGCGCTCGCCAATCTGGAGGGCGGGCGCATCGGCATCGCCTCGCAGTCGGTGGGCATGGCGCGTTCCGCGCTCGACCACGCCATCCGCTACGCCCAGGAGCGTCAGAGCATGGGCGTGCCGATCATCCAGCATCAGGCGGTGGCCTTCCGGCTGGCCGACATGGCGACGAAGGTGGAGGCCGCGCGCCAGCTCGTCCTGCACGCGGCCAGCCTGCGCGACGCGGGCGAGCCCTGCCTGAAGGAGGCGGCGATGGCGAAGCTGTTCGCCTCGGAGATCGCCGAGCGCGTCTGCTCCGACGCCATCCAGATCCACGGCGGCTACGGCTACCTGAACGATTTCCCGGTGGAGCGCATTTATAGAGACGTGCGCGTCTGCCAGATCTACGAGGGCACGAGCGACATCCAGCGGCTGGTCATCAGCCGCGCCCTGACGCAGTAGAACAAGAAGAGACGGGAGGACGACGGCCATGACCGTCCTGAAGAGCGCCCTGAACCCGCGCTCCGCCGAGTTCCAGACGAACGCCGACGCCATGTCCGCCCTGGTCGCCGACCTGCGCGAAAAGGTGGGCGCCATCAAGCAGGGCGGCGGCGCCAAGGCCCGCGACAAGCACCTGTCCCGCGGCAAGCTGCTGCCGCGCGAGCGCATCCGCCAGCTTCTGGATGTGGGATCGCCCTTCCTGGAGCTGTCGCAGATGGCCGCCTACAAGGTCTATGACGACGACATCCCGGCGGCGGGCATCATCACCGGCATCGGCAGCGTGGCCGGGCAGGAATGCATGGTGGTCGTCAACGACGCGACGGTGAAGGGCGGAACCTACTTCCCCCTGACCGTCAAGAAGCACCTGCGCGCCCAGGAAGTGGCGCAGCAGAACAACCTGCCCTGCATCTATCTCGTCGATTCGGGCGGCGCCAACCTGCCGAACCAGGACGAGGTGTTCCCCGACCGCGACCATTTCGGCCGCATCTTCTTCAATCAGGCCAACATGTCGGCCCAGGGCATCCCCCAGATCGCCGTGGTGATGGGAAGCTGCACGGCGGGCGGCGCCTACGTTCCGGCCATGTCGGACGAGGCGATCATCGTGCGCAACCAGGGCACCATCTTCCTCGGCGGCCCGCCGCTGGTGAAGGCGGCGACCGGCGAGGTGGTGTCGGCGGAGGACCTCGGCGGGGCGGACGTGCATTCCCGCACCTCCGGCGTCACCGACCATTACGCGATGAACGACGCCCACGCGCTCGCCATGGCGCGCAAGGTCGTGTCGAACCTGAACCGCAGCAAGCGCATCGACATGGACCTGCGCGAGCCGCAGGAGCCGGCCTACGACCCGCGCGAACTCTACGGCGTGATCCCCAGTGACCCGCGCAAGCCCTTCGACGTCCGCGAGGTCATCGCCCGCGTGGTCGACGGTTCGGTGCTGGACGAGTTCAAGCCGCTCTACGGCACGACGCTGGTCTGCGGCTTCGCCCACATCTTCGGCTATCCGGTCGGCATCATCGCCAACAACGGCATCCTGTTCAGCGAATCCGCCCTGAAGGGCGCGCATTTCGTCGAACTGTGCTGCCAGCGCGGCATTCCGCTGGTCTTCCTGCAGAACATCACCGGCTTCATGGTCGGGCGTAAGTACGAGGCGGGCGGCATCGCCAAGGACGGCGCGAAGCTGGTCACCGCCGTCGCCTGTGCCAAGGTGCCGAAATTCACCGTCATCATCGGCGGCAGCTACGGCGCCGGCAACTACGGCATGTGCGGGCGCGCCTATTCCCCGCGCTTCCTGTGGATGTGGCCGAACTCGCGCATCTCGGTGATGGGCGGGGAGCAGGCGGCGGGCGTGCTCGCCCAGGTCCGGCGCGACGCCATGGAGTCCCAGGGCAGAAGCTGGGCGCCGGAGGAGGAGGAGGCGTTCAAGGCCCCCATCCGCCAGCAGTACGAAGACCAGGGCCATCCCTACTACGCCTCCGCCCGGCTGTGGGACGACGGCATCATCGACCCGGCGGATACCCGCATGGTGCTCGGACTCGGCCTGTCGGCGTCTTTGAACGCCCCGGTCGAGAAGACCACCTTCGGCGTGTTCCGGATGTGAGCGGGGGGACGACGAGCATGAGCGACATTCTGATCGACATCGCCGCCAGCGGCGTCGCCGCCGTCACGATGAACCGGGCGGAGGTGCACAACGCCTTCAACGAGCGAGTCATCGCCGATCTGACCGACGCCTTCCTCAGCCTGGGATCGAACCCGGACGTCCGCGCCATCCTGCTGCGCGGTGCTGGCAAAAGCTTCTCCGCCGGGGCCGACCTCGGCTGGATGAAGAAGATGGCGGGCTACAGCCACGGCGAGAACGTCGAGGACGCCATGGGCCTCGCCACCATGCTGCGCACGCTGGACGAATGCCCGAAGCCGACCATCGCCGTGGTGCAGGGTCCGGCCTTCGGCGGCGGGGTGGGGCTGGTCGCTGCCTGCGACATCGCCATCGCCGCCGAGACCGCCAGCTTCGCCCTGACCGAGGTGCGGCTGGGGCTGATCCCCGCGGTCATCAGCCCCTATGTGGTGGCCGCGATGGGCGAACGCGCCTGCCGCCGCTACTTCCTGACGGCGGAGCGCTTCTCCGCCGCCGAGGCGCTGCGGCTCGGCCTGCTGCACCAGACCGTCCCGGCGACGGAGCTGGACGCCGGGGTCGAGGTGATGGTGCGCAACCTCCTGCAATGCGGACCGGCCTCCCAGACCGCGGCGAAGGAGCTGATCCGCGCCGTGGCGCGCCGTCCGCTGGACGATGCGCTGGTCCGCGACACGGCGGAGCGCATCGCCCGCCAGCGCGCGAGCGACGAGGGGAGGGAGGGCGTCGGCGCCTTCCTGGAGAAACGCGAACCGGCGTGGCGGAGCTGAGGCCCATGGTTGTGACCGACATGTTCGACAAGATTCTGATCGCGAACCGTGGCGAGATCGCCTGCCGCGTCATCCGCACCGCCCGCCGCATGGGCATCCGCACCGTCGCGGTGTACTCGGAGGCCGACGCCCGCGCCATGCATGTGGAAATGGCCGACGAGGCCGTCTGCATCGGCCCGGCGCCGGTGGGCGAGAGCTACCTGCGCGGCGACGCGATCCTCGAGGTCGCGAAACGCACCGGTGCCCAGGCCATCCATCCCGGCTACGGCTTCCTGTCGGAGAACGCCGGATTCGCGGCGGCCTGCGCGGAGGCCGGCGTGGTCTTCATCGGCCCGCCGATCGAGGCCATCCGCGTCATGGGCTCCAAGGCGGAATCCAAGCGCGTGATGTCGCAGGCCGACGTGCCGCTGGTCCCCGGCTTCCACGGCGAGGCCCAGGACCTTGCGACGCTGAGCGCGGAGGCCGAGCGCATCGGTTATCCGGTGCTGGTCAAGGCCTCGGCGGGCGGCGGCGGCAAGGGCATGCGCGTGGTCCGCGCCCCTGGCGAGTTCGCCGACGCGGTGGCCGGCGCCAAGCGCGAGGCGAAAGCTGCCTTCGGCGACGACAGCGTGCTTCTGGAGAAGTATCTGGGCCGCCCGCGCCATGTGGAGATTCAGGTCTTCTGCGACACCCACGGCAACGGCGTCTATCTGTTCGAGCGCGACTGCTCCATCCAGCGCCGCCACCAGAAGGTGATCGAGGAGGCTCCCGCCCCGGCGCTGCCCGACGACCTGCGCCGCCGCATGGGCGAGGCCGCGGTGGCCGCCGCCAAGGCGGTGAACTACGTCGGCGCCGGCACGGTGGAGTTCCTCTACGAGGACGGCGGCTTCTACTTCATCGAGATGAACACGCGCCTCCAGGTGGAGCATCCGGTGACCGAGAAGATCACCGGCCAGGACCTCGTGGAGTGGCAGTTGCGCGTCGCCGCCGGCGGCACGCTGCCGCTGATGCAGGACCAGCTCACCCGCCGCGGCCACGCCTTCGAGGCGCGCCTCTACGCGGAGGACCCGCAGCGCGAGTTCCTGCCGGCCATCGGCAAGCTGGTCCGCCTCCGTCCGCCCGCCGAGAACGAGCATGTCCGCGTCGACACCGGCGTCCGCGAGGGCGACGAGGTCACCATGTTCTACGACCCGATGATCGCCAAGCTGATCGTCTGGGACGAGGACCGCGACGCCGCGCTGCGTCGCCTGCGCGTGGCGCTCGCCGCCTACGAGGTGGTCGGCGTCACCACCAACGTCGCCTTCCTCGGCGCCATCGCCGCCCATCCGGCCTTCCGGGCGGTGGAGATCGACACCGGCTTCATCGAGCGGCACCGCGCCGACCTGCTGCCCCCGCCGGCCCCGGTGCCGGACCGCGGGCTGGCCATCGCGGCGCTCAGCGTGCTGCTCCGCCGCAACGCGGATGCCCGCAAGGCCCGCCGCGCCGCGTCGGACCCCTGGTCGCCCTGGCTGTCGGCCAGCGGCTGGCGCCTCAACGACGACAACCACCACGACCTGCGCCTGCTCGACGGCGACACGCCGCGCGCCCTTACCCTGCATTTCCGCCCCGACGGCTACGAGATCGAGGTGGAGGGCCGCCCGGCCATCCGTGCGGAGCGGGTGTCTCTCGACGGCGAGACGCTGACCGCCACCATCGACGCGGTGCGCACCCGCGCCACGGTGGTCTGTCAGGGGCTGGACCTGACCATCCTGTCGGACGGGGCGGTGTGGCGTCTGCATCTGGACGACCCGACCGCCCGCGCGGCGGAGCAGGAGGGCGGTTCCGGCCGCCTGACCGCGCCGATGCCGGGCACCGTCGTCCGCGTGCTGGTCGAGCCGGGCCAGACGGTGGAGGCGGGCGCTCCGTTGATGCTGCTGGAAGCGATGAAGATGGAGCACACCATCAAGGCCCCCGCCGCCGGCACGGTCAGCGCCGTCAACTTCGCGGCCGGCGATCAGGTATCCGAAGGCGTGGACCTGCTGGTCCTCGACGTGACGGAGGGATGAGCATGCGCCTGCCGAAAAGCGTCCGCATGGTGGAGGTCGGCCCGCGCGACGGCCTCCAGAACGAAAAGCAGATCGTCCCGACGGCGGTGAAGATCGGTCTGGTCGACCGGCTAGCCGACGCCGGGCTGACCGCCATCGAGGCCGGCAGCTTCGTGTCGCCCAAATGGGTCCCGCAGATGGCCGACACGCCGGACGTCTTCGCCGGCATCCGGCGCAAGGAGGGGGTGCGCTACGTCGCCCTCACCCCGAACGCCAAGGGGCTTGAGGGCGCGCTCGCCGCCCGCGCCGACGAGGTCGCAGTCTTCGCCGCCGCGTCGGAGAGCTTCAGCCGGAAGAACATCAACTGCTCCATCGCCGAGAGCCTGGACCGCTTCGTCCCGGTGCTGGAGCAGGCGAAGGCCCAGGGGGTGCCGGTGCGCGGCTACGTCTCCTGCGTGCTCGGTTGCCCCTACGAAGGGGAGATCGCCCCGGCGGCGGTGGCCGAGGTGGCGGGGCGGCTGCTCGCCATGGGCTGCTACGAGGTCTCGCTCGGCGACACCATCGGCACCGGCACCCCGGCCAAGGCTCAGGCGATGATCGCGGCGGTGGCGGAGCGCGTGCCGATGGAGCGCTTGGCGGTGCATTTCCACGACACCTACGGCCAGGCCCTCGCCAACATCCTGGCGACGCTGGAGATGGGCGTGGCGGTGGTGGACAGCTCGGTCGCCGGGCTCGGCGGCTGCCCCTACGCCAAGGGGGCGTCCGGCAACGTGGCGAGCGAGGACGTGCTCTACATGCTGAACGGGCTGGGGATCGGGACGGGGGTGGACCTCGACCGGCTGGTGGCGGCTGGCGCTTATATCAGCGATGCCATCGGCCGACCGACCGCCTCGAAGGTCGCCCGCGCGCGGGGATGTGCGTAAAACACGGGAAAGAGGGAAGGGAAGGGCGCCATGAGCTTCACGAACCTGCTGGTGCATGTGGACGACAGCGACCGCTGCGGGGAGCGGCTGACCGTCGCCCTGACCCTCGCGCAGAAGCATGGCGCCACGCTGACCGGCCTGTTCGCCCAGAGCGACAGCTCCGGCGCCGGCATCGTCACGCGCAAGGCCGGCCCGGCCTTGACCCAGGCGGCGCAGCGCGCGCGTGACCTGTTCGAGGAGAAGGCCCGCGAGGCCGGGGTGACGACGCGCTGGTGGCAGCTCAGCCACGGTGAGTACGGCCATGTGATCGCCGAGACGGTGATCTGCTCGCGCTACGTGGACCTCGCCGTCTTCGGCCAGCACGACCCGGAGGACAGCCGTGTTCCGGCGGACCTGATCGAAGAGGTGGTGCTGAACGCCGGGCGCCCGATCCTGGTCGTGCCGCACGCCGGGACCTATCCGCAGCTCGCCGACCGTCCGGTCATCGCCTGGAACGGCAGCCGCGAAGCCGCGCGCGCCGTCAACGACGCGCTGCCGCTGCTGAAGCAGGCGAGTTCCGTGCTTCTGCTCGCCTTCCACACCCAGCCGCGGGCGGAGGGGGGCGGCAACGTCCCGCAGGTCGACATCCTGGAGCATCTGGCGAGCCATGGCGTGACGGCCACGCAGGAACGCATGACCATCACCAGCATGACCCCCATGGACGCCGTGCTGTCGCGCGCCTCGGACCACGGCGCCGATCTTTTGGTGATGGGCGGCTTCGGCGGCTATGGCGGCTCGCTGTTCCCGCTGTTCGGGCGGGGCAGCAACACCCGCCAGATCCTGCGCCAGATGACCCTTCCCGTTCTGTTGTCGCACTGAGTGTGTTCGCCCGAAACGTTGTTCGCACGAAGCAAGGAAAGAAGAAGAAATGGCTGACGAGATGGCTCGCGACCCGCGCGAGGTGATGGAGTACGACGTCCTTGTCGTCGGGGCCGGCCCGTCGGGCCTGAGCGCGGCCATCCGCCTGAAACAGCTCGCCGTTGATGCGGGGCAGGAGCTCTCGGTCTGCGTCGTGGAGAAGGGCTCGGAAGTCGGCGCCCACCTGCTCTCCGGCGCGGTGTTCGAGCCGCACGCGCTCGACGAGCTGATCCCCGACTGGAAGGACAAGGGCGCGCCCCTGACCACCCCGGCGCGTGAGGACCGCTTCCTCTACCTCACCGAGACCAAGGCGCTGAAATCACCCTTCGCCCCGCCGCAGATGCACAATCACGGCAACTACATCATCAGCCTCGGCAACCTCGCCCGCTGGATGGCCGCCCAGGCCGAGGAGCTGGGGGTGGAGATCTACCCCGGCTTCGCCGCGGCGGAGGTGCTCTACGACGACACGGGTGCGGTCAAGGGTGTCGCCACCGGCGACATGGGCATCGGCAAGGACGGTGAGAAGACCGCCAACTACACGCCGGGCATGGAGCTGCACGCCAAACAGACCATCTTCGCCGAGGGCTGCCGCGGCTCGCTGACCAAGACGCTGTTCGAGCGCTTCGACCTGCGCCGCGACGCCGACCCGCAGACCTACGGCATCGGCATCAAGGAGCTGTGGGAGGTCGATCCCGCCAAGTCGCAGCCCGGCCTGATCGTCCACACCATCGGCTGGCCGATGGACCCCAAGACCTATGGCGGCTCCTGGCTCTACCACATGGAGGGCAACCTGGTGTCGGTCGGCTTCGTGGTCGGGCTCGACTACGAAAACCCGCACCTCTCGCCCTTCGAGGAGTTCCAGCGCTACAAGACCCACCCGGCGATCCGCCCGACCTTCGAGGGCGGGCGGCGCATCGCCTACGGCGCCCGCGCGCTGTCGGAGGGTGGCTTCCAGTCGATCCCCAAGCTGACCTTCCCCGGCGGCGTCATCGTCGGCGACGCGGCGGGCTTCCTCAACGTGCCCAAGATCAAGGGCAACCACACCGCGATGAAGTCGGGCATGCTGGCGGCCGAGGCGGTGTTCGAGCTGCTGTCGGCCGACGCCAACTCCGATGGGCCGGCGCGCGAGGCGGTGGCCTATCCGGAAAAGCTGAAGGCGTCGTGGGTGTGGTCGGAGCTTCACGCGGTGCGCAACATCCGCCCCGGCTTCCAGAAGGGGCTGTGGGCGGGTCTGGCCAACGCGGCCTACGAGACGGCGACCAAGGGCAAGTCGCCGTGGACGCTGCACCACCGCCACGGCGACCACGAGACGCTGAAAAAGGCGTCGGAGATGCCGAAGATCGCCTATCCCAAGCCGGACGGGGTGGTGTCGTTCGACCGTCTGTCGTCGGTGTACCTGTCGAACACCAACCACGAGGAGGACCAGCCGGCGCACCTGACGCTGAAGGACGCGTCGGTGCCGATCGCGGTCAATCTGGCGCTCTACGACGCGCCGGAGACGCGCTACTGCCCGGCGGGCGTGTACGAGATCGTGCGGGCGGAGGACGGCAGCGACCCGCGGCTGCAGATCAACGCGCAGAACTGCGTGCACTGCAAGACCTGCGACATCAAGGACCCCACCCAGAACATCAACTGGGTCGTTCCCGAGGGCGGCGGCGGACCGAACTATCCCGGCGGGATGTAAAACTTAAACGGCAGCAAAACGATATCAGGGAGAGAGCGCGATGCAGATCAACGGTCAGGCCGCCATCGTCACCGGTGGCGCCTCCGGCATGGGGGCGGAAACCGCGCGCCATCTGGCGAAGCTGGGCGCCAAGGTCACCGTGCTCGACATGAACGAGGCGGCGGTCAAGCAGGTGGCCGAGGAGATCGGCGGGCTGGGCCTGCTGTGCGACGTGTCGAGCGCGGAATCGGCGGAAAAGGCCGTGGCCGAGGCCCGCGCGGCCCATGGTCCGGCCCGCATCGCGGTCAACTGCGCGGGCGTCGCCCCGGCCAAGCGGATCGTCGGGCGCGATGGCCCGATGGCGCTGGACGACTTCCGCAAGGTGATCGAGGTCAACCTGATCGGCACCTTCAACATGCTGCGCCTCGCCGCCGCGGACATGGGCACGCTCGATCCGCTGGAATCGGGAGAGCGCGGGGTGATCGTCAACACCGCCTCCGTCGCCGCCTATGAAGGGCAGATCGGGCAGGCCGCCTACGCCTCGTCGAAGGGCGGCGTCGTCGCCCTGACCATCTGCGCCGCCCGCGATCTGGCGCGCAGCGCCGTGCGCGTAATGACCATCGCCCCGGGTCTGATCGGGACGCCGATGCTGCTGAACATGCCGCAGGAAGTCCAGGACAGCCTCGCCGCCACGGTTCCCTTCCCGAAGCGCTTCGGCCAGCCCTCCGAATACGCCCGGCTTGTCCAGCACATCCTTGAAAATGAAATGTTGAACGGCGAGGTGATCCGGCTCGACGGCGCCATCCGCATGGCGCCGCAGTAAAGGACTTCGGCGAAGGGGCGTCATCGATCCTTCTCCGCGCTGCGAAACAGCGCGGAGAAGGGGAGGGTGGGGGGAACGGCAGCCTGCGTCCGGGCCGGCTCAGCCTCAATCGTCCCAGATCGGCAGGGTGCCGAGTTGCGCGTTCGTCAAATTGGTCGTCAGGGTGCGCCCATCGTCGCGAAGCTGGTCCAGCCCGACGATCACCTCCTTGTCGCCGATGCCAACGCCGTGCTCCACGTCCACCACCACGGCGACCGGTTGGCCGGAGGCGTCCATCAGCACCTCCTCCACCTCGCCGACCTTCGTGCCGTCCGGCCCCATGACGTCCATGTCGTCCAGTTGCCCGACCGTCCGCTTGAGGGACGGCACCATGACGTTGTCGTCCTTCACCTCCCGATAGGCGTTGGCCGGGTTGGCGATGGCGGCGCTCTGCTGGGCGAGCGTGGGCGCGGCCGTGGCCATGACCATGACCATGACGAGCGCGACCGCCGTTGCGGAAAGGAGCTTTCTCATCGCATTGTTCTCCTGCTGCTGACCGTGCAACAACATGAAGACATCGACACGGTTCCATC
Organism: Azospirillum formosense; assembly: GCF_040500525.1. Lineage (NCBI taxonomy): Bacteria > Pseudomonadati > Pseudomonadota > Alphaproteobacteria > Rhodospirillales > Azospirillaceae > Azospirillum > Azospirillum formosense. Next base: position 454,395 of record NZ_CP159404.1, on the reverse strand, counting down.
CGACGCGCCGATTCACACGTTCCGATTGTGCAGAGGCAACCGGTTCCCCGAGCGCCCACGGTGGATGTGAGCCACGGCTCCACGCTGCCGACTGATTTGGGCCAACTGATTTGGGCCGATAGGTTGGGAAGCGACGCGCCCTCGGAATCGCCGGGCGACCTTTCGAACAGCGCCGCGCTTCCCACATGTGAACCGATGCCCGCATGAGCCGGGCGGCCAGAAGAGGGAGCGGATTCCTTGACCGTGCAGTCGATCTTCATGCCCGAGGCCATTTATCAGTACATGCTCGACGCTTCCCTGCGCGAGACGCCCATCCAGGCGTCACTGCGCGCCGAGACGGCCAAGATGACCGAGGCCCATTACCAGATCGCGCCGGAGGAAGGCCAACTCCTGGCCTTCCTGGTCGAAATGATCGGTGCCCGCCGCACCTTGGACATCGGAACCTTCACCGGATACAGCGCGCTGACGGTGGCGCTGGCCCTGCCGGAGGATGGCCGGGTGGTCAGTCTCGACATCAACGAGCAATGGACGGCCCAGGCCCGCGCGGCGTGGGACAAGGCCGGCGTCGCGGGGAAGATCGACCTGCGCCTCGGACCGGCGCTCGACAGCCTCGACACGCTCGCCGCGCACGGTGCGGTCGACTCCTTCGATTTCGCCTTCATCGACGCCGACAAGGAAAATTACGGCGCCTATTACGAACGGTGCCTGCGCTTGGTGCGGCGTGGTGGCCTGATCGTGGTGGACAACACTCTGTGGCGCGGGCGAGTCGCCGATCCCGGCGACCGCAAGCACAAGACCGAAGCCATCCGCGCCTTCAACGCGGCCCGTCTGGAGGATGAGAGGGTGGCGCTGTGCATGTTGCCCGTGGGTGACGGCGTGACCCTCCTGCGGCGGCGCTGAACTCACGAGCCGTCCGGGACGACCCGTTCGGACGGACAGCCAACGCACGAAACCGTATGCCGGGGCGTTCGTCGTGCCCTTTTCCAATGCCGCGCACAAATCCCATAAGGTGCATTATGGTAAATAAGCCGGAGAAATCCGTGACAAAGTCACTTTGACGATGATCGTTATGGAGGCGTGATAAATTTTGCTCTATTCCATAAGGGGTATCGCCCACACCTGATCTCACCGCGGCGATGTTGATGGTCGATCGCACATGATGTCAGGTTCGCGCTGTTCCGCCGTTCAAGGCCAAGCCTTCGCTCCCGCACCGAAGCGGAGGCGAAGGCCACTCGGTTTTCTGACCGCGGGGCTGCTGGCTGCGGTCGTCCAAGCCCCGCTGGCCGATCAGGCCCGGGCCGCGGATCAACCGCATCTCGCCACCGTCACCACGCTGCGCAAGGAGACGGACAGCCAACCGGCCAAGATGCTGCAATTCGGCGTCTACCGGACGGAGGCTGACGCCTGGGTCGCCTGGAAGGCGGTGGTCCGGCGCCAGCCCGACATGGTCGCCGATCTCGTTCCGCGAGTCGCCCTGCAAAGGCCGGAGAGCCCCGATTCCGGCTTCGTTCTGCGGGCGGCGCCCCTGCCCGACCTCGACCCCAGCTTCGTCTGCCGCCGGATCGTCGGCGGCGGCGGCAGCTGCCTCGTGATGGACGCGGTGCCAGACCAACCGCCGGCGACGCCCGCCGCCGGCTCGGAGGACAACGACCACAACGGCGTCGTCACCTACAGCCCGGACCAGAGCCGGGAAATGCAGGAGATCGAGCGGCAGGCCGCCCGCCTGTCACGAATCGCCGCCATCGTGCCGGGCAATGAGGCGCGGGTCGACATCGGGGCTTTGAAGGCCAGCCGCTGGAACCTCTGCTCCCTGACCTTCGACGACGGGCCGCATCCGGCGGTGACTCCGCGAATCCTCGACATCCTGCGCAGCGAGGGTGTGCGGGCGACCTTCTTCCCGATCGGCAACGTGGCCGTCCGCCACCCGCGGATCATCCAGCGCATCGTTCAGGAGGGCCACGAGGTCGGCAATCACAGCCTGACCCACCCGAACATGCGCACCCTGAACACCGAGGCGCAGCGCGCGCAGATCGCGGAAACGAATCGCATCCTGGCCCAGTCGGGCGCCGACCCGGTGCTGTTCCGGCCGCCCGCCGGACGTTGGAACAGCGACACGCTGAACGCCGTCGAGCAGGAAAAGATGAGCCCGGCGCTGTGGAACGTCGACACGCGCGACTGGTTCACCCGCGACGCCGGCAAGATCATGGCGCAGCTCGAAGCCACCGGCACCATCGGCAGCGTCGTCCTGATGCACACCACCTACAACGCGACCGCGGAAGCGCTTCCCCGGGCCATCGGCCTGCTGCGCACGCGCGGTTGCCGCTTCGTCACCCTGTCGGAATGGATCACCAGCCTGAACAGCCTCGCCACGCCGCGCATCGCGCAACGCTGAGGCCGCATCGGCGCCGTCTCCTCCGTTCCCCCCTCCGCCGCCCCTTCCCCGGATGCCGGGAAAGAGGCGGTTCGGAGCGGACGCCGTGGTCAGGCGACGTTCTTGGCGCGGCCGCGGCGGGCCGGCTTGGCCGGGGCGGCGGCTTTCTTGCCGAGACCGATCGACTTGGCGAAAGCGGACCGCTGCTCCGCGTAATTCGGCGCGGTCATCGGATAATCCGCGGGCAGGCCCCACTTGCGGCGGTATTCGTCCGGAGTCATGCCGTAGGCCGTGCGCAGGTAGCGCTTCAGCATCTTCAGCTTCTTGCCGTCCTCGAGGCAGACGATGTAGTCCGGCATCACCGACTTTTTCACCGGCACGGCGGGACGCAGTTCCACCGCTTCCGGCTCCACCGGGCGGCCCGTGCCCGACAGACTTTGATGGACGATCCGGATGAGGTTCGGAAGATCATTCACCGCGATCTGGTTTGAGCGGACATAAGACGCAACGATCTTACCCGTCATGGCGACCAGATCGGTGGCCGAATTCTCAGAACCGTCGGTGTCGCTGCTTTGCATGTCAGTTTCCTTCGAGAACGAATGATCCAGAACGGAGGATGGGCAAAGTGATGCGCAAAGCGCAAGCCTGTGCATCAGGTTTAACATGCAAATGTGTAATGTGTTTCATGCAGGACACGCGAACGGGCGGCCCAGTCGAATGGCAATAGTAGGCTCCGGTGATGAAATCGCTGCCCGCTCAGGCGGCGGAACGCGCGCGCTTTATCAGGGCGGCGTACCAGCGGGCAGAGGCTTTCGGCGTGCGTTTCTGCGTTTCAAAGTCGACGTGGACGATGCCGAAACGGTTGCCGTACCCGCTTCCCCACTCGAAATTATCCAGAAGCGACCAGACGAAGTAACCGCGCACGTCCGCTCCGCCGCGAATCGCCTCGTGCATTGACGCGTTATAGAGACGCAGATAATTGATTCGGTGCTGGTCGTCGACGACGCCCGATTCGTCCGGCGAATCGCTGCCGCCGCAGCCGTTTTCCGTAATGACGATGGGCATGCGATAACGGCGGGTGATTTCCAGCAGTTCGTCGCGGAAGGCGTCGGGGAAAACCGCCCATCCGACACCGTAGGTCGGCGAATCGGGCGGGGCGTCGCCCCAGCCATAGCCCCAGGTGGTGTCGGGATTCACGCGGGCGAAGATCGGCCCGTAATGGTTCAGGCCGAACCAGTCCATGGGCCGGCAGATCCGCGCCATGTCGCCGGCCTCCACGTACGGTTCGATGGCGCGGGCGACCCGCGGCGGGTAGTGGCCGAGAAGCTGCGGATCGCAGAAGGTCAGGTTCCAATGCTCGTCCAGCAGGGCGGCAGCCTCGGCGTTCTCGGACCGTCCGCCCTCCGGCAGCACCCGTTGTCGGTTGTGGACCGCCCCAATGGACGCGCCGGGCACCAGGGCGCGGATCACGTCCACGCCGGCCCCGTGGGCAAGATTCACATGGTGGATGGCCCGCAGATGCTGGTCGCGGTCGGTGATGCCGGGGGCCGCCCAGGGAATGGCGTAGCCGAACAGGGTGAAGACGGAGAATTCGTTGAAGGTGATCCAGCGCTTCACCCGGTCGCCGTAGCGCCGCGCCAGCAACGCCGCATAATCGGCGTACCAGCCGGCGCTGTCCCGGTTCGCCCAGCCGCCAAGGTCCTGCAGGCCCTGCGGCAGGTCCCAATGGTAGACGCACAGCCAGGGCTCGATGCCGGCCTCCAAAAGGCGGTCGATCAGGCGGTCGTAGAAGTCCAGCCCGGCCTCGTTGACCACCCCCCGCCCACGCGGCAGGACGCGCGGCCACGCCACGGAGAACCGGTAGGCGCCGACCCCGATGTCCCGCATCAACGCCACGTCCTCGGCGTAGCGGTGGTAATGGTCGCAGGCGACGTCGCCGGTGTCGCCGTTCACCACGCCGCCGGCCATGCGGCAGCGCGTGTCCCAGATGCTTGGACCGCGCCCGTCCGCCGCCGCGGCGCCCTCGATCTGATAGGCGGAGGTGGAGACGCCCCAAACAAAATCCTTCGGCAGGTCCGCCATCGCCGTCTCCGTCCGCAACCAGGGTTCTTGTTCATACTACCTTTGGCGGAATGGTCAGGAAACAGGCATAATGACGGGCGAATGGTTCGATGGATCGGTCTGCCTTGGAGCATAAGGCTGTGGAACGGCGAGCGATGCCCCTTCTCACCTCCGATTTTCCTGACGGCTTCCTGTGGGGAACCTCGACGTCGGCGTTCCAGGTGGAGGGAGCCGCGGCCAAGGATGGGCGGGGCCCCAGCATCTGGGACAGCTTCTGCCGTCTGAAGGGCCGGGTGGACAACGGCGATACCGGCGACGTTGCCTGCGACCATTATCACCGCTACGCCGAGGACGTGGCGCTGATGCGGGACATCGGGGTCGGCGCCTACCGGTTCTCGATCTCCTGGCCGCGCGTCCTGCCGCGCGGACGGGGGGCGGTCAACGAGGCCGGACTGGACTTCTACGACCGCCTGATCGACCGCCTTTTGGAGGCCGGCATCGAGCCCTGGGCGTGCCTCTACCACTGGGACCTGCCGCAGGGCCTGCAGGACCTCGGCGGCTGGGCGAACCGGGACAGCGCCGGCTGGTACGCCGACTATGCCGTCCTCTGCGCCCGCCGGTTCGGCGACCGGGTGACGCGCTGGGCGACCTTCAACGAGTTCTCCGTCTTCACCCTGTTCGGCTACGCGCTCGGCTGGGGCGCCCCCAGCGTGTCCGACCGCGGGGAGCATCTCAAGGTCATCCACCACACCAACCTCGCCCACGGGGCCGGCGTGGACGTGCTGCGGGCTCTGGTACCCGGCGCGTCCATCGGGGCGGTGCACAGTTTCCAGCCCTGCCGGCCTTCCAACCCGGCGCCCGAGCATGTCGAGGCGGCCGCCCTGTTTGACGAGCTGTGGAACCTGTGCTTCCCCGACGCGCAGATTCTGGGCCACTACCCGCCGCGCATCGCCCGCGCGATCGAACCTTACGTTCAGGCCGGCGACATGGCGCGGATCTGTCGGCCCTTGGACTGGTTCGGCATGAACCACTATGCGCCCCTCTTCGCCCAAGCCGAACCGGGCGCCGTCTGGGGCTGCGGCTTCGGCGCCCCTCCGGAGGGCATGCCGCGCACCGACATCGGCTGGCCGTTCCAGCCCAGCGCCTTCCACGAAGCCTTGATGCAGGCCACCGCGCGCTACCGCCTACCGATCTACGTGACGGAGAACGGCTACGGCACCAAGGCGCCGGAGGCCCCGGACGCCCAGGGAGTCGTGATGGACCGGGAACGGCTGGGCTATCTGCAGGCCTGCATTGGAGAAATGGCCAGGGCGCTGAGGGATGGGGCCGACGTGCGCGGCTATTTCGTGTGGTCTCTGCTCGACAACTTCGAATGGGGCGGCGGCTACGGCACCCGGTTCGGCATCGTCCATGTGGACTTCGAGACACAGAAACGCACGCCTAAGGAATCCGCCAAATGGTATTCGGCGCTGGTCGGCGGGGCGCTGGGCGGTCACACCGCCGCCACGCCGGAGGCAGGCAGGTCCGCCGGCCGCTCCTGAATCTCTTCACCCGTGTAGACCGGACAATTCCGGCACACGCCGGGCAGAGCCGCCTCGTCACCGGCCATCATGGCAAGCCTCACCGCCCGGTAGCGTTCGCCGTTCCAAATGTCCGCGAAGGAGTCCTGCCGCAGGTTGCCCAAGACCTCGATGCCGGAGATGTCGTAGCAACAGAGCGTCACATCGCCGTTGGGGCGGATCGCCGATTCCGTGAAGGGCGAACTGCAGAATCCGCGGCGCCGTTCCGGGTTGACGTCGACCGTCAGCGCCTCCTCCTCTTCCGTCTGCGCCCAGCCCGGCCATTTATAGGCGTAGTTCGTGGCGATCGGCAGACCGGGGAAATCCTCGATCAGAAAGGCCGGAGTCGCAGCGGTCGGCGGGTCCCCCGGACGACGCAGGACGTTGTTGGAGACGATCAACTGCACGCCGGCAGGTTCGAGGTATCGGCGCATCAGGGTCAGATTCCGGCGCACCGTCGGATAGTGGGAGCCCCGGCGGATGGCGTCGTTCTCCTCCGGCGTGCGACCGTCGATCGACACATAGATTTTTTCCACGCCGCAGTCCGCCAGGGCGCGGCATCGCTCTTCGGTTGCCAGCATGGCGTTCGTGACGAAATGGATCTGGTTGATCGAGGTCTCGTCCCTCAAACGCCGGATCATCGTTTCCAGGTGGGGATTCATCAGCGGCTCCCCTCCCAGATACATGACGCAGCTGACCACCGCTTCCATTCCCTTGAGATCCTGCACGATGCGCTCGAACAGGTCCGCCTTCAGCAGGCGGCGTTCGGTGCTGTGGTAGGCGACGCCGGTGGTGCAGTGACGGCAACGCAGGTTGCAGGCGCTGGAGGACTCGATGCGGACCCTCATCGGCAGCATGGCGGTGCCATCGCCCGCCCGCCCGCTCCAACCATCGAGAGCGACGGCAGCGGCCCGCCGGTGGTCATCGGAATCGATGCAGCGGAGCACCAGCCGGTGCAGGGCCATTTTAGCCCCCAGCCTCACGGTCGCGTCGGTGGAATGGATCAGAGTGTGCAGCCGGGTGCTGGCCTCCTCGACGCGACCGATCTCGGACAGGGCGAGCCCATGCTCGTAGACCAGGGGTTCCTGCCGGGGGTCCAACCGAAGGGCTCGGCCATGGGCCCGCTCGGCGGCGACGCCGTTCCCCAACCCCGTCTCGGCCCGGCCGAGCGCCGTCAGCATCGCCGGCCGGTGGGGTTCCAGAGCGACCGCGGCCCACGCCTGGAAGGCCGCCCCAGCGGGATCTCCAATGCGGTTGAGCACCCCCGCCAGATTGAGGCGGCTGTTGGCCGCGAGCGGCTGCTGAACGACCGCCATCCGGTAGGCCGCCGCGGCTTCCAGCGACCGCTCCGCCTGGACCAAGGCGTTGCCGTGGTTGAAGTGGCACTCGGGAAAAACGGGCCTCAGAATCGTCGCGCGGCGATAGGAGTCGAGCGCCGGCCCAAGGTTGCCAGCCTGCCGCAACGCGCCGCCCAGAAGATGCAGCGCCTCCGCCGAACCGGGATTGGCCGCCACCGCGCGGGACAGGCGCGCGCAGGCGGCACCAGCGGCACCCGACTGCAAAGCGACCAAGCCCCACAGCCGCAGCGTGTCGGGATGGTCCGGCGCGGCCTGGAGCAGCGAGCGGTAGGCCGCCTCCGCTTCCGCCAGGCGACCCTGCTGATGCAAGACGACAGCCTGCCGGAAACCCACGGAAAAATCCTGCATGACCGCTGCCCTTCGCACTCGCGCCCTTGCGCACCGCCACAGCGCAAGGAAACGCGCCCCTGGCGGGAAATGCAACCCCGTACCATAACCTTATCGGGTGATGGTTGAGCCTGATAAGCGTTGCAGTATAGAAAGGCCAGCTCTCCGAAACAGGAATCGTCTCCATGAGCGCGCCAATACCCTCCGAGACGCTTCTGGCGAACGCGATGGCCTCGCACCGGACCGGCAACCTCGCCGAAGCCGAGCCGCTGTACCGCATCCTCTTGGAGCGGCAGCCCGGCCATCCCGATGCGCTGCATCTCCTCGGGGTCCTGCGAAGCCAAGCCGGCGATCCGGCCGGGGGCGCCGCTCTCATCGCCGAGGCCATCGCCAACCGCCCCACCGTCGCCGCCTATCACGCAAACCTTGCGCTTGCCCTCAAGGCGCTTGGACGTTTCGACGACGCGGAGGCGGCGCTGCGGAGCGCCATCGCCCTGGCCCCCGGGGTGGGGGCGCTCGTCACCTTGGGGGGCGTGCGGCGGGCCGCCGGCCGCCATGCCGAGGCGCTGGTCGTCTACCGCGCCGCCCAGATCGCCGATCCGTCCGACGGGGCTGCGCAGGAGGGGATCGCCCATGCCATCGCCGAAACCGCGGATGCGGGACGCGTCACTCCGGCGGCCTTGACGGCCTACCGTCGGGCCTTCCAGCTCCGTCCCGCCGCTCCTTTCGCGGCCTACAATCTCGCCCAGACCCTCCGGAAGGCCGGGGAAACCGGCACCGCCGCCATCCTGTTCCAAACGGCGGCGGTGCTCGCACCGGCGGAACCGGCGGCGCTTTCCGGGTTGGGGCTGACCCTGCTCGCCATGGGACGCGCGGACCGTGCCGCCGCGATCCTCGCGCGGGTGGTCCGGCTGCGCCCGGGCGACGCGCAGGACCGCTTCCATCTGGCCGAGGCCGCCCAGGCGGCAGGCGACGCCGACCGTGCCGCGGCGGCCTACAAGGAGACGACGGCTCGGCGCCCCACGGACCACACGGCTTGGGAGAACGCCGCCCTTCTCGACGCGCGCGGGAACCGATTGCCCGCCCTGGCCGCCCATGCCGGCGGGCTGATGGCCGCGGCACGGGCGGGGCATCTGTTCTGGAAGGCGCCCGTCTACATCGCCATGCATGTGGCGAACGACCGGATCGCGGCGTCGCTCCCGGATGCCGCGCACCAAGCGCTGGAACGGTTCCGCCAAGCCGCGGCGGCTGAGAATCGCGAGCTGCTGCCCTGGATCGATTTCCTGCGCGGCTCGCTGCTGCTGCGGACACCGGGGGGCGAGGCGGCGGGCCGGGCCATGCTGGAGGCGCTGGCTCCCGCCCTGCCCTTCCTGCGCCACGTCACCATGGGCGACGAGTTCGACGCCCTCTGCCGGTCGGTGTCGCCGGAGGAGCGCGCGGCCCACCGGGCCGGCTTCCAGTCGGAACCGGCCGCCGAGGGCGAGGGGCCCCTGCTCTTCGCGGCCTGCGACGACCGTTACCTGCGGCTGTTCGCGGCTCCGCTTCTGCTGACGGTGGACGCCTTCTGCGAGGCGGGGCGGCGGGTGCACATCCACATCGCGGACCCCGGCCCGGACATCGCGGAGGTGATCGCCGGGCTGCGCGCGACGCTGCGGCGGTGCCGCCTCACCGTCAGCACCGAACGAACGCCGTCCGATCTCGATCCGGCGAGCCGGCGCACCCTCTACACCTGCCTACGCCTGCTGAGGGCACCGGACGTGCTGGACCTTCATGGACGCCCGCCGCTGGTGATGATCGACATCGACGCCCTGCTGTCGATCGACCCGCAGCGCCTCGTCGACGCCATGGCGCCGGAGGAGGAGGCTGTGCTCATCCATCGGCCCGACAGCCTGGACTATCTTTACAACACCATCAGCAACGGGTTGATCGTGCTGCGCCCGAGCGACGCCATGCGGGAGGTGCTGGAGCGCACGGCCACCGTCCTCCTGCATTGGTTGCGGCAGCGCAGCATGGCTTATTTCCTCGACCAGATGGCCCTGATCCAGGGGTTCGCGGATGTTGAGCGCCGGCGCGGCGCCGCTCGGATCCTGCCGATCGAGGCGCTGTGCCACCGCCTCGGCGTGCCCGACGTCTTTCTGCCCTTCTTCGACGAGAAGCACCGCGCCGGCTTCGCCGACCAGATGTCCGCGTTGACGGCGCGCCTGCAGGAGGACATGCGGATCGCAGGACGCAGCGAGGAGGAGCGCCGCGCCGCTCTGACCGGTCTGGTGCGCCGGCTCCAGGCCGCGACCGCCACCCCTCGGTAGGGCGCCGCCTACTCCGCGACCGCCGCGATCCGACGGTCCCCGCAAGGCTCCTCGCGCACCCGAACGGTGTCATCCGTCCGGTCGAGCACCAGCTTGCGGCGGTGATGCCGCTCCAGGCCGGGATGGCTGCCGATGGTGATCAGCGTGGCGTCGGGGAACTCGGCGTCGATCAGGCGCAGCATCGCCTCCTCGGTCCGCGGGTCCAGGCTGTCGGTGGAGTCATCCAGGAAGATCCAGTCGGGGCGGTGGATCAACAAACGGGCGAAGCCCAGCAACTGCTGCTCCGGCACCGCCAGAACCTCGTCCCAGCTGTCGGGCTCGTCCAGCCGCGGTCGCAAGTGGCCGAGCCCGACCCGCTCCAGCGCCGCCGCCGCGTCGGCATCGCCCACCGTCTCCGCCGCCCGGGGATAGCTCAGGGCGGCGCGCAGCGTGTCGTGCGGCAGATAGGGCCGTTCGGCCATGAAGAACACGCGGGAGAGGGCGGGCAGCACGACGCTACCCCCACCCCAGGGCCAGACCCGCGCCACCGCCCGGAACAGCCGCACCGCCGCCGCCGGATCGCCGACGATCAGCACGCGCTCGCCGGGCCGGATCTCCAGGTCGAAGGGCTCCACCACCCGGCGCCCGTCCGGCTCGGCGATGGACAGCCCGCGGAAGCTCAGGCCGTCACCCCCCTCGCTGCCCCCGCCCTCGCTGCGTTCCACGGTGATCCGCTCCGTCCCCTCCCCGCCGATCTCGCGGTCCAGACGCTGGAGCGCCTCGTGCAGGCCCAGCACGCGCTCCACCGACGCCTTCCATTCGGCCGCGCGGGCCAAATTGTCGATCGGCCAGGACAGGGCGCCGACCGTCTGCTGGAAGGCCTGCGCCGTCTGCATCAGCACGCCGAGCGAGATGGCCCCGGCGATGTAGCTGGGCGAGGCGACGAGGATCGGAAAGACCGCGGACAGCACCGAATAGGCGGCGCTGAAGACCATCATGTTGGACAGGGCGTGGGTCTGGCCGTTCCAGCCCCGCTGCACCCCGCCGAACAGCAGACTCAGCCGGTCGCGTTCCCCCGACTCGCCGTGCAGGAGGGCCACGTCCTGCGCGTTCTCCCGCACGCGGGCAAGGCCGAAGCGGAAGGACGCCTCATGCCCCTGCCGCCGGTTCACCGCTCTCACCAGCGGCTTTCCCATCAGCAGGGCGATGCTCGTCCCGACGGCCGCGTAGACCAGGGCGATGTAGAGCAGATAGCCCGGCACGTGGAAGGTGCTTCCGGCCAGCGTCACCTCCGGCGCACCGGACAGCCGCCACAGGATGTTGGTGAAGCTGATCAGCAGCAGCGCGCAGTAGGACAGCGACAGGACGAGGTCGATGGCCGCCTCGGTCGCGATGCGGATGTCCTCGGCGATGCGCCCGTCCGGGTTGTCGTGGTCGCCCGGCAGGTAGGTCACCTGATGCTGCCGGCCGCGCGTCAGCCAGTCGCCCAGCAGCTTGTGCGTCAGCCATGTGCGCCAGCCCAGCTGCAGGCGGCGCTTCACCCGCAGATGCAGGATGGTGTTGGCGATGTTGAACAGGATGATCCCGCCCGCCGCCGCGATCATCAGCAGGAAGCGGTCCATCGAGCGCTGCTCCAGCGCGTCGAACAGGTGCTGGCTCCACAGGTTGAGCAGGATGGGAACCACCACCTGTCCGACCGTCAGAAGCCCCAGCGCCCCGGCGAGAAGCCAAACGGTCCAGTTCCGCCCGCCCGGACGGGAGCCCCCAGACCAGAAGCCGCCGGCAAGACGGAGGAAACGGCGGGTGAAGCCGGATCGGTCCGGCGTCCTGGACGCGATCGACATGGCCCTTCACCCCCTGGGCTTGAAGCAAGACCTCCCCTACCCTAACGAACAGTTTATTACCAACAGCTTGCCCCGCACCGCACCAAAGGGTTGCCGCACCGCCACAAGGTCATAGCGGATCACGGCGTGGCGGCGATCCCCTCCTCCGCCGCCTCCGACTGGATGGGCGGGTTGGCCCAAGCGGTCCGGGAATCGATCTCCAGTTCGAAGTCTGAGAAGATGGTGCGCCCGTACAGGCCGTGGCCGCGATCCGGAATGTCGGTGAAAAGATGAAGCGCCATCGGCCCCGACCAGGGCGCCGCCAGCACGGCCGCGAGGTCGAGCGGCCGGCGCGGCTCCTCCATCACCATCCAGCCGCTGGAGGCGAGGACGCCCTGCTCCCGTTCCGCCTCGTCCACCGTCAGCGCCGGCGGCGCCACCACCAGCTTGCAGGCGATGGCGGTGCGGCAGCGCGGATCGTCGATGACCGCCCGTGCCCGCACGGCCACGGCGCCCGGCACCTCGTCCAACGGGATGTGGGCCGCGGTGACGACGCCGTGGAGCGGGTGGAGCAGGATGCGCCCGCCGCGCAGCAGGCCGAACCAGGGAAAGGTCGCCTCGAAGTCGCGTCCCTTGCGCACCTGAGCCAGAACCGGCTGGGTCAGCGGCCAGACCATACGGTCCGGCGCCGGATGCGGGGCCAGATGCGCCGCCGCGCCATACTCCAGTCCCGGCAGCCCGCCCCACAGCCGCAGCGCCAGCATGGCCGGCTGCCCGATGGCGCGGGCCGGCGGCGCGACGGCGTATTCGTCGAGCAGACCGGCCTGGGCCAGCGAGAGGCGCGGCGCCTCCGTCACCACCCCGATGGCGCCGATCCGCAGGTCGAGAAGCCGATCCATCCGGGTGGAGGCGGCGGGCAGGCGCAGCGGCAGCCAGCCGGATCGCAGTTCGCCGAAGGGCAGCCGCCATTCCGCAAGGATTTCGCCGGTTTCCACCCCGGTCAGGGCGATGGCGAGCACCCCGCTTCCCATCGGCGCCCGGTCGAGATGCAGATCGAGCCCCGCCAGCCCCCGCGCGCCGGCCGGCAGGCGCTGCACGATCTCCGCCGCCTCCGCGCCAATCCGGCCATGGCGCAGCGGCACCGCCAGCGCGCCCACCGGGCGGGGCGTGGCGAAGACCAGCCGCGGCGGGCTGAGACGCAGGGCGTCCAGAAGCTCCACCGCCTCCGGCGGCAGGCGGGCGGAGCGGCCCCACTCCTCCCTCAGGGTGGACAGGGTCCGCTGAAGCCCGGCGTTGCGGCGGTGCAGGCCGTCGATCTCCCCGAAGGCTTGGGCCAACAGGCCGTGCAGCAGGCTGGACGCATCGCCCGTCACCTGCGGCGGCGCGCTGTCCGGTCCGCCGGCCTCCTGCCACCAGCCGAGCAGCCGCTCGGCGTCCCGCCGGGCGGCCTCGTCGCAGGACCACAACATCCGGACGGCGGCGGGCGGTATCGCCAAGCTGCGCAACGCCTCGCCCTCCGCTGCCCCGGTGTCCCCCGACAGCAGCAGATAGCCGCCGTCGTGACGAACCAACCGCAGGATGCGAAGGGGAATGGCTCCAGGGTCCTGCGAAGCGTCGGCGCCGACCATGATGAGCTTCGGCGTTCCGTCGTAGAGGGAGGCGAACTGGGCCGCGGGGGTGGAGAGCTTCATGATGACGACACCCCTCTCAGGCGGCCGCGGAGGTTTCGGGAAGGCAGGCGGACAGAGGCATGCAGGCGGCCCAATCGGGATCGGCATCCGGCGCCGCCGCATCCTCCCAGCGCCGCAGCTTGTTCGGCGGGAAGCCCAGCGCCTGGCAAAGGCGGAAGGTCCGGGGGTCGAGCGGGACGACGGACTGGTAGGCGTGCTCGAAAGCCGCGCAGCCGTTGACCGCGTCGGCCAGGGACGGCGCACCCGGCTCGTCGGAGGCCCCCAGCAGCGCCCAGCCCGTGACGCCGAGCGCGCGCAGCCGCCCCATCAGCGGATGGGCCGCTCCATGCCGCACCGTCACCGCCAGATCGAAGACGGCCAGCGTGCCGACCGCCCCATCCTCCTCCACCGCATCCCAGGGACGCAGCGGCGTGCCCAGATAGGCGTCGCGACGGGTCAGCGGGCGCTCGGGAAGCACCAGCGGCAGCGGATGGGCGATGATCGACGCGAACGCCTCCACCACGCCCGCCGCCAGAGACAGGCCCCCGCCGCCCAGCGCCACCAGATGCGCGTCATAGCCTTTGCCGGCCAGCCAGCGGGCCATGCGGGCGGCGATGTCCAGCGCCGCCGCGTCGGCGGGGTCGGCGACCAGCGCCGCCAGCCGCCGGTTCCCGACGGGAGGGGGCAGCGGCAGCACCGAGGGCAGTTGATGCACCGTCCGGTAGACGTCCTCCGGCGAGGCGACCCCGGCGCGGTAGCGGTCGATGGGCGCCGCCGCCCAGCCGCCGTTGGGCGGCCGCGACCACGCCGCGGCCATCGCCTCGCGCAGCGCGGACAGGGCGGCATCGGCACCGGCCGGCGGCGGGACCGCGCCGGGCAGCGCCAGGGTCAGGGTCAGCCGGGCCTCGGCGCAGGGCTTCCACGGCTCCCGTTCCAGCAAGGCGGTGCCCGCCGGCTGGCGCCGCACGAGGTCGAGCAGGACCGGGGTGGGAAGCATCGCCAGCGCCGCCCCGCCGTCCGGCAGGGGGAACGGCGCGTCCGCCTGCAGCCCCACGGGCGTTCCGGACCAGCACAGCGCGACGCCGCCCTCCGCCGCGCGCGCCGACACCGAGGCGCGCACCAGGGTCGCCTGGGCCGCCGCGCGCTCCAGAACCCACAGGGCGCCGCGCAACAGGCGGTGACGCGCCAGCATCGCGTAAAGGCCGGAGTCCATCACCGCCAGCAGGCCGGGGCACTCCCCGTAGCCGGGCCGCTCCGGCGCCCGCAAGGCGCGGCGCACGAAGTCGGCGAGCGGCAGATCCTCCTCGCCCGCCATGGGGTCGGTGACGCAGCGGACGATGGCGCGGTCGGGCAGATACACGGCGTAACGCCGGCCGACGGCGGCTTCCGCCCGCAGCACGGCCTGGACCGCGAACAGCGCGGGGTGGCGCTTCTGGATGTGGGTCAGGATGGGGCGGTAATCGCGCTCGGACTCGGTCAGCATGCTCTCGCCGCGGCGGCGGTAGCCGAAGCCGGTGCCCGGCACATGAACGCCGTGGAAGCCGCGCTCCAGCCCTTGCAGCCAGAACTCCCAGTCCTCGCTGCCCTGGCGCATCGCCTCGTCGAAGCGGGCGCCGCTGTCGAGCAGGCGGCGCGACGCCATGCTGCCCGCCTCGCTGACGTTGCGGAACAGATGCTCCAGCGGCGAATAGGCGCCGGACATGTCGCAGAATTCGAAGAAACCGAACTTGTCGACGTCCGGATAGGCCCAGCCGACCTCCGGCCCCGCCGCCCGCAGCGCGTCCAGCATGCGTTGCAGCAGATGAGGCCGGATGCGGTTGTCGGAATCGAGGAAGTAGACCGCCTCCAGCGCCGGAAAGGCGTCCAGCGCGAAGGCGATCCCGCTGTTGCGCGCCGCGCTCAGCCCGGCGTTGCGCTTGTGCAGAGCATAGAGCCTCCCCGGATGGGCCGCGGCGAACTCCCGGCACACCCGTTCCGTTTCCGGGAAGGGACAGCCGTCGTTGACCACCACAACCGCGTAGGCGAAATCGGTGTCCTGGGCGAGGGCCGTGGACAACGCCTCGACCAACAGGCCCGAATGCTTGTAGGTCGGCACGACGATGGCTGCGCGGACGTTCTCGGCGTCACTGGACCCTGAAGCGGTGTGAGTTCCAACGGAATGCATGGGCGAACGCAGTGGTGACACGACACCGTCGATAGCACCGCTTCCGCTTGACTCCGATGTGACAATTCGCGGACGGGAGTGCTCGCCCCCGCCCACATTGCGCCTAAACTTTCACGATATGGGCAAAACCCAGCATTGAAGGCGTCGCAGACTACTTGTTCGCATTCCCCAACGTTATCTGAGACGTTCCTTCCTCAGACAGGTAATTCTGCGCGAAATCCTTGGATTGACTCGAAAGCACCTTGTCAAAGGTCCCGGAATGGAATCCCAGGTCCTTTAACTTTTGCCCGGCCGCTTGCTCTTTCGACGTTGCGAAGAAACGGTCATCGCCCCCCTTGAGGGTGTAGGCTTTCATGGGCATGCCGATGCCAGCCAACTGGTCCCAGGAATCCTGCATATCCTTCAGGTCTGCGCTCAGCTTGCCCAGCGCGGCCAAGCGGTCTTGGGGGCTCATTCCCGGCCGATCCATGGCTGCATACCGGCTCTCCAAAGTTGACTCCATGCGATCAGAGATGGCCTTCATGCTCTGCTGGCGCGTTGCCCCTTCGGCGGTGCCTCCCGCATCGGCGTCATCCTTGGCGGACTGCCAGAACGCCTTCTTGCGCTCGGATTTCAGTGCGGACGACAGCGCGTCGTTGAGTTCATCCGCCGACAGCGCCCCATCGGAGACGAGTTTGCCCAGCGACGTCCGATCGTCCGCCGACAGGTTCTTGAACAGGTCAAGCGCATCACCCTTCAGCGCCGAAGCCAGATCGCTGAGATCGACCCTGTCGGTCTTGGAAGAGGCGGCCGGTGCCGTCCCGTCCGTGGCACCGGCCTTCGCAGCAGCGGGCTTCGCCTGGAAGGAGGCCGCGGCGGTGGCCTGGAACAAGGATGCCGAAACGTCGGAAATTCCCATGACTTCCCCCGATGCTCGTAAAGCAAAAAACCGAATCTTTCATCTGATGCGGCATCTGCATACAAAAATATGCAAATCCATTGCATCGCTTTCATTGGGATGATTGGCCTTAAACAGTTAAGGCAAGGTTAATCTAAAAATCTTCATTAGCTAATCATTAGAAATGAAATAGTTAGATGAATAACGTTTTATTTATAAGTGCGACAATATCTCCTAATTTACCCTTATTGACCGCTGCAACATATGAATATAGCAATAATAACGTGCACTTGAATGCATACAATCATACTCGAATGGGGATCGAAATGGGATTTTACGCACTGACGTCCGGCCAGTACAATTGGGCCCCCTCCAACCCTTACGAGACTTGGTCCATATATGGAAACAACCTGAACAACCAGATTGTTGGGGGAAGTCTCAATGATTACATCAGCGGAGGAGACGGCAACGACTCATTGGATGGCGGTGCCGGCGACGATTTTATCAGTGGTGATGCTGGTTCTGACTTGATCTATGGCGGGACCGGTTCCGACAATCTGCTCGGCGGCACGGGAGAAGACACGCTCTATGGGCAGGACGGCAATGATACGTTAAACGGTGGCGCTTCGAGCTTCCGTGATATTCTTGCCGGTGGAAGCGGGAATGACACCTATGTCCACTATTACAACGACGGCGGCCTTTCGTGGATTGTCGATGGAAGCGGAACCTCCGACCAGCTCATCATCAACGACGTATCGAGCTTCAGCAACCTCACCTTCACGCGCTTCACGGACTCTTCTGGCAATCTGAACGACTGGCTTGGCATCTTCACCACCTCCGACACCAGCGGTTCCAATGGAATCTACATTCAAGGATTCTTCAACGGCTCGACGTATGGCCATGGAGCCGGCGAGGTCGAATACATAACGGTGGGATCGACGACCTACAATCTTTGGGGATACCTTGGCCTCTCATAAGAACTCACGCCCTTCCTCCGCAAGAGGAGGTTCAGAAGCTGTGCCGTCGCCAATTTTCTGAACGGTGAAAAGAAGAGTTTTCTAGAACTCCCTCTGGAAATTTCCAGTCAGGCCGGAATTCGCTATGCAATTTCCGGCCTGAATCCTCCGGCCTTTTCAAACGCTGTCAAGCCGCCCGCTCTTCGCCACCGCACTCAGGAAGCGGTAGCTGTCCTTGGGCGTACGAACCAACGTGTCGTAATCGACGCGGACAATGCCGAACCGCTTCGACAGGCCGAAGGCCCATTCGAAATTGTCCAGCAGGCTCCAGCACAGATAGCCCTTTACATTGCAGCCATCGGCCAGGGCCCGGCCGACCGCCGCCACATGGTCGCGCAGGAAGGCCACGCGCTCGTCGTCGTGCACCTGCCCGTCCGGCGTCACCACGTCGTCATAGGCCGCGCCGTTCTCGGCGACGAAGACGGCGGGGTTGCCGTAGTCCCGCTTGAACGCCATCAGCAGATCGTAGAGTCCGTCGGGCTGCACCGGCCAGGCCATGGCGGTCCAGCGGTCGCAATGGGCATCGCCCCACCACACGTCGAAGGGATGACCCGTCTCGTGCTTCATCGTCATGCGCGAATAGTAGTTGATGCCCAGCAGATCGATGGGGAAGCGGATGGCCTCCTCGTCGCCCGGCAACACGAAATCCTTCATCCGCTCCGCCATCAGCTCGGGAATTTCGCCGCGCATGACGCCGTCCAGGGCCACCCGGTTCCACACCGCGTCCCAGCGGGCCGCCGCCGCGACGTCCTCCGGCCGGTCGCTCTCGGCCCGGCAGGGCTGGAGGTTGATGACGGTGCCGAGAGTCAGGCCCGCATGCTCCGCCGATATGGCGCGGAGCGCCGCCCCTTGCGCCAGATTCTGGTGGTGCAGGGCGCGCAGGATGCCGGTCTCGCCCAGCTTGTGGCCGGGCGCGTGCTCTCCCGTACCGTAGCCGTGGGTGGCGACCACGTTCGGCTCGTTCAGCATCATCCAGTCCTTCACCCGGTCGGCAAGCCGGGCGGCGACGATGCGGGCGTAATCGGCGAAGGGGCCGACGATCTCCCGGTTCTGCCAACCTCCGCGGTCTTCCAGTGGCTGCGGCAGGTCCCAATGGTACAGGCAGGCCATCGGCCGGATGCCGGCGGCCAGCAGCCCGTCCACCAGCCGGTCGTAGAAGTCGAGCCCCGCCGCGTTCACCGCCCCCGTCCCGCTCGGCAGGATGCGCGGCCAGGCGATGGAGAAGCGGTAGGTGTTGAATCCCGCATCCTTCAGCAGGGCAATGTCCTCCGCCCAGCGATGGTAATGGTCGCAGGCGACGGCGGCGCTGCTGCCGTCCTGAATGCGCCCGGCGTCGGTGAAGGTGTCCCACACGCAAGGACCGCGCCCGTCCTCGTGAATCGCACCCTCGATCTGATAGGCGGCGGTGGACGCCCCCCACAGGAAGTCCTTGGGGAAAGTGAAGACTGCCATGACGGGGACTCCCTCGAAGTGATTATGCTGCAGATGCACTGTTGCGAGCGCGAAGGCCATGTTGCGCAAGCGAAGAGACCACCACACTTATTCTAACCATCAGGTATAGTCTCTTCGTCGTAACAAGTGTATGCTTCACCCAAGGCGGCTGCCCTGACAAATCAGCACAGCAGCATTCCCGCGGACGGGAGGCATCCCATGGCCGTTACCACCCCCAAAACCACCAAGATCGTCTTCCTGGGCGCCGGCAGCGCGGCCTTCGGGCTGAGCATGTACCGCGACCTCTTCACCACGACGGAGCTGGCGGGCAGCACCCTGACGCTGGTGGACACGAATCCGGCGGCGCTCGACCGCATGACGGCGCTCGCCCGCCTGCTGAACGCCAAGGGCAACGCCGGCCTGATCATCGAACAGACCACCGAACGCCGCGCCGCCCTGCAAGGCGCGGAATTCGTCGTCAACTCCGTCGCCATCGACCGCAACCGCCTGTGGAAGCTCGACTTCGAGGTCCCGAAGAAGCATGGCATCCGCCACACGCTGGGCGAAAACGGCGGCCCCGGCGGCCTGTTCTTCACGCTGCGCACCCTGCCCCTGATCTTCGACTTCGCCCGCGACATCGAGGAGCTGTGCCCCGACGCCCAGTTCATCAACCTGTCCAACCCGGAAAGCCGCGTCGTCCTCGGCCTCGGCAAATACACGAAGGTCAAGACCCTGGGGCTGTGCCACGGCATCTTTCTGGCGCGCTGGTTCATCTGCCAGATCCTCGGCATGGCCGAAAAGGACGTGGAGGTCTGGGGTGCCGGACTGAACCACTTCCAGTGGCTGATGCACATCCGCGACAGGGCGAGCGGACGCGACCTCTACCCGCTGCTGCGCGAGCGGGAGAAGACCCACGATCCGACCTTCACGCCGCTGACCCGCCGCCTGTTCACCAGCTTCGGCCTGTGGCCGACCTGCAGCGACGACCATATGGGCGAATATCTGCCCTACGGCTGGGAGGGCGGGGAACACGGATTCGATTTCGCGGAGGACGAGCGCGGGCGCGGCATCCTCAACGCGCTGATGGACGGGACCATCGCCGGAACGACCCCGGTGCCGGAGGACTGGACGCAACCGTCCTGGGGCGAACGGGCGGTGCAGGTCATCGCCGGGGTCCTGCACAACCGGAAGCGCTTCATCGAATCGGGGATCGTCTACAACCAGGGCGCCATCCCCAACCTGCCGCCCGATCTGGCGGTGGAGGTGCCGCTTCTGGCCGACGCGGCGGGCGTCCACCCGGTCTCGCTCGGCCCCCTGCCCGACCCGATCGCCAAGCTGCTGCACGTCCAGGCGAGCGTGCAGCAACTCGCCGTCGAGGCGGCGGTCCACGCCTCGAAGGACTTGGCGCTCCAGGCCCTGCTGATCGACCCGGTGGTGACGTCGACCGACGCCGCCGTGAAGATCCTGGACGAGCTGTGGGAGGCGAACCGGCCCTACATCCGTCCCTGTCTGTAGGAACGCGCAGGGCCGGCGCGGGTCAATGGGCCGGCGCGGGTCAATGGGCCGGTTCGGTGTCCGATGCGGCCGTCCTGCGGCGGCCGCGCGGGGCGACCGGCTTCACCGCTTCCGCCTTCACCGGTTCAGCCTTTACCGGTTCAGCCTTCAGGGCCTTGGCGCGGGGCGTCTTCGCCGGCTTCGGGGCCGCCGGAACCGGAACCGCGACCGGGGTTTCGGCGGAGGATTCGTTCGCGGCCACCGGTTCGGCCTTGTCCTTGCGGGCGCGCGTCTTCTTGGGCGCGACGGCCTCCTCGACCACATCGACCACGGCGTTCAAGCCGACGCCCAGCAGTTCGGTCGCCGCCGTCTTGGTCCGGCGGACCGCCTTCTTCACGGCCCCCGTGGCGGCGTCCTTGACGGCCGCGACCATGGCTGCCGGCTCCGCCGCGGTCACCGTCCGGTCCTCGGCTTCGATCTCGGCGCAGGCCTGCGCCCAATGTTCTTCCCCCCGTCCCTCCGGTCGCCCGTCGCGCTCCCAGATCTCATAGGCGCGGTGGCGGATGCGGTCCTCACGATCGCCTTGCATTCTTCCGTCTCCAAATGGGCTTGGTCCAAGTGGGCATGGCCGCAGAAACATCGACGCTCGAGGAAAACGGCGTCCTGCGCCCGTGGGTTCCCGTTTTAGTGCCCGGTTTATGTGACGATAAACGTACACAAAGAAAGCGTGCCTTAGTTCATAGGAAATTCATAGGCCCATTGCTTGGCCGGCCTCGACAGCCAGCGGACGGTGATAGACCATGGGGTGGTACCGCTCCCAAGGTGCCAGAGCTGCTCCGGATTGCGGTCCGCATAGAACCCTTCGCCGGGTTGAAGCGGAGCGGCCGCCCCAAGTAACTTCGGGTGAAACGTCTTGGCAGGGGGCCGTTTGCGGCCCGGAGCCGTCACGGAAGGCAAAGAGTTCAGCGCATGCCCCTTGATCCCATGCTTCAAGCCAACCGTATCCTGACCGAAGCCATCAGCAATTACCTCCAATCCTCCAACGAGCTTGCCGCGGCGGCGGAGCGGGCGACGGCGGCCAGCGCCGGGCGCGACGCGACCACCCGGCGGCTGGCCTTCCAGGACTTGTCGGAGCGCGGAAATCAGGCGCGCTTCGCCAAGAAGCACCTGACCGACACGGTGCGCCGCCTGCGCGCCACCCTGCCGCCGGCCCAGATCGAGGCGGTGGCGGCGAAGCTCGACGGGCGCGAGAGCGCCGAGAGCGCGCTGACGCTGGTGCGTACGATCCTGACCGAGAAGGTCTGGTCGGCGGCCTGACCGCGCCCGCAGCGTCCGCCCGGCCGCGGCCGGGTCCGAGCGGTCCCAATGCACAACCGGTTGGACGGCACCCCGAATGCGGGAAAACCGGACAACCGGCATTGGCCGTTGGCCGCTATGCCCGCGTAATCCGGACGACTCATTTGACATCGTAGGATGCAAGGGCCAGTGTCTGACTGCTAAAGATTATCACAAGCGCGGGATCGGCTCCGCCGTCCCGCAGATTGGATCGCAAGGGTGCAAGACGTCTCCAAGGCGATGATCGCCCGTCTGGTCGGTTTCGATACGGTTTCGCGCCGCTCCAACATGGCGCTGATCGACTGGGTTCGGGACCATCTCGCCGGATACGGCGTGGAAAGCCGGCTGGTGCCCAGCCCGGACGGCGCCAAGGCGAACCTGTTCGCCACCATCGGCCCGATGGTCGAGGGTGGCGTGGTGCTGTCGGCCCACACCGACGTCGTCCCGGTGGACGGGCAGCCCTGGGATACCGATCCCTTCACCCTGGTCGAGCGCGACGGGCGCCTCTACGGGCGCGGCACCGCCGACATGAAGAGCTTTCCCGCGGTGGCGCTGGCCCTGCTGCCGGAGATCCTGTCGGCCGGACTGAAGCGGCCGCTGCATCTGGCGCTGTCCTACGACGAGGAGGTCGGCTGCATCGGCGCCCCGGCCATGATCGCCCGCATCGCCGAAGAGTTGCCGCGCCCCGGCGCCGTCATCGTCGGCGAGCCGACCTCGATGGGGGTCGTTCTGGCCCACAAGGGCTGCTACGTCCTGCGCACCACGGTCACCGGGCACGAGGTCCATTCGTCCCAGATCGACCGCGGGGTCAGCGCCGTGATGACCGCGGCGCGGCTCGTCACCCTGGTGGGCGACATGGCGGCGGAGAACGCCGCCGCCGCGGACCCCGCATGCGGCTTCGACCCGCCCTTCACCACCCTGCAGGTCGGCACCATCGAGGGCGGCACGGCGGCCAACATCACCGCCCGCCACTGCTCCTTCGTCTGGGACATCCGCCCGCTGCCCGGCGACGACTGGACGCGCTACCGCGACCGCTTCGAGGCGGAGTGCGAGCGGCTGCGCGCCGCCATGCGCCGGATCAGCCCGGACTGCGACATCCGCACCGAGCAGCTCGCCGGCGTCCCCGGGTTGGCGCCGGAGCCGGACGGGCCGGCGGCCCAGCTCTGCCACGCCCTGACCGGGCGCAACGACACCGGCATGGTCTCCTTCGCGGCGGAGGCCGGCCAGTTCCAGGGGGCTGGCCTGTCCACCGTGCTCTGCGGACCCGGCTCCATCGATCAGGCGCATCAGCCCAACGAATACATCGACGTCGCCCAGGTCACGGCCTGCGAGGATTTTCTCCGGGGTCTCGTCCGCCGGCTGGCGGCCTGACCCGCAGCAAGGAGCGGCAGAGCGTCGCACCGGATCACAGTACAGGCGGCCCCTTTATTCGGGCCGCGATCAATGGAAGGGACCAATTGTTGGATCGACAGCACCTTGTTGCTGAATTGCCTAGAGCACTCCCAATTTGGCCTATGCCGTTGACGGGGGAGACTTTCACGGCGTTCCTGTCGCACTGTGCCCGGGGGCGCCGATGCCGCGGCGCGTCCATGGAGACGGGAGCGTCGGTGCATGGTTGATCTGAGCGACCTCGAGCGCGACGCGCTGACCGAGCTGGTGAACATGGGCGTCGGCCGTGCCGCGACCAACCTCAGCCGCATGGTCGCCGATCAGGTCCTGCTGTCCGTTCCCTCCATCGAGATCGTCAGCCGCAACGACGCCGCCGGCCTCCTGGCCGCGCGCGAGAAATTGAGCCTCGTCGCGGTCGAGCAGCGTTTCGACGGGTCGTTTTCCGGCCGCGCCCTGTTGATCTTCCCCGAGACCAACAGCCTGGAACTGGCCCGCGCCGTCCTCGGCAGCGAGCTGAGCCTGGAAGAAATCGTCGATCTGGAGCAGGACGCGCTCGCCGAGATCGGCAACATCATCCTCAACGGCTGCTTGGTCGTCATGGCCAACACGCTGAAGGACAACCTGGACATCTCGCTGCCCAGCGTGTTGCGCGGCGACAGCGACCGCATCTTCCAAAGCAACGGGCCCAACCCCGACGAGCTGGTGATGTTCCTCTACATCGACTTCCTGATCCGCAGCCGGAGCATCCGCGGCTACATCGCGTTGCTCATGGGACTGTCGTCCCTGGAGTCGCTGAAGGGACTGATCCATGGATTCATCGACCGCATCGCCTCCGGAACGCCCGATGGAACCGACCGAGTTTAAGCGCATGCCCTGGCTGGACGGCCTTCTCGACGCGATGGACGCCGGCATCGTCGTGCTGGACCGCCATGGCCGCGTGCAGTTCTGGAACCGCTGGATGGAAAGGGCGTCGGGCACCGCCGAGCCCGACATCCACGGGCGGGAGCTGGTGGAGGCCCTGCCGTCGCTGCGCGACACGCGGCTGCACAACGCGGTGCGCGACGTGCTGGAGACCGGGGCGCCCAGCGTCCTGTCCCACACGCTGAACCCGGTGCTGTTCCCGCTGCGCTGCCCCGATGGGCGGCGGATGGTCCACAACGTGCTGATCCGCCCCTTCACCGTCGCCAACGCCTCCTACTGCCTGATCCAGGTGACCGACGTCACGGCGGTGGTCAACCGCGAGCGGGTCCTGCGCGAGCAGCGCGACGCGCGCTACCGCGCCATCGTGGACACCGCCCCCGACGCCATCGTCACCACCGACACGCGCGGCGTCGTGCAATGGGCCAACGGGGCCGCCGCCCGACAATTCGGTTTCCAGCCCAACGAACTGATCGGCCAGCATGTCAGCCTCTTCCTCGCCGAAGGCTCCCCCGACTGGTCCGGCCTGCTGGAGCGCGATCCGACCGGCCGCCCAGCCCCGGTGGAGCTGATCGGGCGCAAGCGCGACGGCACCCGCATCGACCTGGAGGTTTCGCTCGCCCGCTGGGAATCGGAGGGGCGGAGCTTCATCACCGGCGTGCTGCGCGACATCACCGAACGCCGCCGCACCCGCGAGGAGCTGAAGGCCAACGCGCTCGCCATGCGCCAGCTCGCCGAGCAGACCAAGGCCACGCTCGACGCGCTGCCGGCCCACATCGCCGTTCTCGACCACGGCGGGCACATCATCTCGGTCAACAAGGCCTGGGCGGAAAGCGGGCCGCAGGCCGGCTTCCTCGGCGACGGGTCGGCCATCGGCGACGACTATCTGGAAGCCTGCGCCGCCACCCGCAGCGGGGCGGAGCACGCCGACGCGCTGATCGAGGGGCTGCGCGGCCTGCTGCGCGGCGGGTCGCCGGTGTCCATCGAGTATCCCGGCCTGTCCGACGAAGGGCCGCGCTGGTACCGCTGCCTTGCCGCGCCGATGGCCGCCGGCCCCTTCGGCGGCGCCGTGCTGATGCACATCGACGTCACCGAGATCAAGTCGATGGAGGCGGCGCTGCGCAAGCTGGTCGGGCAGAAGTCCACGCTGCTGCGCGAGGTGAACCACCGGGTGAAGAACAGCCTCCAGCTCGTCTCCAGCCTGCTGACTCTGCAAACCATGAGCCTGCCGGGCGCCGCCGAGCGCGTCCATTTCCAGGACGCCCGCAGCCGCATCGACGCCATCGCGCGGGTGCACAGCCGGCTCTACCAGACCGAGCAGTTCCAGACCATCGAGTTCGGCAGCTACCTGAACGAGCTGTGCACCGACCTGTCCCGCGCGTCGGGCGGCGACACGCTTGGCTCCATCGAGGTGCGGGCCGAGCGCGTCGACCTGCCCATCGACCAAGCGGCGCCGCTGGGGCTGATCGCCAACGAGCTGATCACCAACGCCATCAAGCATCGCGGGTCCTCGCCCGCCAACGTCCTGGTGTCGCTCGACCGCACCGACGACCTGCTGGCGCTGACCGTGACCGACCAGGGTCCCGGCCTGCCCGCCGGGTTCGACATGCGCCGGTCGCGCAGCCTGGGCATGCGGTTGATCACCAGCCTGACCGGGCAGGTCGGGGCGACGGTCACGCTGATGCCGGTCGAACGGGGAGCCTCCTTCCGCATCGCGCTGACCATGCCGGAAACGCGCGGCCCCATACTGGAAGACAGCGCGGCGGAGTGGAACGGATGAAGATCCTTCTCGTCGAGGACGAGGTCCTCATCGCCATGGAGCAGAGCTTCTACCTGGAGTCCGCCGGGCACGAGGTGCATGGGCCGGCCTCCACCAGCGAAAAGGCGCTGATCCTGGCGGAGGAGGTCAAGCCGGACCTGGCGCTGGTCGACATCCATCTCGCCCAGGGTTCCAGCGGCATCGACGCGGCCCGCCGGATGACCGCGCTGGGCATCCCCTGCCTGTTCGTCACCTCCTACCGCGAGGAGGTGGAGCCGACGCGCGAGTACGGGGTGGGCTGCCTGCCCAAGCCCTTCTCGCAGACCTCGCTGATCTCCGCGGTCGAGGCGGTCAGCGCCATCCTGGCCGGGCGGACGCCCACCAAGGTTCCCGATACCATGGAGTTGTTCTCCTGACGCACGGCGGCTGAAGCGGAATGCCGTCCGCTCTGGACCGCGACGGCGGTGCCGGCCGCGCATGGGGCCGAAGCCCGGCCGGCAAAAGAGGCCATCTGCGTCCGAGGCGAATGAAAATCCGCTTTAGCGGAACAGGCGCGGGTCGAAGGGGACCTCCAGCGCTTCGACGATGCGGAGGCGCGCGCTGTCCGGGTGCAGGGGGTTGAGCAGCACGTTGTGGACGTTCGGCATGATGGCGCTCGGCACCCGCAGCAGGGCCGAGTCCCGCCGCGCCAGCCACGAGTCGCCGATGGCCCGGGTGATCTCGCTCCTCGCGGTCCAATCCGGCGGCAGCGGCGGACAGGGCTGGGTGGCCACGCCCTCCCCCACCTCGACCCCGAGCAGCCGGTAACGGTCCGGCAGAAGCGCCGGGGACGACACCTCGAGATGGACGAGGATCTCGATCAGCGCGCCCGGCGGGGATTCGGCCAGATACACCACCGGCCGGCCCCGGTTGTGCCATCGGGCCGACGCCCGCAACCCGCCGATGCCCTGGAGGTCGGCGTGGTTGCTGATGCGCCAGAGCATCACGCGAAATAGCCCTCGTCGATCTGGATCAACGCATCCTCCACCAGCCGCGCCCCGACGTCGGTGTCGACCAAGTCCACCGCCGCCTCGCCGCCGAACCGCTCCTTGGGCGCGTTCAGCCAGGACAGCGCCTTGTCGCGGTTGCCGAACACCGCCTCCGCCAAGGCCAGGACGCTTGCCGCCCGGTAGGCCCGTTCGCTTTCCTCCAGCGACAGCGCTTCGCCCTTCTGCCGGCGGTGCTCCAGGGTACGGCGAGGAATGATCCGGCCCAGCACCCTGGCGTCCAGCCCCGCCGCCTGCAGCGCGCCGATCGCCTGGGTGCGCAGGCGGTTGCGCACGATCCGCACCACCGCCAGCTCGTCGGCGGGCGGCTGGTCGAGCCCGAGGAGGACGGCGGTCAGGGAACGCTGACGGTCCGCCAGGGCCATGTCATAACCGGGCATCGAACCCTCCTTGCGCAAAATGCCGATAGAAATGTGGCATCCTGCGCATGGCGCGTCAAGCCGGCCGCGCCCCGCTCAGCACCGGCATCACCCAGCCCTTGAGGAACGCGTCCTCCGGCGGAACCGCGATCGGCCTGCCCGCCGCCATCAGAACCTGCAGCAGCGCCGTGTGCAGGGCGGTGCAGCCGCCGAGGTCCAGGCGGGGCTCCGCGACGGCGCACAGCCATTCGGCCAGCGGAATGGCTTCGTCGACGGTGCAGGCCCCCTCGAATCGGGCGGTTCGCTCCTCGAAACGGATGGGCATCACAGCAGCTCCCGCAGGTTGAGGGCGAGCAGAAGGCGCCCGTCGCCGAGCACCGCCGTGCCGGCGTAGCCGCGCAGCCGGGCGAGCAGCCCGGTCATCGGCTTCAGAACCACCTCGGCGCGCTCCCGGAAGGCGTCCACGACCAGCGCCACCGGTTGCCCGCCGAGGTCCACCAGAAGCACCGCCTCCCCGCCGCGCTTCCGCTCGTCCTCCGGCAGGTTGAGCAGGCGACGCAACCGCAGCAACGGCACCACCGCGTCCTGCACGACCACGCTCTCCGCGTGCTTCATCCGGCGGATCGCGGCCTGGGGCACGCGCCGCATGCCGGTGACCAGAGTGACCGGAAAGCCGTACAGCGCGCCCGCCGTCTCCACCGTCACCAGCCGCGTGACCATCATCGTCAGCGGCAGGACGAGGCGGAAGCGCGTTCCGACACCGGGGGTCGAGGCGACCTCCACCCGTCCGCCCGCCCGCTCCACCGCGCCGCGCACGGCGTCCATTCCCACCCCGCGGCCCGACAGGTCCGACACGCCGTCCGAGGTGCTGAGCCCCGGCAGGAAGATCAGGCGCAGCGCCTCGGCCTCGGTCAGGGCCGCCGCCTGTTCCGCGGTCAAGGCGCCTTGAGACACCGCCTTGCGGCGCACCGCCGCCGCGTCGATGCCCGCCCCGTCGTCGGAAACCTCCACCACCACGCCGCCGCTGTCCTGGAAGGCCTGGACGCGGAGCGCAGCCACCTCCGGCTTGCCGGCGGCGCGCCGGCGCTCCGGCGTCTCGACGCCATGGTCCAGGGCGTTGCGGACGAGGTGCAGCAACGGTTCGCCCAGGATGTCGAGAATGTCCTTGTCCGCCTCCGTCTCGCCGCCGGAGAGGTGCAGCTCGACCGGCTTGCCGAGCCGCCGCGCGGTGTCGCGGACCAGCCGGGGCAGCGGGTCGAAGACGCGCGACAGCGGCAGCAGCCGCAGCCGCAGCACCGCGTCCTGAAGGTCGCCGACGATGGAGTCGATGCGGCCATGGGCTTCCTTGATGCCCTGGGCCAGCGCGTCGGCGCTCCGCCCCTCCTGCGCCTCGCGGGCGAGGTACGGCAGGCTTCCCTTGGCGACGACCAGCTCGGCGACGAGCGCCATCAGCCGGTCCATGCGCTCCGCGTCCACCCGCAGCGCCCGCCGCGCCGGGCTTGCCGGAACGGCGGGTGACGCGGGCGTCACAGCGGCCGGGCCGTCCGCCAGGGACTCGAGGCAGCGGATGAGCGCACGCACGGGATCTTCGGAAGGCTCTTCGGCGACGCGCTCCAGGGCCGCCGCCTCGGCGCCCCGCCCCTCGGCGGCGAGGATGTTGCGCGCCGCCCGCAACACCGCCGCCCGGCGGGCCGCCGTCTCCTCGTCGCTGCCGGGCAGGCCGAGGATGCGCGCCTGTTCCCGCAGCATGGCCGTCGCGAGGTTGGCCGTCGCGAGGTTGGCCGCCCCGAGGTTGGCTCCAGGGGTGGCTGACGCGAGGCTGGCCGGCGTTGCGCGGGAGGCCGTCCCGGCCACCAGGGCGGGAATCGCCACCGTGGCGAGCGCCACCTGATCGGGCACGCCGCGGAACAGGCGCGTCAGCTCGTCCTTCGGCGCGCCGCTCAGCGCGCGGAAGCGCAGGCCGCAGCGGTAGGGGTCGAAGTCGGACAGCGGCGGCCACGCCCCGGCGGGCTCGATGCGCAGCAGCAGCAGATCGGGGATGCGGCGGCACAGGTCCAACGGATCGTCCCCGGCGAAGAAGCAGTCCTCCGCGGGGTCGTAGGCGATGGCGGTGACGGTGCGCCCGGCGGCCTTGGCCCGGTCGGCCTCCGGCAAATCGTCCACCCAGGCGAAGCCGGCGGGCGCGCCGCCGTCCATGGTTTCCGACGGCCCGCCGAGGGCGGCGCGGAGCCCGGCCTCCAGCGCCCGCGCGCGGGTGTCGGCATCGTCGGGAAGGGATTGGCTGAGTTCCAGCCCGTCGACCCACGCGGCACCGGTGTCGAGAAGCTCCAGAAGCCGATCGGCCAGATCGCCGGTCATGGCGGCGCGCCCGTCGCGCACGGCCATCAGCGCGTCCTCGCCGGCATGGACCATGCGGGTGAAGGGCGCCATGTCGAACAGCGCGGTCGCACCTTTCAGCGTGTGCAGCGCACGGAACAGATCGTTGACCGCGGCCTTGTCGGTCGGGTCGCGCTCCAGCCGCAGCAGCGCTGCGCCCGCGGCCTCCAGCAGCTCCCGCGATTCCAGGACGAACTGCTCGAACAGCGCGCTCATGACCGGGCCTCGCGGCCGGTCAGCAGGCGGGCCGCGGCGGTGAGGTCGGCGGGGCGCACCGGCTTCACGAAATACCAGTTGGCCCCGGCGAGCAGCGCCTTCTCGCGGTCGCTGTCCTTGGCCTCGGTGCTGATCATGATCGCCGGCACGTCCCGCAGGGTGTGTTCCTGCCGCAAGCGGCGCAGCATGGTGTAGCCGTCCATCTTCTGCATGTTGATGTCCACGATCAGCAGGTCCGGCGTGGATTCCAGCGCGTGCTCCAGCCCGTCGATCCCGTTCACCGCCTCGTCGACCAGAAAGCCGTCGGCCTCCAGAACCTGCCGGGTGTAGGCCCGCACGGTCACGGCGTCGTCCACGACGAGGACGCGGGGTTGCGGATTGGGTCGATCGGTCACCGGGCGGCCTCCCTTAACTCTGGGGCTTCTGATAGAGGATTGCGTCGGGGAACCGGCGCGGCACGAAGAGAGAGGACATCCGGCTCATGCTCTCCGAATGGCCGAGGCAGATGAACCCGTTGGGCGACAGCGCGTCGTAGAACATCGACGCCGCCTCGCGCCGCCCCAGATCGTCGAAATAGATCAGCAGATTGCGGCAAAAGATGACGTCCATGCCACGGAAATTCGCCATTTGCCGCGGGTCGGCGATGTTCACCAGCGAGAAGTCGATGGAGTCCCGCAACTCTTCCATGATTTGCCAGCTCCGGTCGTCCAGCCGGGTGAAGTATTTGGCGACGAGGTCGCGCGGCATCGCCTGGAGCGACCGTTCCTCGTAGATGCCTTCCTGCGCCCGGGCCAGAACCTGGCTGTCGATGTCGGAGGCGTAAAGTTCGATCTCGAATTCGTCCACCCGGCTCCACCGCTCCAGCAGCGTGATGGCGATGGAATAAGGCTCCTCTCCGGTGGCGCAGCCGGCGGACCAGATGCGCACCCGGCTGCCCGGCGCGCGCCCGCTCACCACCTCGTCCAGGGCGGCGTTCACCAGGCAATCGAGCTGGTACAGCTCGCGGAAGAAATAGGTCTCGTTCACCGTCATCCGGTTGACGAGAAGCTGCAGTTCCTCGCCCGACGCCTGGAAGCGCAGCAGGTTCAGATATTGTCGGAAATGCTCAACGCCGACCGCCGCCATCCGCTCCGACACGCGGCGGTCGACGAAGTAGCGCTTGGCCTCGGTGAAGGACAGGCCGGTGCGTTCCCGCAGAAACCGGCAGAAGGCGTCGTAATCCGCGGCGCTCAGGCCGGCGGCGTCCCCCTTGTCCGAAGAAGGCCCCTTGTCCGAAGGCAGGGTCATTCAGGCTCCGGAAAACAGGCGGCGCGCCGCGTCGACGGAAAAGGCGACGAAGGGATCGTCCGGAAAGCGTCCGGACAGCCGCTCGACGATCGGCAGGGCCGCCGGATCGCCGCTCTCCATCAACGCCTCCACCGCGGACAGGCAGACGTTGACGTGCGGGTCGCGATCGATCACCCCGGCCAGCAGGTCCAGCCGGTCCGGATGGAGCAGCTTCCCGACAAGCTGGGCCGCGAAGATGCGCAGGTCCGAATCCGCGGCGGTCAGCAGCGGGGCGACCTCCGGCATCACCACGGCGGCGGGCATCTGCTGGAGGCTCTCGATCACGCCATTGCGCAGCCCGACATCCTCGCTCGCCAGATGGGGCACCAGCGCCGCCGCGGCCGCCGCGGAGCCGATGCGGACCAGCGCGGTGAGAAGGGTTTCGCGAACGCTTGCGTCCTGCTCGCGCGTCAGCCGCGCGGACAAGGCGGGCACGGCGTCGGGGCGCTCGCCGAGCGCGTGGGCGGCCTGGCGGCGCCGGGCCGGATCGGCCTCCTCCAGCCATGCCAGCGGATCGCCGCCCTCCGCGGCGCCCGCCGGCTTCGCTCCATCGATCTTCCGGGCCTTCACCAGGGCCATGCCGCCGCCTCCACGCCTGTCGCGTTCATCCTGTCACCCATCGGCCGTCACTCATCGGCCGTCACCCGCCGGCCATCACCCACCGCGTCACCTGCTGGGCCACCCGGTCGGACGGCAGCACCGTGTCGGCGCCGCCGCGGCGGATCAGCTCCTGCGGCATGCCGAACACGACGGCGCTGGACTCGGCCTCCGCGATCGTCCGGCCGCCCTGGCGGCGCAGTTCCGTCATCGAGACCGCGCCATCCGACCCCATGCCCGTTAGGAGAACGCCGATCAGCCGCGACGGTGCCACGGCGCGCAAGGCGCTCTCGACGAGACGGTCGACGTTGGGGTGCCAGTTCCGCCGCTCGTCCATCGGAACGGGCTGGGCGCAGAGCCGCCCGCCGCGCCGGACGATCTGAAGATCGGCGCCGCCGCGCGCGATGCAGGCCATCCCCGGCTGGAGCGGCGTCGCCGCCGCGGCCTCCACCACGGTCACCGCGGAAATGGTGTCGAGGCGGCGGGCCAGCGGCCCGGTGAAGCTGGCGGGCATGTGCTGGACCACCACCACCGGCCAGGGAAAATCCGCCGGCAGGAGCGGCAGGATGTCCTCCAGCGTGCGCGGACCGCCGGTCGACACGCCGATCATCACCAGCCCCTCGCCCGGTTCGTCGTTGCCGTCACCGGCGATGTCCGCCGCGGTCCGCGCCTTCGGCAGGGGGGCGTCGGCCAGGAAATCCTCGCCGACGATGCGCTCGCGCGCCCGGCGCAACCGTTCCCGCAGCCCCAGCACCCGACGCGGGCGCGACGCGGCGGCAGCGCGCACGGTGGCGACCAGTTCCTCGGCGATGCCGGCGATGGCCCCGACCCCCGTCGGCTTGCGCACCGCCTCCACCGCCCCCAGGCGCAGGGCCTCCAGGGTCACCTCCGCCCCGTCCGCGGTCAGGGCGGACACCATCACCACCGGCTTCGGATGCTCGATCATGATGCGCTTCAGGCAGGCGAGGCCGTCCATGCCGGGCATCGTGACATCCAGGGTCACCACATCCGGATCGAAACCGGGCAGCCGTTCCAGTGCCTCCGCCCCGTCGGCGGCGGTTTCCACCTCGAAGCCGGCGGACGAGAGGATCTCGGCGATGCGCCGCCGCATCAGCGCCGAATCATCGACGA
Organism: Azospirillum formosense; assembly: GCF_040500525.1. Taxonomy (NCBI): domain Bacteria; kingdom Pseudomonadati; phylum Pseudomonadota; class Alphaproteobacteria; order Rhodospirillales; family Azospirillaceae; genus Azospirillum; species Azospirillum formosense. Next base: position 421,507 of record NZ_CP159404.1, on the reverse strand, counting down.
CCAGGACCTTCACCATGACAGGACCACTTCCGATCAGACGGTGGCCAGGAGGTCGGCGAGCTGGTCCATGTCCAGCAGCTCCGCCGGGTCCATCAACAGGATCATCCGCCGTTCCCCGGCGCGCTCCAGCGCGCCGATGCGGCGGATCAGCCGATGCTGCGCCTGCGACACGACGGGGGCCGGCCCGATGGCGTCGTCCGGAAGGCGGACGATCCCGGCCATGCCGTCCACCAGCAGCCCGGCGCGGGCCGCCCCCGCCGCGATCACCACCACGCGGCCCCGCTCCTCCGCGCCCCCGCGCCCTTCCGGCAGGCGCAGCAGGCGGCGCAGCGCGACCAGCGGCAGTACGGCGCCGCGCAGGGTCGTCACGCCGCTGACGAAGTCCGGCGCGTTGGGCAGCGGGGTGACGGCGTCGGGCTGGCGCAGCACCTCCTGCACCGCCGCGACCGGCAGGCCATAGTCCGCCCCGGCCAACCGGAACACCACGAAGGCCTCCGCCCGCTCCGCCTCCGCATCCCTCGCCACGCCCACCTCCCCTTCGCGCCCCTGACCGGAAACGCCCAGCCCGGCGCCATTGCCCGCGCCATGGCGGAACAGCCGTTCCGCCGACAGGACCGGGATCAGCCGCGCGCCGGCGTCCAGCCGCGCGATGCCGTCCATGTCCTCGAACTCCGGCTCCCGCGCCATCAGCGGCGGCACCGGATCGATCCGTTCTCGGGGAACGCGCAGGATTTCCCGCACATCCTCCACCGCCACGCCGACCAAGCCCTCCGCCGTGCGCAGGACGGCAACCTTGCCGCGGTCCATCCCCTTCCGGGCGTCGAGCCCGAACAGCTCACGCAGCCCGACCAGAGGAAGCAGCGCGTCGCGCAGCGTCATCATGCCCAGAAGATGGGCGCGGGCGCGGGGGACGCGGGTCACCGTTTCCGGAATTGGAACGATCTCCCGCACCGCCGCCACCGGCAGCGCGAACTCCTGCTCCGCAACGGTGAGGACGACGAGTTGTTCCTCGTCCTGGCGGACCGCCGCGGCCGTCTTCGGCTGGGGCGCCGCGCTGAAGTCGCCGATGCCCGCCGGCCCCCGCCCCAGATCGGCGAATTGGCGCTCGATCAGCGGCCCCGGGTCGAGAATCAGCGCGCCGTCCCCCGCAGCCCCGTCTCCGGCCAGGATCGCTCCGGCCAGAAGATCGGCGTCGATGGACGGATCGGGCGCCGTCCCGGAGTCGGCGATGCGGTCGTCGTCCACGGCGGACAGGCCCGACACGCGGTCCACCAGCAGGCCGACCGGCTGGCCGTTGTGACGGAGGATCAGCAGCCGCGCCGCCTTCGCCTCCCTACGATCCGCTCCGCCCTCCCCGGCCCCGGCTCCGGAGAGGCCCAGGACCCGGCGCAGCCCGATGACCGGCAGGACGGCGCCGCGCCTCCGGGCCAGCCCTTCCAGGCTGGGCGGGCCCAGCGGAATGGGCACCAGCGCGGGCGGGCGCAGGATCTCCAGCACGCTGTCGAGCGGCAGGGCCAGCTCCATGCCGCCGACCGTGAAAAGGACGAAGGAACGCACGCCGTCGCGGCGGATGATCGCGGCCATCGGTCGTCTCCCCGCCGGCCGGTCAGCCGGCCCCTTGCAGTTCTTCGGCCATGGCGGCGATCTCCTCGATGGCGGCGGCCAGCTCCTCCGCGCCCTTGGCCTGCTCCCGCGCGGCCTTGGCCGCCTCGTTGGCGGAGCGGTTGGCCTGGTTGGCCGCGGCGGCGACCTGCTCCACGCCCTTCTGCGCCTCCGCCACGGCGCGCTGCACCTCGCCGGCGTTCTCGACGATCTCGCGGCTGCCCAAGGTCACGGTCCGCAGGTCGGCGATGGCGGCGGCGAGGCTTCCGGCGAATTCCTGGTGGCGCAGGGACTGGCGCGCCGTCTCGCCGCCGATGTCCTCGATGTCGCGGCGCACGCGCCCGATCTGGTCCTGGATCGCGTAGACGATGTCCTTCACCCGCTCGACATTCTCCGAGCTGTCGCGGGCGAGGTTGCGGATGTCGTTGCTGACGACGGTGAAGCCGCGCCCGAACTCGCCGGCCCGCGCCGCCTCGATGGAGCCGCTGACCGCCAGCATGCCGGTCTGGATGGCGATGATGGATATGGCGTCGACCACCTTGTCGATGCGCCGCCCGATCTGCTCCATGGCGCCGATCCGCTCCACGGTGCGGCGGCTGGCGGCCACCGCCTCCCCCACCCCGATGGTCAGGGCGCCGACCATGTCCTGCGTCTCGGACAGCAGCGCCTCCAGACCGACGCAGCGCTGAAGCGCCTCCTCGGCGCGGCTGTGGCCGAGCTTGGCGCTGGCCTCGATCTCGGCGATGGCGCTGCTGGACTGGTGGGTCGCCGCACCCTGGGCCTGGGCTCCCCGGGAAATCTGGGTGATCGCCGCCATGATCTGGGCGGCGGCGCGGTTGATCTCCTCGATGGCGGCGGACAGCTGCTCGGCGGCCGACGCGAGATCCCCGGCGGCGCGATGGACGTCGGTGCTGTCGGTCAGCTCGTCGGCCAGATCGGACAGCTGGCCGGCGGCCTGCTCGCTCTGGGCCAGCGCCTTGGCCTGCTCGCCGACGGTCTTCAGCGCCTCCTCGCTCGCCGCCGCCTGCTCCTCCGCGGCGGAGGCGACGCTCTCGGCGCCGCGCTGCGCCTCCCGCCCGGCGGAATCAGCCTCCAGCGCGGCCTTGATGGTCTCCTGGGCGCCGCGGGCGATGTCCCCCATGCCGTCGCGCACCCGGTCGAGCTGGGTGGCGATCTGGCGGCCCCGCTCCACCTCGGCCTTGGAGGCGTCGGCGCCGGCCACGATGCTCTCGGCGATGGCGCCGACCGCTTCCTGGATCTGGACGACCATGCGGTTGATCTCGTTGGCGGAGCGTTCGGAGCGCTCGGCCAGGGCCTGCACCTCGTCGGCCACCACGGCGAAGCCGCGCCCGGCGTCGCCCGCGCGGGCGGCCTCGATGGCGGCGTTCAGGGCCAGGAGGTTGGTCTGGTCGGCCATGACCGCCACCCCCTCGACGATGGTGCCGATCTCCGCCGCCTGCCGCTCCAGGTCGCGGACCAGCCCGACCGCGGCCTCCTGCCGCGTGGCGGCGCGGACCAGCCCATCGACGGAGCTGAGAATCTGGGCGCTGACGTCCTTCATCAGCGTCTGCAGCGCCTCGATCCGCGCCAGCGAGGATTCGGCGTTGCCGCGCGCGCGCCCGATCAGGACGGCGCTGCGGTCGATCATCCGCTGCGACTGCTGGGTGGCGCTGGCCGCCTCCTCAGCGCCGGCGGCGACCTGCTCCATCGCCTTGCGCAGCTCCTCGGCGGCGGCGGCGGCCTGGGTCACGCCGCTGGCAAGCTCGTTCGACGCGGCGGCGATGCCCTCCGCCGCCTTGCGCCGCCGGTTCCCGGCGCGGGTGCGCCGCCGGACCTCCGCCGCGCGGCGGGTCGAGAGGGCGCTGTCGGGCGGACCGGGCAGAGCGGCGTCGTTGGGAAGCACCGTCGCGTCCTCGCCGCCGTCCGCGTTGCGGGAGGCGCTCGCCGTGTCGATCCGCTTCTTCTTGACCAAGGCCATGATCCAAACCCCTTGCCCCGTGAGCCCGTGCTTCTGTGTCGGGGGCTCTTGTTGACTGGCGTGTGTTGATTGCCGGTGGCCGCCCGCCCTCAGGCGAGCACCCGGCCGATGTAGCGCCCGATGGCCGCCTTAAGCTCCGCCGCAGACCCGGCGTCGAGCGCCAGGACGACGGTTCCCTCGACATCGTGGGGCGGCGTGCGGAAGGTGACGTGGAACAGGATCGCCTGCGCCTCCGCCGTCAGGGCGACGCCGCAGCGTTCCAGAAGGTCGTCCCCCGCCCCGCGCAAAACCTGCGGCAGGGTGGTGCCGATCGCGACGCCCAGCAGGTTCCCCATGGAGGACAGGCAGCTGTTCAGCACAATGTTGCCGACCTCGGCCAGCGCCTCCTCCACCAGCTCCGCCGCGTCCTCCTTGGGGACGCCGGGCGGCAGGGCCGCGGCGGCCAGCGGCAGGCCGCTGCGCTCCGGCATCAGCAGGATGGCCGAACCGAGAAAGGCGCCGGACAGGCACTCCGTCACCGCGATCAGCGGCCCCGGCAGCGCCGACCGAAGCAGGCCTGAGACGCGGTCGCCGGGGACGAGGCTGACCATCGGCACGGAGAGTTCCACCGGCCCGCCGATCATCCGGCTGAGCGCCGTGGACGCCCGGCCGACGCCGATGTTTCCCAGCTCCGTCAGCGCGTCGCGTTCCAGATCGTCCAGCTCAAGCCTCATGGGAATCGGGTCCAGCGGGGGCGCCGGCCGGACCATGCCGGTCAACCGGCGCCCCCGCTGGACGCGTCGTTTGCTGATGAACCGTTGGACGGCGAATCGTTGGACGGCGAATCGTTGGACGACGGGCGGCGCGGCAGGCTGGCGGCGTTCAGGAAGCGGGCCATCTGCTCCTCGTCCAACGGCTTGGGCATGAAGGCGGCGCCCAGCGCGCGGATGCCGGACACCACCGAATCCTGGGCGTTGGCCGTGATGATGGCGACGCGGATGTCCGGCTTCGCCTGCAGCAGGCGGGCGGCGGCCTCCAGGCCGTTGTCGCCGGGCATATTGAAATCGATTATGGCGATATGGATATCACCTTCGTCCAGTTTTCCATAAAGTTCAGCGCTGTTCGCCGCTTCGATGACCGTCCAATCCGGCTTGTTCCGAAGTATTATGCCGCGGACATGCATGCGGGACAGCTTGCTGTCGTCCACGACGATTACGGTCTTGCTCAACGCCTGTGCTCCGGGAGGAGAGAAAATTTGAATTGTGAAGCGATTATAACCACGGCCACGCCATGCGCCAGCATGGATTGCGGTCCGCAATCAGCGTTTTTCGACGAGCCTCCCCTTGGCCGGCCGCGGCGGCTTTGCTAACAGAGGATCGGCCGACAAGGGTCATGCCGTCCGGGGTTCCGTCCGTGGAAGATTTCATCAGCGCGCTCGTGGTGTTTCTCGTGGTGGTCGATCCGATCGGGCTGGTTCCGATCTATCTCGGCCTCACCCGCGGCTTCGACAGCCGGCGCAAGCGCACCATCGCCTTGCGCGGTCCGCTGATCAGCTTCGCCATCATCGTCTTCTTCGCCTATCTCGGCGAACTGGTGCTGAACGCCCTGTCCATCGGCATGCCGGCCTTCCGCATCGCCGGCGGCGCTCTGCTGTTCTGGATCGCCTTCGAAATGCTGTTCCAGCGCCGGGCCGAACGGAAGGAGCGCACCGCCGACGACGCCCGGACGGAGGAGGAGGCCCACGACCTGGCGGTCTTCCCGCTGGCGATCCCGCTGATCGCCGGGCCGGGGGCCATCACCTCGACCCTGCTTCTGATGGACCGCTACGGCGCGACGCTGGGCGGCCAGGGCATGGTGCTGGGCGCCGCCGCGGTCGCCGTGGGCAGCGTCATGGCGCTGCTGGTCGTCGCCGATCTGGTGAACAAGCTGCTCGGCCGCACGGTGATCCACACGGTCAGCCGCGTGCTGGGCATCGTCCTGGCGGCGCTGGCCGCCCAGACGATCATCGAAGGCATCACCGCGGTCTATCCGCCCCACTGATCTCCAGGAAGGACCTCGTTTCATGGACCGGCACACGCTCAGCAACGGGCGCCTCGGCGCTGCGATCAAGGCCGATGGGGCGGAACTGTGCTCCCTGACCCTCGACGGGCGGGAACTGCTCTGGCAGGCCGGTCCGGAGTGGCCGCGCCACGCGCCGGTGCTGTTTCCCATCGTCGGGCGGCTGAAGGACGACACGCTGCGCCACCGGGGACGGACCCACCGCATGACGCAGCACGGCTTCGCCCGCGACCGCCGCTTCGCCTGGGAAGAGCGCACCGCCACCCGCTGCCGCCTGTCGCTGTCCGACGACGCGCAGACCCGCGCGCTCTATCCCTTCGCCTTCAAGCTGGAGCTGATCTTCGATCTGGACGCGGAAGGGCTGACCATCACCCACCGCATCACCAATCCGGGCGACGAGGCGCTGCCCGCCTCGCTCGGCGTGCATCCGGCCTTCCTCTGGCCGTTGCGGGAGGGCGTGCCGAAGGAGGCGCACGAGCTTCTGTTCGAAACCGACGAGCCCGCCCCGATCCGCCGCGTCGATGGCGGCCTGCTGGCGCCGCAGCCGGAGCCGACCCCCGTCGAGGGCCGCCGCCTGCCGCTGACTGAGGGGCTGTTCGCGCGGGACGCGGTGATTCTCGACCGACCGGCCAGCCGCTCCGTCCTCTACGGCGCACCCGGCACGCCGGTCCTCACCGTCTCCTGGGAGGGCTTCCAGGAGCTGGGCATTTGGTCGAAGCCGACCGGCGCCCCCTTCCTGTGCATCGAGCCCTGGCACGGCCACGCCTCCCCGGCGGACTTCGACGGGGAGTTCGCGGACAAGCCGGGGCTTCTGCATCTCGCCCCCGGAGCGATGCGGGAGCTGAGCTACCGCATCGCCGTGGGGTAAGGGTCCGGCGTTCCGTCAGCCGCGCTTGTTCAGCGGAACGAAGGGGCGGCCGGGGTTGCCGGTGTAGAGCTGGCGGGGACGACCGATCTTCTGCTGCGGGTCCTCGATCATTTCCTGCCACTGGGAAATCCAGCCGACGGTGCGGGCGAGAGCGAACAGCACGGTGAACATGCTGGTCGGGAAGCCCATCGCCTTCAGGATGATGCCGGAATAGAAGTCGACGTTGGGATAGAGCTTCTTCTCGACGAAGTAGCTGTCCTCCAGCGCGATCTTCTCCAGCTCCATGGCGATGGCGAGGTGCGGCTCGTCCTTGATGCCCAGCACGTCCAGAACCTCGTAACAGGTCTGGCGCATGATCTTGGCGCGCGGGTCGTAGTTCTTGTAGACCCGGTGGCCGAAGCCCATCAGGCGGAAGGGATCGTTCTTGTCCTTGGCCCGCTTGATGAATTCGGGGATGCGCTCGACCGAGCCGATCTGCTCCAGCATCAGCAGCACGGCCTCGTTGGCGCCGCCGTGCGCCGGGCCCCACAGCGCCGCAATGCCCGAGGCGATGCAGGCGAAGGGGTTGGCGTGGGACGAGCCGGCCAGCCGCACCGTGGAGGTCGAGGCGTTCTGCTCGTGGTCGGCGTGCAGGATGAAGATCTTGTCCATGGCGCGGGCCAGGACCGGATCGACCTTCCAGGTCTCGCACGGAGTCCCGAAGGTCATGTAGAGGAAGTTTTCCGCGTAGCTGAGGTCGTTGCGCGGGTACATGAAGGGCTGGCCAACCGAGTATTTGTAGGCCATGGCGGCCATCGTCGGCATCTTGGCGATCAGCCGGTGCGCGGCGATCATCCGCTGCCGCGGGTCGAGGATGTCGGTGGAATCGTGGTAGAAGGCCGACAGAGCGCCGGTCACGCCGCACATCACCGCCATGGGGTGGGCGTCGCGGCGGAACCCGCTGTAGAAGCGGCTCAACTGCTCGTGCACCATGGTGTGGTAGGTGATGGTGCGCTCGAACTCCTCCTTCTGCTGCGGATTCGGCAACTCGCCGCGCAGCAGCAGGTGGCAGACCTCCAGGTAATCGCAATTCTCCGCCAGATCCTGGATGGCGTAGCCGCGGTGCAGGAGGATGCCCTCGTCGCCGTCGATGTAGGTGATCGCCGACTCGCAGCTCGCCGTGGAGGTGAAGCCGGGGTCGAAGGTGAAATAGCCGGTTTCGGCGTAGAGCTTGCGCACGTCGATGGCGCGCGGGCCGGTTTCGCCTTCCAGCAGCGGCAGCTTGACGGTTTTTCCGGTCGTGTCGTCGGTGACCGTGATGGTTCCGACCTGCTTGACCTCGCCGCGCCAGACCGGCCGGCCCTTGCTGCTCTCCATCGGCCCCTCCTTATGCACGCGTCATCGGGCGTGACGCTGTTTCGTTGCACGTAGGAGACTGTATGAATGGGGGGTGCCGTCAATAGCACTCCCGATAGATGCCACCCCGCCGGGCATAGGCCGTCAGAAAATTCCCGCCTCCAGCCCGGCGGCCATCAGCAGCCCAAGCTCTTCGCAGGAGGCGGCGAAATCGTCGCGGTACGGGCCGCGGCAGACCAGCGGCTCCTGCACCGGACGCCAGCGCAGCCCCGTTGTGATGGAGGCGACGGCGCGGCAGGTCCCCGTCCCGTCATGGCCCGCCCGGACGAACAGGGCGTAGGGCAGCCCCTGCGTGCGCTCCAGGCAGGGATAATAGCTGCGGTCGAAGAAATCCTTGAGCGCCCCGCTCATATAGCCCAGATTCTCGGTCGTCCCGAGGATCACGCCCTGCGACTCCAGCACGTCCTCCGGCCCGGCCTCCAGCGGCGGCTTCGCCACCACCTCCACCCCCTGCACCTCCGGCGACCGCGCCCCGCGCAGCACCGCGTCCAGAAGCGCCCGTGTGTTGGGCGACGGGCAGTGGGCGACGACGAGGAGGCGTTTGGGCGGCATGATTCGTCCTTTCCACGGCAACTGTACCAACAACACAGGAGGACGTCCCATGAGCGAAGACGCGCGCCGCTTCGTCGTCATCACGGGTGGCCCGGGCTCCGGAAAGAGCACCCTGATCGACGCGCTCGCCCGCGAGGGCCACGCCCACAGCCTGGAGGCGGGCCGCGCGATCATTCAGGACCAGACAGCCATCGGCGGGCCGGCCCTGCCCTGGATCGACCCGTCGGCCTTCGCGGAATTGATGCTGTGCTGGGAACTGCGCTCCCTCCGTCTCGCGCGGGAGCGGGTGGGAACGGTCTTCTTCGACCGCGGCATTCCGGACGTGATCGGCTACCTGCGCCTGATGAACCGTCCGGTGCCCGCGCATCTGGAAAGGGCGGCCCGCCGCTTCCGCTATCACCGGACCGTCTTCATAGCGCCGCCCTGGCCGGAAATTTTCGCGCCGGACGCCGAGCGCCGGCAGACCCCGGCCGAAGCCGCGGCGACTCACGACGCCATGGTCGAGACCTACGGCGGGCTGGGGTACGAGCTGGTCACCCTGCCCAAGGCGCCGGTGGCCGAGCGGCTGCGCTTCGTCCTGGACCGGCTTGGCCAACCGGAGCCGCCCACGCCCGCCCCGCTTACGCCATGAGCTGTCCGCCGTTCACCTCGATCACCTGCCCGGTGATGTAGCCGCTGAGCGCTTCGGACGCCAGGAACAGATAGGCGCCGACGCAGTCCTCCGCCGTGCCCAGCCGGCCCAGCGGGATGCGCGCCGCCGTTGCCGCCAGCTTCTCCGGCGAGGAGTAGCGCTGGTGGAAGTCGGTGTCGATGGTGCCGGGCGAGACGGCGTTGACGCGGATGCGGTCCGGCGCCAGCTCCGCCGCCAGCGACCGGGTGAAGGTCGAGACGAAGGCCTTCGACGCGCTGTAGATCGACGAGCCGGGGCTGCCCCCGGTGCGGGCGGAGATGGAGACGGTGTTGACGATGGCCCCGCCCCCGGAGGCGCGCAGCGCCGGCAGGGCGCGCCGGCAGGCCACGACGACCGAGCGCAGGTTGAGGTCGATCACCTCGTCCAGAAAGTCGTCGCCGATCCGCTCCAGCGGCACCCGCCCGACCATGGTGCCAGCGTTGTTGACGAGGATGTCCAGCCCGCCCAGCGCCTGCACCGCCGCGTCCACCGCCGACTCCACGGCGCGCGGGTCGCGGAAGTCGCCGTTGACGGCGTACACCTCCGTCCCGCCCGCCGACAGGGCGAGCGCCAGCCGGGCCGCGGCGTCATTGCCGCCCGCCCCCGACCCATGAAGCGCCACCCGCGCGCCCAGGCTGGCGAAGGCGGTGCCCACCGCCGCCCCGATGCCCCGGCTGCTGCCGGTCACCAGCACGCGCTTGCCGCGCAGATCCTCGCCCAACACGGTCATGGTTCCTGTCCCTCAGCGTTCGCGGCGCACGCGGCGCACGGCGTCCAGCCAGCCGTTGTACAGGCGGGCGCGCTTGGCCGCGTCCATCCGCGGCTCGAACCGACGGTCGCAGCGCCAGGCGCCGGCCAGCGCCGCCTGATCGCGGTAGACTCCGGCCTTCAGCCCGGCCAGACCGGCGGCGCCCAGCGCGGTCGTCTCGATCACCGCCGGGCGTTCCACCGGCAGGTCCAGCACGTCGGCCAGGAACTGGCACAGCCAGTCGTTCGCCGCCATGCCGCCGTCCACCCGCAGCGCGTCGGAGGTCGCCATGTGTGCGGCCGACCAGTCGGAAACCATGGCGTCGCGCAGGTCGCGCGTCTGGTAGGCCACGGCCTCCAACGCGGCGCGGGCGATGTGGGCCGGGCCGGCGTCCAGTGTCAGGCCGAAGATGGCGGCGCGGGCCTCCGGGTCCCAATGGGGGGCGCCCAGCCCCACGAAGGCCGGCACCAGATAGACGCCATGACTGTCCGGAACGCGGGTCGCCATGTCGTCGGTCTGCGAGGCGTGGGTGATGATCCCCAGCCCGTCGCGCAGCCACTTGATGGCGGCACCGGCGATGAAGATGGAGCCTTCCAACGCGTAGGTCGTCCGCCCGTCCAGCCGGTAGGCGACGGTGGTCAGCATGTTGGAGCGCGACTCCACCGGCTCGTCGCCGGTGTTCAGCAGGGCGAAGCAGCCGGTGCCGTAGGTCGATTTCACCATGCCCGGCTGGAAGCAGGCCTGCCCGAAGGTCGCCGCCTGCTGGTCGCCGGCGATGCCGGTGATCGGGATGGCGCGGCCCAGCAGGTCCGGCTCCGTCGCGCCGAACTCGGCGCTGCTGTCCAGCACCTCCGGCATCATGGCGCGGGGAATGCGGAACAGGGCGAGCAGTTCGTCGTCCCAGTCCTGGCGGTGGATGTCGAAGACCATGCTGCGCGAGGCGTTGGTCGCGTCGGTGGCGTGCACGCGGCCGCCGGTCAGCCGGTGCAGCAGGAAGCTGTCGATGGTGCCGAAGCACAGCTCGCCCCTCTCCGCCCGCTCCCGCGCGCCGGGAACATGGTCGAGAATCCAGGCGATCTTGGTGGCGGAGAAGTAGGAGTCGATCAGCAGACCGGTCTTGCGCCGCACCAGCGGCCCGCAGCCCTCCTCGACCAGCCTGCGGCAGAGGTCGGACGTGCGGCGGTCCTGCCAGACGATGGCGCGGTGCACCGGCTCGCCGGTGCGGCGGTCCCAGACGACGGTGGTTTCGCGCTGGTTGGTGATGCCGATGGCCGCAATGTCCGCCGCGCTCAGCCCGGCTTCGTCCACGGCGCCCCGGATCACCGCCACGGTGTCGCGCCAGATGTCCTCCGGGTCATGCTCCACCCAGCCGTCGTTCGGGTAATGCTGCGCGAACTCGCGCCGGGCGACCCCAGCGGGAACGCCCCGCCGGTCGAAGACGATGGCGCGGGTGGAGGTGGTGCCCTGATCGATGGCGAGGACGTGGCCGGCTTCGGACATGGTCTTTCCTATGGTCTTTCTTCTTTCCCCTCTCCCGTCCCGGGAGAGGGAGGGACCCACGCGTCAGCGTGGGAGGGTGAGGGTACTGGCAAGAATCAGCACCTTGATCCTCGAACGACCCTCACCCGGCCCTTCGGGCCACCCTCTCCCGGGACGGGAGAGGGATTCAAGTCATCGCATCACTGCGCCATCGCGGCCTTCTTCGGCGGCGAGGCCGGCCAGGACTTGATGAGCTGGTCGTAGTCCACCGTCTCGCCCTTGGGCTTCTCGTTGGACAGCTTGCGCTGCGGCGCGGTGGTGCCGTCCTTCTCGGCCTTGGCGAACCAGAACTCCGCCGACTCCTTCTTGTTCAGCTTCGGCCCGCATTCGCCCTGCACGCCCGACCGCTCCAGACGCTCCATCACGGAGTCCTGGGCCGCGGCCAGAGCGTCCATGGCCGCCTGCGGCGTCTTGGCGCCGGAGGAGGCGTCGCCGATGTTCTGCCACCAGAGCTGCGCCAGCTTCGGGTAATCCGGCACGTTCACGCCGGTCGGCGTCCACTGCACGCGCGCCGGGGAGCGGTAGAACTCGACCAGCCCGCCCAACTTCGGCGCGCGCTCGGTGAAGCTCTTGTCCCAGATGTCGCTTTCCCGGATGAAGGTCAGGCCGACATGGCTCTTCTTCAGGCTGACCGACTTCGACATGGTGAACTGGGCGTAGAGCCACGCCGCCTTGCGGCGGTCCACCGGGGTGGATTTCAGCAGAGTCCACGACCCGGCGTCCTGGTAGCCCAGCTTCATGCCGTCCTTCCAGTAGGCGCCCTTGGGCGACGGGGCCATGCGCCATTTCGGCGTGCCGTCGGCGTTCACCACCGGCAGGCCGTCCTTCACCATGTCGGCGGTGAAGGCGGTGTACCAGAACATCTGCTGCGCGACGTTGCCCTGGGCCGGCACCGGGCCGGATTCGGAGAAGGTCATGCCCGCGGCCTGCGGCGGCGCGTATTTCTTCAGCCACTCCACGTATTTGGTGACGGAGTAGACGGCGGCCGGGCCGTTGGTGTCGCCGCCGCGCTCGATGGAGGAGCCGACCGGGCGGCAGCCTTCCATGCGGATGCCCCACTCGTCGACCGGCTTGCCGTTGGGCAGGCCCTTGTCGCCGTTTCCGGCCATCGACAGCCACGCGTCGGTGAAGCGCCAGCCCAGAGACGGGTCCTTCTTGCCGTAGTCCATGTGGCCGTAGACCTTGACGCCGTCGATCTCCTTCACGTCGTTGGTGAAGAACTCGGCGATGTCCTCGTAGGCCGACCAGTTGACCGGGACGCCGAGATCGTAGCCGTACTTGGCCTTGAACTTCGCCTTGATGTCCGGGTTGGTGAACCAGTCGTAGCGGAACCAGTAGAGGTTGGCGAATTGCTGGTCGGGGAGCTGATAGAGCTTGCCGTCCGGCGCCGTGGTGAAGGACTTGCCGATGAAATCGTTCACGTCCAGCGTCGGCAGGGTGACGTCCTTGCCCTCCCCCTCCATCCAGTCGGTGAGGGGAACCACCTGCTTGTAGCGGAAATGGGTGCCGATCAGGTCGCTGTCGTTGATCCAGGCGTCGTAGATGTTCTTGCCGGATTGCATCTGCGTCTGGATCTTCTCGACCACGTCGCCTTCCTGGATCAGGTCGTGGCGCAGCTTGATGCCGGTGATCTCGCTGAAGGCCTTGGCGAGCGTCCGGGCCTCGTACTCATGGGTGGTGATGGTTTCGGAGACGACGTTGATTTCCATGCCGGCGAAGGGCTTGGCGGCGTCGATGAACCACTGCATTTCCTTCAGCTGCTCCTCCTTCGACAGGGTCGAAGGCTGGAACTCGCTGTCGATCCAGCGCTTGGCCGCCTCGATGTCGGCGAAGGCCGGGGCCGATGACAGAAGAAGCGCCGCCGCGGATGCGGAGGCGAGATACAGGGCACGCATCGATTGTTCCTCCCGTTTCCTTGTTGTAGGCCCGTTCCGGCCGGCACAGGCCGGCCGTCACACCCAGCGGAAGACCGCCGCGGCGTAGAGAAGCGAAAGCGCGGTCGCGTACTGCACCTGATCCCCCACCAGACCCAGCCAGGCGAGGTGGATGAAGGCGCTGCCGAGCAGCGTGATGAACAGCCGGTCTCCGCGCGTCGTGGTGATCCCAAGAACGCCGGGGCGCGCCACCTCCGGCCGGTTGAGCGCCAGGACGGTCAGAAGGGTCAGAAGCCCGGCGATGACGGCGAAGAAGGCCCCGGTCTGCCAGGTCCAGGCCATCCAGGCGAGGTGTTCGGTGACAGTGTCCATGGCGGCGTCCTCCCTCCCGTCAGACGCGGCCCAGGGCGAAGCCCTTGGCGATGTAGTTGCGCACGAACCAGATCACCAGCGCGCCGGGCAGGATGGTCAGCACCCCCGCCGCCGCCAGCAGGCCCCAATCCATGCCGGAGGCCGAGACGGTGCGCGTCATCGTCGCCGCGATGGGCTTGGCGTCCACCGAGGTCAGCGTGCGCGCCAGCAGCAGCTCGACCCAACTGAACATGAAGCAGAAGAAGGCGGTGACGCCGATCCCGCTGGCAACCAGCGGCATGAAGATCTTCACGAAGAAACGCGGAAAGCTGTAGCCGTCGAGATAGGCGGTCTCGTCGATCTCCCGCGGTACCCCGGACATGAAGCCCTCCAGGATCCACACCGCCAGCGGCACGTTGAACAGGCAGTGGGCCAGCGCCACGGCCAGCGGCGTGTCGAACAGGCCGATGGCCGAATAGAGGTTGAAGAAGGGCAGCGCGAAGACCGCCGCCGGGGCCATGCGGTTGGACAGCAGCCAGAAGAACAGATGCTTGTCGCCGACGAAGCGGTAGCGCGAGAAGGCGTAGGCCGCCGGCAGGGCCAGCGCGATCGACAGCACCGTGTTCAGCGCCACATATTGCAGCGAATTCAGGTAACCCGAATACCAGGACGAATCGGTGAAGATGCGCCGGTAGTTCTCGAAGGTCAGGGTGTGGGGCCACAGCGTCAGGCCGCTGACGATCTCGGTGTTCGTCTTCAGGCTCATGTTCACGAGCCAGTAGATCGGCAGCATCAGGAACAGGATGTAGAGCGTGAGGACGATCCGTGCGCGCAGCATGGCCCGTTTCCTTTGCTAGTTCCGTTGCGCGTCCATGCGGGTCATGACGGTGTAGAAGACCCAGCAGACCGCCAGGATGATCAGGTTGTAGACGATGGACAGGGCCGCGGCCTTGCCCAGGTCGAACTGCCCCAGCGCCAGCTTGACGAGGTCGATCGACACGAAGGTGGTCGAGTTGCCGGGACCGCCGCCGGTCACCACGAAGGGCTCGGTGTAGATCATGAAGCTGTCCATGAAGCGCAGCAGAACGGCGATCAGCAGCACCCGATGCATCTTGGGCAACTGGATGTTGCGGAACACCGCCCAGCGCGACGCCCCGTCGATCCTGGCCGCCTGGTAGAAGGCGTCGGGGATGGAGCGCAGGCCGGCGTAGCAGAGCAGCGCCACCAGCGAGGTCCAGTGCCAGACGTCCATCACCACGATGGTCACCCAGGCCGACAGCGGGTCCGCCGTGTAGTTGTAGGGGATGCCCAGCCGGTTGACCGCCCAGCCCAGCAGGCCGATGTCCTCGCGGGCGAAGATCTGCCAGATGGTGCCGACGACGTTCCACGGGATCAGCAGCGGCAGCGCCAGCACCACCAGCGTCGCCGCCACCCGCCAGCCGTGGCGCGGCATGCTCAGCGCCACGGCGATCCCCAGCGGCACCTCGATCAGCAGGATCAGCAGCGAGAACAGTAGGTTGCGCCACAACGCGTCGAAGAAGCGCCCGCCGAGGTCGGTGGAGGGGTCGAGAAGCTCCTGGTACCAGCCGATGCCGTTCCAGAAGAACTGGTTGTTTCCGAAGGTATCCTGCACTGAATAATTGACCACCGTCATCAGCGGCAGGATGGCCGAGAAGGCGACGATCAGCAGAACCGGCAGGACCAGCAGCCATGCCCCCTGGTTGACGGGCTTGTCCATCACGCCGCCTCCCCTTCCACCAGCGTTCCGTCCGCGTAGACATGCACCATGGCGGGGTCGAGCAGCAGCGACGCCTCGTCCCCCGCCAGCGTCAGATCCTCCGGCACCGTCGCCGCCATCGGCAGCCCCGACAGCTCCACCCGGGCGATGCGCGTGCGCCCCAGATCGTCCAGCCGGCGCACCCGCACCGGCACGCCGCCGGCCCCGGCGGGCGCCAGCGTGGCGAACTCCGGCCGCACGCCGATTTCGATCTTCGCCCCACCGTTCAGGGCCGGATAGCCGCGGCGCAGCGCGATGACGTGCCCGCCGACCCGCGCCGCGCGGCCCGACACCTCGGCCGGCAGGACGTTCATGCCCGGCGATCCGATGAAATGGCCGACGAAGACGTGGGCGGGCCGTTCGAACAGTTCCTGCGGGCGGCCCACCTGGACGACGCGCCCGTCATGCATCACCACCACCTTGTCGGCGAAGGTCAACGCCTCCGTCTGGTCGTGGGTCACGTAGATCATCGTCAGGTCGAGCGCGCGGTGCAGCGCCTTCAGCTTCGACCGCAGCTCCCATTTCAGATGCGGGTCGATGACGGTCAGCGGCTCGTCGAACAGGATGGCCGCCACGTCCGGGCGGACCAGCCCGCGCCCCAGCGAGATCTTCTGCTTGGCGTCGGCGGTCAGGTTCCGCCCGCGCCGGTTCAGGTCCGCCGTCAGGTCGAGCAGCCCGGCGATCTCCCGCACCCGCGCGTCGAGCGGCGCCCCGCGCAGGCCGCGGTTGCGCAGCGGGAAGGCGAGGTTCTCATAGACCGTCATGGTGTCGTAGACGACGGGGAACTGGAAGACCTGGGCGATGTTGCGCGCCTCGGTCGGCAGCGCCGTCACGTCCTTGCCGTCGAACAGCACCCGCCCCTCGCTGGGCGTCAGCAGGCCGGAGATGATGTTCAGCAGCGTGGTCTTGCCGCAGCCGGACGGCCCGAGCAGCGCGTAGGCCCCGCCCTGCTCCCACACATGGGTCATCGGCTTCAGCGCGTAGTCGTCGTCGCTCTTCGGGTTGGGGGTGTAGCTGTGGCCGAGGGATTGAAGGTCGATGCGCGCCATGCCGTCCGCCCTCCCGTCACGCCGCCATGACCAGCGGCGGCGCCGCGGCCAGCCGCCCGTCATGGCCGAACACGAACAGCCGCCGCGGGTCGATGAAGCACTCGATCCGCTCGCCCGGCTCGACCTCCAGAACGCCGCGCGTGACGGCGACCCAGCGGTCCGCCCCGCCATCGGTGCGGGGCAGGTCGATGTGGACGAAGCTCTCCGAACCGGTGATCTCGCTGACCGCCACCACGCCGCGCAGGGCCACGGCGTCGGCGTGGGGCCGCGTCAGATGCAGGTGGTCGGCGCGGAAGGCGATGGTATAGTCGTCGTCCGGCAGCTCCGCCAGAACGCCGCGCGCCGGCCCGTGCTCCCCCGTCGCCAGCACGATCTGCGGACCGCGCTTGTGCACCTGCATGGTGTTGAGCGGGGGGTCGGAGAAGACCCGCGCGCTGGTCAGGTTGGCCGGGCGGCGGTAGACGTCCGGCGTGCGGCCGAACTGCGCCAGCCGCCCTTCCCACAAAGTCGCCGTGTTGCCGCGGAGCAGCAGCGCCTCGGCCGGCTCCGTCGTCGCGTAGACGAAGACCGCGCCGGTCGCGGCGAAGATCTTCGGCAGCTCCTCCCGCAGCTCCTCCCGCAGCTTGTAGTCCAGGTTGGCCAGCGGCTCGTCGAGCAGGACGAGCTGCGCCTCCTTCACCAGGGCGCGGGCGATGGCGGTGCGCTGCTGCTGGCCGCCGGAGAGCTGCTGCGGCGTGCGCCGCAGATAGGGCTCCAGCTTCAGCAGGCGGGCGGCCTCCCGCACCTTGCGGTCGATCTCGTCCTTGGGCCGGCGGGCGACCCGCAGGGGGGAGGCGATGTTCTCGTAGACGGTCAAGGACGGGTAGTTGATGAACTGCTGGTAGACCATGGCGACGGAGCGTTCGCGGACGTGCCGCCCGGTCACATCCACCCCGTCCACCAGCACGCGCCCGGCGCTGGGCACGTCCAGCCCGGCCATCAGCCGCATCAGCGACGTCTTGCCCGACAGGGTCGGCCCCAGCAGAACGTTCAGCGACCCGCGCTCCAGGCTCAGCGATACGTTCTCGAGGTGAACGTGGCCGCCGACATGCCTGCTGACCTTGTCCAGAACCAAGCCCACCGGCCTTCCTCCCCAATATTCATTTTTTCTTTATTGAGATGGTTCTTGTCGCCGTTTTTCCACGCCCGCTATTCCGCGGCGTCGGATGCCCTCTCCCTCCGGCTGCGCTCCTCGGTCATGAAGGCGTCGAGGACCTGCGCCTGGGCGGCGTCCAGCCGCAGCCCCAGCTTGGTCCGGCGCCACAGCACGTCCTCGGCGGTCTCCGCCCATTCCTCCGTCATCAGATAGCGGACCTCCGCCTCGGTCAGGGTCGCGCCGAAGTCGCGGCCCAGATCCTCCGGACGCGCGGCGTTGTCGAGAATCCGGCGGGCGCGGGTGCCGTAGGTGCGCACCAGCCGCTCCAGGTGCGGCTGGGTCAGGAAGGGCGCCCGCCCGCGAAGCTCGGCCACCAGCGCCGCAACGCCGTCCACCGGAAAATCGCCGCCCGGCAGGGTGCCGGCGCTGCTCCAGTCCGAGGCCCCCGGGGCGAGCTTCGGCAGGAAGGGCGCCAGCTTGGCGATCGCCGCATCGGCCAGGCGGCGGTAGGTGGTGATCTTGCCGCCGAAGATGTTGAGCAGCGCCGCCTTGCCGTCGCCCGGCGCGTCGAGCGCCAGCACATAGTCGCGGGTCGCCGCCTGCGCCGTGGAGGCGCCGTCGTCGTAGAGCGGGCGGACGCCGGAATAGGTCCACACCACGTCGGCGGGCGTCACCGGCTTGGCGAAATACTCCCCGGCGGCGGCGCAGAGATAGGCGATCTCCGCCTCCGACGCGCGGACGTCCGCCGGATCGCCCTGGTAGTCGTTGTCGGTAGTGCCGATCAGGGTGAAATCGCGCTCGTACGGGATGGCGAAGACGATGCGCTTGTCGGCGTTCTGGAAGATGTAGCAGCGGTCGTGGTCGAACAGCTTCGGCACCACGATGTGCGAGCCCTGGACCAGACGGATGCGCGCGTCCACCGTGGAGCGCGCCCCCTGCCGCATCACCTCCGACACCCAGGGACCGGCGGCGTTGACCAGGGCGCGGGCGCGGATGCTGCTGCGCCGGCCGCTGCGCGTGTCCTCCACCGTCACGGTCCACAGCCCGTCCTCGCGGACGGCGCTCAGGAAGCGGGTGCGGGTGCGGATCGCAGCACCCATGCGGGCGGCGTCCTGCGCGTTCAGGACCACCAGACGCGCGTCGTCGACCCAGCAATCCGAATATTCGAAAGCGCGGCCGAAACCCGGCTTCAGCGGCTTGCCCGCCGGATGGTTGCGCAGATCGAGCCCGCGCGTGCCCGGCAGCTTCTCCCGCCCGCCGAGATGGTCGTACAGGAACAGGCCCAGCCGCAGGAACCAGGAGGGCCGCAGGCCGGGCAGATGGGGCAGGACGAAGCGCAGCGGCCAGATGATGTGCGGCGCCATGCGCCACAGCACCTCGCGCTCGCGCAACGCCTCGCGGACCAGCCGGAACTCGTAATATTCCAGGTAGCGCAGGCCGCCGTGGATCAGCTTGGTCGAGGCCGAGGACGTGCCCGAGCCCAGATCCTTCTGTTCGCACAGATAGACGGAACAGCCCCGCCCCGCGGCATCGCGCGCGATGCCACAGCCGTTGATGCCGCCGCCGACGATGGCAAGGTCGTAGACCCCGGCCATCCATCCCTCCTCTCCGCTGTGCGCCCGCCCCTTGCGGTCTGCGCCTTTGTTTTCGTTTTGAACGGTAGCTGAGGGTTCGGCGGGCCGCAATACGAAAAAAGTGAAAGCGATACGAAAGGCCACGGCGCCATCCCCCCTCCCTCGATGGGGGAGGCGGTGAACTCCCGCGGCGCCGACGGGTTATCCAGGCAACCGGAACCGGAGGATCGCGTGTTCGAGTGGATCGCAGACATGGTCGAAGGCGGCGGCTACGCCGGAATCGCGCTTCTGATGCTGCTGGAGAACGTCTTTCCGCCCATCCCATCGGAACTCATCATGCCGCTGGCCGGCTTCGTCGCGGCCCGCGGGGATCTCAGCCTGCCGCTGGTGGTGCTGGCGGGCACGGCGGGGTCGGTGGCGGGGGCGCTGTTCTGGTATTACGCCGGGCGGTGGCTGGGCAGCGAGCGGCTGAAGCGGCTAGCCGCCCGGCATGGCCGCTGGCTGACGGTGGCACCCGCGCAGGTGGACGAGGCGACGGGCTGGTTCCGCCGCCACAGCGCGGCGTCGGTGCTGATCGGGCGGTTGATTCCGGCGGTGCGGACTCTGATCTCCGTGCCCGCCGGGATCGCCGGGATGGGACTGGTGCGTTTCCTGGTCTATTCGACCATCGGGACGGCGCTGTGGTCGCTGGTCCTCGCCGGTGCCGGCTATCTGCTTGAGGGCCAGTACGACAAGGTGGCGGGCTGGATGGACCCGGTGGCCAAGCTGGTCATCGCCGCCATCGCCGCTTGGTACGCCTACCGCGTCGCCACCTTCCGCCCGCAGGAGCAGAGCTGACGGGAGCAACCCCGTCAGCATCCCCGCGTCGAGCGTCCTTCACTCCTTCGCGTCGTCCTTCGAACTGCGGGTGGGCAGCTCCTTCCGCTTTGCGGAGGCCATCTCCCGCAGTTCCTTTTCGCTCATCGACTTCGCCATCTCCTTCGAGGCGCCGCGCAGGCTGGATTCCGGTTGCTCGCCGCGCTTGGCGGCCAGCGCCGCGCCCGCGGCCATCTGCTGCTTCTTGGACTCCGCCTTGCTCATCCGATCCCTCCACCTGTGATGTGAAAGCGCTTTCCATCAACAGGACGTGGATCGAATTCGTCTTGCCGACGAACACCGCAACCTTTGGTGCCCGCGCCGTCCGCCCCGCCACGACCTATGCAATCGCTGCCGGAACAGGATAACCACACGTTGGTATGCCGATAATGTTCCGTCTTCGTAATATGGCTTTCCCTTCTGTCAAAATTTCTTTGAGTTGCATCGCGCGTTGACAATCTTCTTCTAGTAGGTAATATCTAATACCTAATCCCTTTTTTGGACGCATATGACGTTTCCGTAAAAACTCGTCGCGAATTGTCCCGTCGGATCATTGCAACGCCGAAGGAATTGTGGGGACTTCGATGCCCGACACCACGCCGCACCTCCCCACCGATCACCTTCATCTGTCCAACAGTTTCGGTCCGGTCAGACTTTGGCCCGATCTTCGCCTGCATGAGGGATTTGAACGGCTTGCGGACCGGCACCCCACAGCCCCGGCGGTGGTGTCGGAGGCCGGCATCCTCGATTACGCCGGGTTGGACGCGGCGGCCAACACCGTGGCCCACGCGCTGCTGGCCCTCGGGCTGGAGAGGGAGGAGCCGGTCGGCGTGCTGGCGGAACGGTCGGGCGTCCTGCCACAGGCGTTCCTCGGCATCCTCAAGGCGGGCGGCGTCTATGTGCCGATGGTCGCCGACCTGCCGGCGGAGCGGCTGGCGAACATGGCGCGGCAAGCGGGGATGCGGCTGCTGATCGCGTTGGATGGGCTGGTCCCGCCGGAGGCTCTGGCCGATGCCCTGGCCGCCAACGGCCGGGCGGAGCGGCCGCTGGCCGTCCTGCGCCCCGAAGCCCTGAACGGCGACAGCCGCGCCACGGCGACGGAGCGCCCGAACCGCCCTGGTCCGTCGAACGGCCTGGCCGTCATCCTCTTCACCTCCGGCTCCACCGGCCAGCCGAAGGGCGTGCAGATCCAGCACGACGCCTGCGTGAATCTGGCGCTCGGCCACACGGAGGCGCAGGGCGTCGGGCCGGGCGACCGGGTGCTGCTGTCCACCTCCCCCGGCTTCATCCTGGGTTTCCGCGAGCTGTGCCTGCCGCTGCTCTCCGGAGCCGCCTATGTCCCGGCCTCGCGCGCTCTGATCGACGATCCGGCGCGGCTGCTCGACCACATGACCCGGCTGGGCGTGACCATCGCGCTGTTCACGCCGTCCTATCTGCGGCTTCTGCGCGGCGCCGTGCCGGCGGGACTGCGCATGATCCTGACCGCCGGGGAACGGCCGAACCCCGACGACGCGCGGCATTACGCCCGCCACCTCGACTATTGGAACATGCACGGCGCCACCGAGGTCTGCGGCACCATCTGCATGCACAAGGTGAGCCCCCATGGCGACGGCCCGCTTCCCAGCGGCCGGCCCTTCGCCAACACCGCGGTCCATCTGCTCGACCGTCACGGCAACGAAGTTCCCGACGGCGCGGTCGGTGAAATCCACGTCGTCGGGCGGGGCGTCTCGCGCGGCTACCTGAACCAGCCCGCGCTGTCGGCCGAGAATTTCGTCGACACGCGCTTCGGCCGCGCCTACCGCACGCACGATCTGGGGCGCTGGACCGAAAACGGCGACCTGGAGACCCTGGGCCGCGCCGACGACGTGGTGAAGGTGTCCGGCCAGTCGGTGTCGCTGGGCGAGATCGAGCGCACGCTGCTGCGCCACCCGCTGGTCAGCCGCGCCGCCGCCCTCCAGCATCAGGGCCGCCTTGCCGCCATCGTCGAGAGCACCGATCCGGAGGCGGCGCAGGCGGAAGACTGGCGCGCCTTCCTTGGCCGCACCCTGCCCGCCTACATGGTGCCGGCGGGGGTGAAGGCGGTGACGCGGATGCCGATCAGCTCCGCCGGCAAGACCGACCGCCGCGCCCTTCTGGCGCTCGCCGAAGGGGCTCTGGCCGAAGCGCACGGCACGGGCGGAACGCCGCCGCAAGGCGATCTGGAGCGGACCATCGCCGCGGTGTGGGAGGAGGTGCTGGACATCCGCCCGGTGATGCGGGACGCCCCCTTCTTCGCCATCGGCGGCACCAGCCTGCTCGCCATCGCGGTGGGGCAGCGCCTGCACGCGCTCGGCCATCCGGTGGCGGTGGCGGTGATCCTGGCCTCCCGGACGGTGGAGGCGCTGGCCCGCCGCATCGCGGAACGGACGGACGAGGAGGCCCCCGCGGCGGACACGGCCGAAGGCCCCGCCACCGCCGGTCAGCAGGACTTCTGGGTGGCCGCCCAGCTCGGCCTGGCCGCCGCCGGATCGCACATCGTGCGCGTCCTCTCGGTGCGCGGCCCGGTTCCGGACGTGGGGCGCTGGCGCGCCGCCTGGGCCGCCCTGCTGGAGCGTCACCCCGCCCTGCGCACCGCTTTCCACGCCGACGCCGAGGGCCGGGTGCGCTGGAGCACGGTCCCCGCCGCCGCGCTGCCGCCCTTCGCCGGCTTTTCCGTCGATCGCTGCCACCTTCCGGAGGAGGCGCGGGAACTGATCGCCGGCTACACCGAAACGCCCTTCGCCCTGACCGTGGCGCCGCTGGCCCGCGCCGGGCTGATGGTCATCGAATCCGGCGACGAGACGCTGTTCTGGTTCGTTCTGCACCACGCCGTGGTGGATGGACAGTCCGCCCGCGCGGTGCAGGAGGATATGCTGGCGTTGCTGCTCGGCCGCCCCTTGCCGCCGGCGCCGCACGGAGTCGCTCTGGCGGCGCGGGACGAGGCGCGCCATCTCCGCTCCGACCGGGCGGCGCAGGACCGCGCCTTCTGGCACGCCGCTCTGGACGCCCTGCCGCCGGAGGCGTTCGAGGAGTTTCCGCTCGACCAGCCACGCCCCGCCACGCCCGGCGGACGCTCCGCCCCACCCCTGGCGGAGCGGCTGGACGCCGCGACCACCGCGGCCCTGGCCGCCATCGCGAGGGCGCAGGGCGTCGGCCTTCACGGCCTGCTGCTGGCGATCCTGGCGGCGGAGGCGCGGAGGCGCGTCGGGCGGGCCGACCTGATCCTGGGCACCGGCGTCTCCCTGCGCCCGCCGGGCGCGGAGGACGCGGTCGGACATTTCGTCAACTTGGTGCCGGTCGTCCTGCCCGGCGCCGCGGCGACGCTGTCCGGGCAGGTCCGCGCCGCCCAGAGCGCCCTGACCGAGACGGTCGGACACGCCGGCCTGCCCGCCAACCTGATCCAGCGGGAGTTCCGCCAGCGCCGGCCCGACGCGCTGCCGCCCGCCCGCCCCAACCTCTTCGCGGTGGCGCTGACCGCCAACCCGCCACGAAGCAGCGCCGATGCGGCCGGCGGCCTGTCGCTGGCGCCACGCCGGTTGCCCGGCGCGCTCGCCCATCCCGCCGCCGGCCTCGACCTCGCCTTCAGCCACGAGCCGGTGACGGCGGAGGACGGCGAAGGGCTGGAACTGGCGCTGCTGTGGAACCCGGACGTCCATACGGAACCCACCGCGCGCTCCTGGCTGGCCGGCTTCGCCGCCTGGGCGCGCTGGCTGGCCGCCGACCCGGCGCGTCTGGAATCGCCGTTGCCCGCCCTGCTGCCGGAGGAGGCGACCCTTCTCGACCGCTGGGAACACGGCGAGAAGCGTCCACGCCCGGCCCGCCGCGCCCATGAACTGTTCGAGGAGATCGCCGCCCACCATCCGGACCGGCCCGCCGTGGTTACCCGCACCGACACGCGGACCTATGGCGACCTGAACCGCGACGCCGACCGCATCGCCGCCGCCTTGTTGAGTTGCGGCGTGACGCGGGGCGAGCCGGTGGCGGTGCTCACCGGCTGCGCGCCGGGCCTGCCCGCGGCGGTGCTCGGAATCTGGAAGGCCGGGGCGGCCTATCTGCCTCTCGCCATGGACCTGCCGCCGGAGCGCATGGCCTACATGGTGCGCGACGCCGGCGTCCGGCTGCTGGTGGCACTGGACGGCCAGCCCGCCCCGCCCGCCCTGGCCGAGGCCGTGCCGGTGCTGATCCGCCCGGACCTTCTCGAAGGGCCCGCCGCGCCGGCCGCCGTGGCCGGGTCACCGGACGACCTCGCCTACATCATCTACACCTCCGGCACGACCGGGCATCCCAAGGGGGTCGCGGTCCGTCACGACGGCTTCGTCAACGCCGCGCTGGCGACCGGGGAGACGGTCGGCTTGCGGACGGACGACCGCATGGCGCTGGCCGCGACGCCGGGGTTCGACGCGTCGCTGTGGGAACTCGGGCTGGCGCTGCTGCACGGCATGGCTCTGGTTCCCGTGCCGCCGGACCTGCGCGACGACCCCTGGGCCCTGAAGGACGCCTACGCGGAATTGGGCGTCACGGTGGCCTTCCACGCCCCCTCCTACCTGCGGGTCAGCCAGGAGAAGCCCTTCCGCGGCCTGCGCGTCCTGCTGACCGGCGGGGAGGCGCCGAACGCCGACGACGCCCGCCACCACGCGGCCGGTCTGGCCTTCTGGAACGCCTATGGCCCCACCGAGGCGAGCATTCTCGCCTCCATGGGCCGCATCCTGCCGGACAGCGGACGCGGCGGCCCGGTCCTCGCCGGACGCCCGCTGCCCAACACCCGCGTCACGCTGCGCCGCCCGGACGGCACGCCGGTTCCGCCCGGCCTGCCGGGGGAGGTGTGGCTGGGCGGGGTGGGCCTCGCCCGTGGCTATCTCAACAACCCGGAACTGACCGCCCGCGCCTTCGTCGAGACGGCGGAAGGCCGCTTCTACCGGACCGGCGACCTCGGGCGCTGGACGGCGGACGGTCAATTGATCCTGTGCGGCCGCATCGACCATCAGGTGAAGCTGCACGGCCAGCGCGTCGAGCTTGCCGAGATCGAGCAGGACCTGCTGGCCCACCCCGCCGCCGCGCAGGCCGTCGTGCTGGTGGACGCCGCGGCGGAGGGCACCAAGGCGCTGCGCGCCTTCGTCCGGGCCAAGGACGGCGCCGCCCTGCCCGACGACGAGGCGTGGCGCGCCTTCCTCGCCGACCGCCTGCCCGCCTTCATGGTGCCGGCCAGCGTGACGGCGGTGGACAGCGTCCCGCTGACGCCGGCGGGCAAGATCGACCGCGACGCCCTGCTCCGCCTCGCCCACTCCCATTCCGATGGCCACGCCGCCGCGGCGGAAGGGCAGGCGCCGCGGGACGGGCTCGAACACCGCATCGCCGCCCTGTGGAGCGGTCTGCTGGGCGAGGAGGTCGGGCGCGGGGACAATTTCTTCGCACTCGGCGGCAACAGCCTGCTGGCGGTGACCATCGCGCACCGGCTGTCGCAGGAACTGGGCCTGACCGTCCCGGCGCGCGCGCTGTTCGCCGCCCCGACGCTTGCCGGCTTCGCCCGCAAGGTGGCGGAGTTGAGCGATGCGGAGACGCAGCAAGCCGACGCCGACGAATCCGACCTCGTCACCGAAGGGGAGCGAGAATTTTGGGTGGCCGAGGCGGCGGGGCTCGACACACGGCCCTTCATCATTCCGGTGATCCGCGCCGTGGCGGGCGATTTGCCGAACCCGGCCCGTTGGGCGGGCGCCTGGACGACGCTCGTGGAGCGGCACGAGGCGCTGCGCACGAGCTTCGCGGAGGACGAGGACGGGGGCTTGCGCCGTCGCGTCGCTCCCTTTGTCGACGGGGCGCTGGAGCTGTCCTCTCTGGCCGACCGCAAGACGGCCCTGGCCCATATCCGCGCCCGTCAGGGCGAGCCCTTCGCCATGGCGGCCGCGCCGCTGTGGCGCGCCGGTCTGGTGACGCTGGCGGACGGCGGTGCGCCTCTGTTCTGGATGGCGATGCATCATGCCATCAGCGACGGACGCTCGGTCGGCGTCCTGCTGGAGGAACTGACCGCGCTCCTGGCGGGTGAGCGCCTGCCGCCGCCACCCTCCCGCTACGCCACCCTGGCCGCCCGCGAGCGGCGCTATCTGGACAGCTCGGACCGCGCCGCGGACGAGACCCACTGGCGCGGGCTTTTGTCCGCCCTGCCCGCCGAGGCGTTCGACGACTGGCCGCTCGACACGCCGCGCGCCGCCGGGGCGGCACCGGGCAGCCACCGCTTCGAGTTGCGGTTGGACCCGGCCACCGCCGCCGGGCTGAAGGCGGTCGCCCGCCGGCACGAGGCCAGCCTGCACGCCGTCCTGCTGACCCTGCTGGCGCGGGAGGTGCTGCGGCGCACCGGACGCGCCGCCTTCACCATCGGCACCACCGGCGACATCCGGGAAACCGCCGAGGACGCGCGGGTCGTCAGCTACGGCGTGAACATGCTGCCGCTGGCCCTCCGCCCCGCCGCCGGAGTTCCCTTCGGCCAGGAGCTGCGTGCCACCCAGGCGGCGCTGGCCGAAGCGCTCCAGCACGCCCGCCTGCCCTTCGCACGGATCTGCCACGGCTTCTGGGCCGACCGTCCACAACACCGCGACCCGGCGCGCTACCCGCTGTTCGACATCGCGGTCACGGAGAACCCGCAAGCCGGCCCCGCCCCCCACTCCGCCCCCGGCCCGCTGCGCTTCGTCCGCCCGGATGGAGAGGGGCCGACCTACGAACGCACCGGCCATTCGCCGGGCCAGGACATGGTGCTGATCCATGAGGGGCTGACCGACGGCGGGCTGCTGCTGCATAGGCACGTCAACGCCGCGCTCTACGCCAGGGACACGGCGGAGCGCTGGTTCGAGGCGCTGACCGGCTGGGCGCGCTGGCTGGGGGACGACGCCGCCCGCGCCGAGGCGGTGCCGCCCGGCCTGCTGCCGGAGGAGGAAGCCACCCTCGCCGCGTGGGAACACGGCCCGGCGGCGGAGCGCCCGGCGCTGCCCTTCCACGCGCTGTTCGAGCGGCTGATCGACCGTCCCGGCACCGGCCAGGGCGGCCGCCCGGCGGTCATCGGCGCCGACCGCGTCCTGACCTACCGCGCCGTCGAGGCGGAGGCCAACGCCATCGCCCACGCCCTGCGGGAGCGCGGGGCGGAGCGCGGCAGCGTGGTCGGCGTGCTGACCGGCCGCTCGCCCAACCTGCCCGCCGCCGTGCTGGGAGTGTGGAAGGCGGGCGCGGTGTATCTGCCGCTCGCCGCCGACCTGCCGGCCGAGCGGCTGGCCTTCATCGCCGGAGACGCCGGGGCGGCCCTGCTGCTGGCGCTGGACGGCGTCGCCGTGCCCGAGCCGCTGTCCGCCCTGCCGCTTCTGCGTCCCGAAGGCCTCTCCGCCGATTTCCGCACCGCGCACGCCCACCGGCCGCAAGCCGCGACGGGGCCGGACGACATCGCCTACATCCTCTACACCTCCGGCTCCACCGGCCGGCCCAAGGGCACGCCGGTCCGCCACGGCGCCTATGTGAACATGGTGCTGGGCGCCGTGGAGATCTTCGGCCTGACCGCCGAGGATCGGACGCTGATGTTCGCCTCGCCCTCCTTCGACGTGTCGCTGTCGGACGTCGGCGTGCCGCTGGCCGCCGGGGCGGCACTCTGCGCCGTTCCCTACGAGGTGTTGAGCGCCCCGGCCCGCCTGATCGCCGTCCTGGCGGAGCAGCGGGTGACCGTCGCCGACCTCACCCCGACCTACCTGCGCCTGCTCGACGGGGCGGAGCTGCCCTCGCTGCGCATCCTGGTCACCGGCGGCGAGGCGCCGCTGGCGGCGGATGTGCGCACCTACGCCGGACGTCTGCGCTACCACAACGCCTACGGCCCGACCGAGAACACCATCACCAGCGCCATGGGGCTGCTCGGCGCGGAGGACCGGGGCTTCATGCCCGTCGGGCGTCCGCTGCCCAACACATCCATCCACATCCGCGACGCGGCGGGCCGCCCGGTGCCGCTGGGGGCGGTGGGGGAAATCTGGCTGGGCGGCGCCAATCTCGCCTGCGGCTATCTGAACCGCCCGGAGCAGGAGGCGGCGGCCTTCGTCGGGACGGGCGCCGGGCGGCTCTACCGCTCCGGCGACCTCGGGCGCTGGCGCGCCGACGGCGAGCTGGAGGTGCTGGGCCGCATCGACGACCAGGTGAAGCTGAACGGCATCCGCATCGAACTCGGCGAGATCGAACAGGCGCTGGGCGGCCAGCCGGACATCGCGCAGGCGGTGGCCCTGGTGCAGGGCAAGGCCGGCGCGGCGCAGAGCCTGTGGGCCTTCGTCCGTCCCGTCCCCGGCAGGGCGGTTCCGGCAGAGGGCTCCTGGCGCGGCTGGCTGGCCGACCGGCTGCCCGCGGTGATGATCCCGGCCGGGGTGATCGCCGTGGAGACGGTGCCGGTCACGGCGTCCGGCAAGGTGGACCGCGCGGCCCTGCAGGAGCTGATCGCCGGCCGCGCCCCGCAGGGCGAGCGGATGGCACCGCAAGGGCGGCTGGAGCAGACCATCGCCCGCGTCTGGGCGGAGCGGCTGGGCCGTGGCCCGGTCTGGCGTGACGACAATTTCTTCGCGCTCGGCGGTCACAGCCTGCTCGCCATCGCCGTCGCCCACGCGCTGGAGACGGAGCTGGGGCATCCCGTTTCCGCCCGCGACCTGTTCACCGAGCCGACCCTGCGCGGCTTCGCCGCCCGCCTCGGCTCTGCCGCTCCCGCGGATGTCCCATCCGATGCCGAATCCGATCGCGCGACCGAGGGCCAACGGGAGTTCTGGGTGGCCGAGCAGGCCGGGCTGGACACCCGCGGCTTCAACATTCCCCTGACGCTCGCGGTGGAAGGCGGTGTCCCCCCCGACGACCGCTGGCGAGCCGCCTGGGCCGCCCTGGCCGACCGCCACGAGGCGTTGCGCACCGGCTTCCAGGAGGACGGGGACGGCACGCTGCGCCGGGCCGTCCATCTGACGACCGCCAGCCTGGAAATTGCGGCGGCCCCCGACCGCGCCGCCGCGCTGGACTTTATCCGAGACCGCCAGACGGCGCCTTTCGCCATGGCCGCTCCACCGCTGTGGCGGGCCGGGCTGGTCCGGGTGGCGGACGGCAGCGGCGCCCTGTTCTGGCTGACGCTGCACCATTCCATCGGCGACGGCCTGTCGCTCGGCCTGCTGGCGAACGACCTCACAGCACTGCTGCGCGGGGAGTCCCTGCCCGGCCGCGCCCCTGGCTTCGGCCGCTCCGCCGCGCGGGAGGAGGCCTATCTGGGCGGCGAGACTGGCCGCAAGGATGCTGAGCATTGGCACAGTCTGCTCGCCGGAATCGATCCCGCCGCTTTCGAAGACTGGCCGCTCGATAAACCCCGTCCGCCGGTGCGCAGCGCGGAAACCGCCAAGGGGAGCCATTGCCACCGCGTCCGCCTCGCCCCGGACGTGGCGGAGGCGTTGCGTGCCCTCGCCCGGCGCAACGGCGCCAGCCTGCACGCTTTGATGATGACCCTGATGGCTCATGAGGTGCGCCGCCGCACCGGCCGGGCGACATTTCTGATGGGCACCGCCGCCTCCACCCGTGAGACGGCGGAGGAGGCGGGCGTCGTCGGCTATTGCATCAACATGCTGCCGGTGCCTTTCCGGGTGGACCGGAGCGAGCCGCTGGAAGAGGCGGTCAAGGTGACGCAGAGCCGCTTGGCGGAAGCCCTGCGCCATGGCCGCCAGCCCTTCGCCCGCATCCACCAGGAGTTCCGCCGCGGCCAGCCGCAGGCGCGGCACCCGGCCCGCTGCCCGCTGTTCGATCTGGCGGTGACGGAAAATCCGGTGATGGCCGCCCCGCGGGGTGACGGGCTCCGCTTCGCGGCCATCGACGCCCTCGACAGCGACGACATCCGGTACGAGCTGCGCCGCAGCGCCCCCGCCCAGGACCTCGTCCTGGTGCATGAGGGGCAGGCGGACGGCGGGCTGGTCCTTCAGCTCCACGCCAACGCCGCCCTCTACGAGCGGGAGACCGCCCGGGCCTGGACGGTGGCGCTGGCCGGCTGGGCGCGGCGGCTGGCCGATCCGGAGCGGCGGCCGGGCGCCCCGCTGCCCACCCTGCTGCCGGACGAGGAATCGCTGCTCGCGGCGTGGGAGCACGGCCCGGCGATGCCGCACCCGGTTCCCTGCTTCCATCACCAATTCGCCGCCCTGGCGCGCTCGCAGCCGGATCGACCCGCCCTCATCACCGATGACGGCGCGGTCAGCTATGCCGCGATGAACGCCCGCGCCAACGCGCTGGCCCACGCGCTGCTCGCGCGAGGCTTGCGGACCGGCGACGCGGTCGGCGTGCTGACGGAGCGCTCGCCCGCCCTGCCCGAGGCCGTGCTGGCGATCTGGAAGGCCGGGGGCGCCTATCTGCCGCTGACCCGCGACCTGCCGGCGGACCGGCTGGCCTTCATCGCCCGCGACGCCGCGATCCGCGTCGTCGTGGCTTTGGACGGCCATCCCCTGCCCGAGGCGCTGGCGCAGGCCGGTTACGCCGTCCTCCGCCCGGAAACCATCTCCGAGGGCTTCCGCGCCAGCCACGCCCATGAGCCGGAGGTTGGTGAGCGAAGCGCGCCCGGCGATCCCGCCTACATCATTCACACTTCGGGATCGACCGGGGTGCCGAAAGGCGTCCTGCTGCATCATGGCGGGCTGCTGAACCTCGGCCTGTCGATGGCGCGAATGATGGGGGTCCAGCCGGACGAACGGACGCTTCTCACCTCCTCCCCCTCCTTCGACGCCTGGGTTTCCGATTGCGTGATGACCTGGGCGACGGGCGGCGCGCTGGTTCCGATCCGCCGCGCCGAAATGGACGACACCGCCGGGCTGCGCGCCAGGATGGAGCGGCTGGGCGTCACCTCCGCCACCCTGCCGCCCTCCTACCTGCGGCTGTTCGAGCAGGCGGACCTGCCGACCCTGCGCATCCTGATGACGGTGGGTGAGCCGCCAAACGCCGCTGACGCCCTGCATTACGCGGCGCGGCTGCGCTACATCAACGGCTACGGCCCGACCGAGAACACCGCCGCGGCCAGCATCGGCATCCTGTCTCCGGACTCGCCGTGGATGAGCGCCGGGCGCCCGCTGCCCAACACCGCCATCCACGTCCTGGACGAGGACGGCGAACCGGTGCCCCCCGGCGCTGTCGGCCACGTCTGGCTGAGCGGCCTGGGGCTGGCCATCGGCTACCTCAACCGACCCGACCTGACCGCCGCCGCCTTCGTCGAGACGCCGAAGGGCCGCCGCTACCGCACCGGCGACCTCGGGCGCTGGCTGCCGAATGGCGAGCTTCTGGTGCTCGGGCGGTCGGACAGCCAAGTGAAGCTGCGTGGCCAGCGCGTCGAGCTGGGCGAGATCGAGCACCGGCTGGAATCCCACCCTGGCGTACAGCAGGCGGTGGCCCTGGTGGACACCGCGGCGGACGGTGCCCAGACGCTGTGGGCCTTTGTCAGCCTCGCCCCGGACGCCGCGGAGCCGACACAGGCCGCCTGGGCCGCCCATGCGGCGGCGACGCTGCCCGCCTACATGGTGCCGGCGGCGGTGATCCGGGTGCCGGCGATCCCGGTGACGGTGGCCGGCAAGGTGGACCGCAAGGCCTTGCTCCTGGCGCTGGCCGACCACGCGCCCGCCGAAGGCACGGCTTCCGGCGCCTACACCCCGCCGCGCACCGCGGTGGAGCAGCGGGTGGCCGAGCTGTGGGCGGAGCAGCTCCAGCGGCCCGTTCGGGGGCGGGAGGCCGGCTTCTTCGAGCTGGGCGGCGACAGCTTGCGGGCGATCGCCGTCGTGAACCGACTGCGCCGCGAGTTCGCCTGCAGGATCAACGATCTCTACGAAGCCCCGGTGCTCGCCGACTTCGCGCTGCGCCTGCGGCCCCAGCCGGACCATCTGCATCGGGTGATCGCCGCCGTCCGAACCCATTGGCGGGACTATCAGGCGACCCTGCCCGCCTTCGACGCCGCCCGCGACCGGGCGCTGGCCGAGCAGCAACAGGCCTACGAGGCGCGGAACGCGGCTTACAACGCCTTCGACGGGTCGAAGCGGCGCGATTACGGCGACGTGTTGCTGACCGGCGCCACCGGATACCTCGGCGCCTATCTGCTGCGGGAGCTTCTGTCCGATCCGGCGCGGCGGGTGACCGCTCTGGTCCGCGGGGGCGACGACGGCGCCGCCCAAGCCCGGCTCGCCCGCGTGCTGGCCGGCTATTTCGGAGCCGCGAACGGTGCCGCGCTCATCGACGATCCGCGCCTGACCGTGCGGGCCGGCGACCTGCGCCGCGACGGGCTGGGCCTCACCCCCACGGCGCACGGCGCGCTGGTGGAGGGGGTGCGGGCGGTCTTCCACTGCGCCGCCAACGTCAACCATTTCGGCCATTACGCGGAGTTCCACGCCGACAATGTGGAGGCGACGCGCCGGCTCCTCGATCTCGCCGCCGCGCGGCGTGGCGACCCGGCGGACTTCCACCTGATTTCCACCCTGTCGGTCACCGGCAAGGCGCCGGAGGACGGCTTCAGACTGGTCACCGAATACGACGCGGTGCCGGACGCCCTCGACGAGAACTACTATGTCCGCAGCAAGCAGGAGGCGGAACGTCTGGTCACGGCGGCCCGCGGCGACCTGCGCAACGCCAGCATCCACCGGGTCGGCAACGTCGTCTTCGCGGCGGAGGGCGGGCCGCTGCAGCTGAACCTGCGGGACAACGCCTTCTTCCGGCAACTGGCCGCCTTCGTGCGGCTGGGGGTGGTGCCCGACGATTCGCACGTCTGGCTGTGCCACGTCGATCGCGTCGCCCGCGCCGTGGCGCTGCTGGCCGGCGCCGCCGGTCTCGCCAACGAGACGCACCATGTGGAGAACCACCGCCGCGACACGCTGGCCGATTTCGTCACCTCGGCGGCGGGCATGGCGGACGCGGTGCGGGCGGTCGGTTTCGACGCGCTGCTCGACAGGCTGGAGCGCGCCATCGGCGAACCCGAGATGGACAGTGCGCTGGCCCAGACGCTGGAGGGCTTTGGCCTCTACAGCGGGCGTTCCCCCCAGGCGCGCGGCCGGCGGCAGGAGCTGACTTCCGAACGCACGCAGGGGCTGCTCGGCCGCATGGGGTTCGGCTGGCCGCCGGTTCCCCGCGCCGGGCAAGCCGACATGCTGCGCGCCGCCGCGGACCTTTTCTCCCGATGAACGCCTTCGGAGCCATCATGCTCACCCATGTCCAGGATCTCGGCTTCCGCACCGGGGAATTCACCGCCGAGCCGCTGCCCGACGCCGAGACGGCGCGCGTGCTGGCCGTCCTGGCCGCCCGCCACGGGGCGAAGAGCGACGCCGCCCTTGTCCCGGACGGTCGGGAGGCCGAGTTGCGCGGCGAACTGGCGGAGGCGGCACCCGGCCTCTCCGCCCTGGCCACCGCGATCCGCGACCGGCTGGAGACCAGCCACAGCGGCGTGCTGATCCGCCGCGCCCATCTCAGCCGCCACGACCTCGACACCCGGCGCCGCCTGCTCTACGCGCTGGCTGTCGGCATGGGCGCGCCGACCGCGACCGACCGGATCGACCGCAAGGTGGTGTGGGACATCAAGCTCCGCCCCGAGCTGGTCCGCAGCGGCGGCGCCTCCACCTTCTCCGAGCACGCCGACGAGGCCGACTTCCACACCGACACCCAGTATTTCCCAAACCCCGAACGCTACATGCTGATCTATTTCGCCCGGGCGGCGGCCTGCGGCGGCGGGCGGTCCAGCCTGCGCGACGCCCGCTGCTTCCGCGAGGCTCTGGCCGGCAGCGACGAGGGGCGCTGGGCGCTGGACCTGCTGTCGCGAACGGCGCTGCCCTTCCGCATCCCCGCCACCTTCACCCGCACCGGATCGCAGGATGCGGTGGAACTGACCTTCGCCACCGTCTTCGGCGACCGCCCGCTCATCCGCTTCCGCACCGACACCCTGCGCCGCGGGCTGGCCGCTTGTCCGGAGCACGACACGCCGGAGGTCCGCCGCGCGCTCGCCATCCTCCAGGCGGAGTTGGACAGCCCGGCCCGGCGGCTGGAGACCTTCATGGAGTCCGACAGCCTGCTGGCAATGAACAACCACGAGGCGCTCCACGGGCGCGGCGCCTTCGCCGACCCGGAGCGCCACGCGCTGCGCATCCGCATCGACGACGGCGCGCCGCAGGATTCCGCTCGATGAACCTCCTCCGCCTGCTGGGACGGCTGGGGCCGGCGCCGCTGCGCCGGCTGGTTCTCTACGCCCTGGGCTCGGCCCTCTTCTCCACGCTGGTGCTGGCCCTGGTCAACCGCGGGGCGGAGGAGATCGCCGCGGAGAAGGCCGATTTCGTCAACCTGCCGCTGGCCGCCGCCTTCGTCGTCAGCGTCCTCCTCTACATGCTCCTGGAAGGCCGCATGGTCGCCCACCTGTCGGCGGATGCGGAGGAGGTGGTGGACAGCCTGCGCATGCGGCTGCTCGACCAGATCCGCCGCGCCGACCTGTGGAAGCTGGAGCGCTTCGGCCAGACCCCGCTGTTCGAAAGCGTGACGCAGAGCAGCCAGCTCGTCTCGCAGAATTCGCAGTTCCTGGCGCTGACGGTGCGCTCGGTCCTGCTGACCGGGACGATCCTGCTCTACATCGCCACCATTTCGCCGGTCGCCTTCCTGCTGATCGGCGGGCTGCTCGGCGCCGGGACCTGGTTCTACATCCGGCTGGGCCGCGCGCTGGAGGAAAGGCAGCGGGCCATGATGGCGGAGGAGGCCGCCCTGTTCGAAGGCGTGTCGGACCTGTTCGACGGCTTCAAGGAGCAGCGGCTGAACAGCGCCCGCAGCCGCGACTTGAACACCGTCTTCGCCACCGTGTCCGGCCGCACCACCACGGCGCGCGGTGCGGTGCATCTGCACACCTGGCAGCAGTTCGTGTTCGGTGAGTGCGCCTTCAACCTGATGCTGGGCGTGGTCGTCTTCGTCGTGCCGTCCTATTCCAGCGCCATCTCGGCGGAGCTGGTGAAGATCACCGCCGCTATCTTCTTTATGTCGGCCCCGGTCTTCGGGCTGATGCAGTCGCTGGCGGTGATGAGCGCCGCCGAGGCCGCCGCCGGGCGCATGATGGCCCTGGAGGGACAGCTCTCGGAACTCGCCGAGGCCGGGAGCGACGGCCCCGCCCTGCCGGTGCCGGTCAACTTCAGCGAGGTGAGGATGGAGGGGGTGGAGTTCGCCTTCCCCGCCCCGCCAGGCGAAGCGCCCTTCGCGGTCGGCCCCTTCGACCTGACCATCCGGCGCGGCGAGGTGATCTTCATCACCGGCGGCAACGGGTCGGGCAAATCGACCTTCATCAAGCTTCTGACCGGCCTCTACCACCCGCTGCGCGGGCGGATCACGGTGGACGGGGT
This sequence comes from Azospirillum formosense, assembly GCF_040500525.1. NCBI lineage: Bacteria > Pseudomonadati > Pseudomonadota > Alphaproteobacteria > Rhodospirillales > Azospirillaceae > Azospirillum > Azospirillum formosense. Next base: position 386,129 of record NZ_CP159404.1, on the reverse strand, counting down.
GCCGGTGGGGCCACAGCGCGTCGCCGCCTACCGCGAGCTGATGGCGACCGTGTTCGCCGACTTCCACCTGTTCGCCCGGCTCTACGGGCAGGACACACTCAACCCGGTGGAGGCCGCAGAGCTGATGCGCTGGATGGAGATGGAGCGGGTCACCGCCCTGGAGGGGGACCGTTTCGGACGGCGCGACCTGTCCGCCGGGCAGCGCAAGCGGCTGGGGCTCGTCGCCGCGATCCTTGAGAAGGCACCGATCCTGATCCTCGACGAATGGGCCGCCGACCAGGACCCGCATTTCCGCTTCAAGTTCTACCGGGAGGTCGTGCCGGAGCTGAAGCGGCGCGGCCTGACCATCGTGGCGGTGACGCACGACGACCATTACTTCGACGTCGCCGACCGCCGCCTGCACATGGAGGAGGGTCGCCTGACCGAACCCGCCCATAGGACGGAGGGCGTGGCATGAGGCTGGCCGCCATCGTCCTGCGCGAGCTTCCGGAGAATCTGCGCACACTCGCCCTGATGAACGTCCTGTCGGCGATCGCGACCGCGGCGCTGCTCTGGCTGGTCGACGCCGCCGCCAAGGACGCCGCCCAGGGCATCGTCAGCCCGCGGCTTCTGGTGATGTACGCGGTCACCGTGACCCTGTTCGGGGTGACCCACAATTACGCGCTGGTCACCGCGTCCCAGGACGCCGAGCGGCTGATCCACAGGATCCGCCTGCGCCTGTTCGATCTGGTGCGCCGCGCCGACCTCGTGACCGTGGACCGCATCGGGCGGGCGTCGCTGCACGGGGTGCTGACCCAGGACACCCAGACGCTGGCCCAGACCCTGCCGCTTCTGGCGATCGGCGGGCAGCAGGCGGTCATGCTGGTCTTCCTGGCGGTCTATCTGGCCTGGCTGTCGCCGCTGGCCTGCGTGATGGCCTTCGCCTTCGCCGGGATCGCCGTGGCCGTGAAGGTCGCGCGGGTGCAGCGCCTGCGCCGCAGCATGGTGGAGGCGGCGGCGGCCGAGACGCGCGTCTTCGACGGGCTGACCGACCTGCTGCGCGGCTTCAAGGAGGTGCGGATGAACCGCCGCCGCGGCGACGGGCTGATCCGCGACCTCGCCGACGCCTCGTCCCGGGCGCGGGCGGTGAATGTGGACATGAAGGAGCAGTGGGGCCGCAACTTCGCTCTGGTCGAGGCGATGTTCTACACGCTGATCGGCATGATGGTCTTCGTCGTTCCGCTGTTCACCACCGGCTATCACGCGGTGGTGGTGGCGGCGACCACGGCGGCACTGTTCATCGTCGGGCCGGTCAGCACCGTGTCCTTCGTCACTCCCTTGGTCGCCCAGACCGAGATGGCCCTGTCCAACATCGAGGCGATGGAGGAGCGTCTGTGCGCCGCCGCCGGCAGCGCCCCAGACGAGGGCGCCGACCGTCTGCCCGGCCCGCCCGGCACCATCGCGCTCAAGGACGCCACCTTCGCCTATCACGACGACGCGGGCGCGCCGGTCTTCGCGGTCGGGCCGCTGTCGGCGGAGTTCCGGGCGGGCGAAATCACCTTCGTCACCGGCGGCAACGGGTCCGGCAAATCGACCATGCTGCGCCTGCTGACCGGGCTGATGCCGTTGAGCGGCGGTCAGCTCCTCGCTGACGGGGCGCCGGTGCCGGCGGAGCGGATGCAGAGCTTCCGCGACATGATCTCGGCCATCTTCTCCGACTATCACCTGTCGCGCCGCCTCTACGGCGTCGCCGAGCCCGACCCGGCGCGCGTCCGCGCCCTGCTGGAACGGCTGGAGATGCAGGACAAGGTGTCGGTCGCCGACGGCGGCTTCAGCACAGTTTCCCTGTCCACCGGCCAGCGCAAGCGTCTCGCCCTGGTGGTCGCGCAATTGGAGGACAAGCCGGTGATCGTGCTGGACGAGTGGGCCGCCGACCAGGACCCGCATTTCCGGCGCGTCTTCTACGAGGAACTGCTGCCCGAGCTGAAGGCGCTGGGCAAGATCGTCATCTGCGTGACCCACGACGAGCGCTGGTTCGGACTCGCCGACCGCGTCTACCACATGAACGAGGGCCGCATCGAGGAAGGCCACGACCATAACCGCCTGTTCGCTCTGGAGCAGGCGTGATGCCCGCGCCCCTGTCCTCCTGGCTGCAAGGTTTCCGGACGGCTTCGGCGCCGCGCCGCACCCTGGTCTGTTTCCCCTACGCCGGGGCCGGCGCCGCCGTCTTCCGCGACTGGGCGTCTGAGGTCGGAGCGGACACCGAACTGCTGGCGGTGCGTCTGCCGGGACGGGAGACCCGCATCGGCGAGCCGCCGCTGCAGCGTGTGGAGGAGACCGTTCCCGCCCTGCTGGCCGCGCTGGAACCGCTGGGCGATCGGCCACTGATCCTGTTCGGCCACTCGCTGGGCGCCACGCTGGCCTACGCCACCGCCCGCGCTCTGGTGGCACGGGGGCATCCACCCGCCCTGCTGGCCGTGTCGGGGCGCCGGTCACCGCACCTCGCGTCGCGGCGGCCACCCGTCGATAGCCTGGACGACGCGGCCTTCCGCGCTCACCTCGCCGCGCTGGGCGGCACCCCGCCCGAGGTGCTGGCCTGCGACGACCTGATGGAGTTGATGCTGCCCATGCTGCGGGCCGATTTCGCGATGTCCGACGCCTTCCTCGAACCCGATCCGCCGCCGCTGCCGGTGCCGGTCCTGGCCTTCGCCGGGGCGGAGGACGGCGAAGCCACGCCGGACGAGGTCGCCGGATGGGAGCGGCTGGCCGGGGCGGGTTTCAGCCTGCGCACGCTTCCCGGCGGCCACTTCTTCCTGCACGAGCAGCGCGCGTCGATTGTCCGAGACCTGATAGAGGAGGATTCGTGAAACACCCGTTGATCATCGATGTCCTTTTTGATGGTAAATCCTTTGACGCAGACAACTTCATTCGTTAGCCCATATGACGGTGCCGCCGGCCACCACCGGCGGCGTTTTCGGAGCGGGCCGTCCCTTCGGGGCCGACAGTCGCCGCGGAACATCCCAATGCGCGGCGTTCATTGCTGATTTTCTCTCGACAACGTCCCTTTTTGGAGCACCACAGCATGGTCAGTGAGAAGGATACACCGGGCGGCAAGGCGAAGCCGGAAACGGCGGTCGCCCCGGTCTCCACCCCGGCTCCGGAGGCCGTGACGGCCGCCCCCGAAACCACCCCCCACAGCGCCAACACGTCCGAAGCCGCTCCGGAAACCATCCCGGCCGCTCCGGTCGCCACCGAGGAGCAGGCGGCGGAGATCATCCGCAAGCATGTGCTGCTGTCGGCCGCGGCGGGCGTCATCCCGCTGAACTTCGTCGACACCGCCGCGCTCGCCGTCGTCCAGCTCCGCCTGCTCAAGGAGCTGTCAGACCTGCACGGCGTCGACTTCCGCGGCGACATCGGCCGCTCCGCGGTCGGCACGCTGTTCGCCACGGTCGCCCCGACCGCCCTGGCCGGCGGACTGCTCGGCTCCATGGCGTTCAACATGGCCCTGCGCTCGGTGCCGGTGATCGGCACGGTGACGCGGCTGGCCACCCAGCCGGCCTTCAACAGCGCCTTCACCTACGCGCTGGGCAAGGTCTTCCAGCAGCACTTCGCGTCGGGCGGCACCTTCCTGACCTTCCAGCCGGAAAAGGTGAAGACCTATTTCCGCGAGACGTTCGAGGAGGCCCGCCGCCGCAAGGGTGCGACGCCGGAAGCGGCCCCGGCCGCGGCCTGACCGCAGCGCCCGGACGCCGCCGCCACGGCCCGGAAGGACGGGTGGGGATGCCTTCGCGTATCCCCAACCCCTTCCGCCGTCACCCTTCCGCCCTGCTCCCATTCCAAGGCCGGACGCGCATGCCTCTTGTCCTCGTCATGCTCTATCTCCTCGCCTGTCTGGTGTGCGCCGTCATGGGCCGCAACACCACGATCGGTTTCATCGGCCATTTCCTGCTGGCCTTCTTCCTGACGCCGCCGGTGAATTTCGTAATCCAGGCGGTGGGGCGACCCAGCACACGGGAACGTGAGAAGATGCTGACGACGAGACCGCGATGACCACCCTGGACCCGTCCGCCGGGGATGGCGTCGCCCGAGCGCCGTTGCCGTTGCGCGCCGGCCTCTGGCTGAAACGGCGCAGCGTGTCGATCTACGCGCTGGCGCTGACCCTGATCCTGGGCTTCCTCGCCATCGCCCCCGCCGTCTTCGTCGAGGTGCCCTCCGGCCATGTCGGCGTGCTGTGGCTGCGCTTCTTCGGCGGCACGGTCACCGACCGGGTCTACAGCGAGGGCACCCACCTGATCTTCCCGTGGGACCGGGTGACGATGTACGACGTGCGCCTGCGCACCGACACCCGCACCTACGAGGCGGTGGCGGCCAACGGCATGTCGATGACGGTGACCGTGGCGCTGCGCTACCGGGTCAACCCGCCCGCCGCCGGCCTGCTCCACAAGCTGGCCGGGGACGATTACGCGGAAAAGCTGGTGCATCCGGAGATCGCCAGCCTCGTCTACGAATTCGTGTCGAAGCACAATCCGGAGAATTTCTACTCGATCAACCGCGCGGACATCCAAGGCTTTCTGTTGACCGAGGCACGCAAACAGTTCCCGGCGCCGCCGACCGATCTCCAGGCGCTGAAGCTGCCTCCCGGCGCGATCGCCGACGATTACAGCTCGGTGATGATCCGGGTGGAGGACGTGCTGGTGGCCGGGGTCAGCTTCCCGCCGCTGGTCCGCCAGGCCATCGACCGCAAGATCGAACAGCAACAGATCATGGAGGAGTACGACTTCCGCATCGCCCGCGAGGCCAAGGAGCGTGACCGCAAGCGGATCGAGGCGGAGGGCGTGCGTGACTTCCAGGACATCGTCGCCCGCAACATCACGCCGGAGTATCTGCGCCTGCGCGGAATCGAGGCGACGCGGGCCTTCGCCACCTCCTCGAACGCCAAGACCATCATCATCGGCGGACGCGACGGCCTGCCGGTCATCCTGAACACCGGCGACGACGCCAAATCGGGAACGGCGGCGGCACCCGCCGCCGCGCCGTCCCAGGAAACCGCCGCAAGGGAGACGGACGGCCTCGCCGGCCGCCTGTCCACGCTGGACGAGCCGCCGCCGGAGAACAGCGCGCCGGAAGCCCCGCCGGCAACCGCCGGGCGCTGATGCCCGGCGGCCGCAGCGTCTCCAAGGGCGCCGGCTACTCGGCGGCCTCGGCGAGGGTCCGGGCGAAGTCGCGCTCCAGCTCGTCGAGCAGGCGGACCACCTCCGCCGAGGCCCGCTTCATCTCGGCGGCGTGGCGTTCGGCCTCCAGGCGGTTGCCGGCCTGGAGGGCGAGCAGCGTCTCGCGGCCCGCCTCATGGACGGTGCGGTGCGGCGTGGCCATGCCCCTGTAGGTCGACAGGCGCATGGTCCGGGGATCGTTCACGCTGTCGTACCAGCGGCCGAGGCGGCAGGAGTGATGGGTGGACAGGTCCGCCGGCAGGAGATTGCGCTGGCCGCTCACCGCCTCCATGATCCTATCGACGAAGGCGAGGTGGTCCTGTTTGGCGAGACGGACCAGCTCGCCCACCCCGTCGCGGCTCATGCGGTCCACCTCCTCGCGGCCGATCTTGCGCTCGTCGAAGCGGATGTGCAGCCGGTTGTCGTGCCGCGCCACCACCGAACCGCGCAGGGACAGCTTGTAACCGGGAAGCGACACGGTGACCTGCCCGCCGGTGGGTGCCGCCCCCTTCGTCTCGGCGTAGCAGCCGCATTCGGAGATATCGCGGACCAGCGCGGGCGTCTGGTCCACGCTGCCGTCGAGCAGCACCGGGCGGCGGCGCGTGTGGCGCCGGTTCGCCAGATCGGAGGAGGTGCGGATGGCCCGCGCCAGCAGGGTCGGCAGGGTGTCCAGCGCCTCCTGCATGCGGTTGGCGCTCTCGCCGACCGTGTAGGCCACGGTGGTGGCGCGCTGCGTCTCGCCGCCGACCTCGGTCATCCGACCGGCGATGCCGCGGAAAATGCCGGCGACCTCGCCGATGTTGCGGGCGATCCCGCGCGAGGCGGAGGACTGCTCCTCCACCGCGGCGGCGATCGAGGCGTTGATCTCCTGCATGGTGGTGATGGTGGTGGCCACGCCGTCCATGCCGGTGATCGCCTGCTCGGCCACCGCCTGGATGGCGCCGACCTTGGCGGCGATCTCGTCCGCCGCCTTGGCCGACTGCCCGGCGAGGTTCTTCACCTCCGTGGCGACCACGGCGAAGCCCTTGCCCGCCTCGCCGGCCCTTGCGGCCTCGATGGTGGCGTTCAGCGCCAGCAGGTTGGTCTGCCCGGCGATGGCGCGGATGAGGTTGAGGATGCCGCCGATCTCCTGCGCCGCGGTGCTGAGCTGCGCCATGATCTGGCGGGCCTCGCCGCTCTTCTCCACCGCCTCGCCGGCGATCCGGGAGGCGCCGCTGACCTGCAGCGCGATTTCGCCGACGGCGGCCTGGAGCTGCTCCGCCCCGGCGGCGACGGTCTGGGCGGCGTCCAGCGCCTCCGCCGTGTCGGCGGACGTGCCGGCGATGCTGTCCTTCACCGTCGCGCAGACGCTGTCCAGGTCGCCGACCGTGCGGCGCAGGTCGGCGGTGTAGCTGGCGACGCTGTCCACCACGTCGTTGGCCTCGTGATCGATGGAATCGACCATGGCGTCCACCGCCTGGAGCCGGTCGTCGATCAGACGGTCCCAGTAGACCGACAGCGCGGCGTCCAGGTCCATCAGCACCGCCGACACCACGGCGCGCTGCATGGTCACGATGGAGCCGAGCCGGCCGCCGGTCAGCAGCGTACCGCCCATGCTCTGGGCCAGGGCGGCCATGATCTCGCCCAGGATGAAGGCGTAGCCGCCGACATACCAGCTCGGGCTCAGCCCGATGCGGTGGTGGGCGATGCCGACCGCGCGCACCGACTCCTTGTAGCCGTCGTCGAAACGGCCCTCGAACAGCCGCGTCCAATGCGCGATCTGGGCGCGTTTGGCTCCTTCGACCTGCGCCGGGTTGGTGAACAGGCCAGCCAGCTCGGGCTGGATCATCGTGCGGGCGTAGAAGCGGTCCAGAATCCCCGGCAGGGCCCTGGCGATGATCGGCGAGGCCTGCCGCAGGCTGCCGATCGATTCCGGTCCCAAATCGAAATAGGCGGTCTTGGTGACGTCAAGGGCGCGCAGGGTGTCCGGCATGGCGAATGTTTGTATTGTGTAATGAATGAGCGCCAACCGATAACATTTCCCCTACACCAAAGGTATCCCTAAAAGGAATACGTGTGCGACATGCTGTCCCACATCATGATTAACAGATGGTTTACCTTGCCCGGGACGCAACATGGGCACAATGGATAAGCCTTGAAATACAAACACTTTCCTCACGACGGCTGAGGAAAGCCGCGACAGCACCTTCACATTGCATGAATCCGGTGCGTCCCGAGGTTGATAAAACTATTTGTTACAAATGCGCGACAAAGGTTACCAATGCGCCGCCACCCCGGTGCTTCCGGGGCGACCCGACGATTTTTCAAGGAGTTTTCGGCCGATGAACCCCCTCCGGACGCTCAGCCTTGCCACAAAGCTGACCATTCTGTGCACGCTCGGCCTGATCGCCCTGTCCGGCGCGCTGACCTACGCGACGATCGTCAAGGTCACCGCCAGCATCAGCAAGGACGCGGCGGAGCGGAGGGAGCAGGCCATCACCAACTTCCGAATGCTGCTCGACCAGAAAGGGTCCGAGTACCGGCTCAAGGACGGAGCGCTCTACATCGACGATGTCAAGCTGGACGGGGCGAACGACATCGTCGACACCGTCCGCAGCGTGACCGGCGGCGTGGCCACCATCTTCCGCGGCGATACCCGCGTGGCGACCAACATCCACAACCCGGACGGCAGCCGGGCCGTCGGGACGAAGCTGGCCCGCGGCCCGGTCTACAGCGCCGTCATCGACGGCAAGGAGCCCTTCCGCGGCGAGGCCGACATCCTGGGCGAGGCCTACTTCACCGCCTACGACCCGATCATCGACCGGAACGGCGAGGTCGTCGGCGTCCTGTTCGTCGGCCTGAAGAAGAGCGTCGCCCTGGGCGTGCTGGAGGAGGTGGTTCCCAACATCATCCAGGTGGCGGCGATCATCACCGCCGGCATGGCCCTGCTGATGCTGCTGGTGGTCCGGCGCCAGTTCCGCACGCTGGACCAGATCCGCGGCACAATGTTCCAGCTGGCCGACGAGCGTTACGACGTGACGGTGCCCGGCCTGGACCGCCAGGACGAGATCGGCGCCATGGCCAAGACCGTCGAAATCTTCCGCCAGAAGGGCATCGACAACCAGCGCCTGCGCGAGGCGCAGGAGCGTGAACGCCGCGAGGCCGAGGCCGCCAAGATCGCCGCCCTGGAATCCATGGCCCGCACGGTGGAGCAGGAAACCCGCACCGCCGTGGACCGCGTCGCCGAACGGTCCGTCTCGATGGACAGCAACGCCCAGGCGATGGCCAGCTCGGCCGAAACCGTCTCCGCCAACTCGCAGAGCGTGGCGGCCGCGGCGGAGCAGGCGCTGGGCAACGCCCAGGCCGTGGCGGCGGCCACCGACCAGCTCACCGCCTCCATCGCCGAGATCACCGGCCAGGTCACCTTCGCCAGCCAGATCTCCCGCCGCGCCGTGGAAAGCGGCCGCAAGACCGAGGACGTGGTGCTCTCCCTGTCCGAGGCCATCGGCCACATCGGGGAGGTCGCCACCTTCATCCAAGACATCGCCAGCCAGACCAATCTTCTGGCGTTGAACGCGACGATCGAGGCGGCCCGCGCCGGCGAGGCCGGGAAAGGCTTCGCCGTGGTGGCCCAGGAGGTGAAGAACCTCGCCACCCAGACCTCGAAGTCGGCGGAGGAGATCTCGCGCCAGATCACCGACCTGCAGAGCATGACCGCCGGGGCCGTCGACGCGGTGCAGGACATCGGGCGGACCATCACCGAGATCGACGGGGTCGCCAGCAGCATCGCCAGCGCCATGGACGAGCAGGGGGCGGCGACGAGCGAGATCTCCCGCAACGTCGGCCAGACCGCCGCCGCCGCTCAGGAGGTGTCGTCCCGCATCGCCCACGTGTCGGAGGAGGCGGCGGTGACCGGCAGCCGCGCCGACGAGGTGCGCCGGGTCGCGTCCGACGTGGCGGGGAGCATCGACCATCTCCGCGAGATGCTGGTCCGCGCCGTCCGCACCGCCACGCCGGAGGTGGACCGCCGCCGCGCCCCGCGGTTCGAGGTCAACCTTCCCTGCACCATTTCCGGGGCGGTGGGATCGCTGTCGGGACAGCTCACCAACCTGTCGGAGGGCGGCGCCACGATCCGCGGCCTGGACCGGACGCAGGTGGGCAGCCGCGGCGTGCTGACCATCCCCGGCTGCACCGTCTCCATCCCCTTCGCGGTTCTGGGGGGCAAGGAGCAGGACCTCCATGTCCGGTTCGAGCTGACCCCGGACGTCGCCGACCGCTTCGCCGCGGACGTCCAACGGCTCACCGCCGGCCTGCGCCCGCTTCCGGCGGTCGCCTGAGGCGGACCGGGTCAAGCCCGCGGCCGATTCCGCGGGCCTGACCGCCGAAGCCCGCCGCTACGGCAGTTGCGCCAGCGGGCTGCCGAGCGCGCGCAGTTCGCGCGCGTGCATTTGCAGGCCGGGCAGCCATTTGGCTGCGAAGGCCCGGACGTCCGGGTCGGTCCCACCCTGGGCCTGCGCGTTGAACAGGGCGATCGACACATCGTGCTCGGCGATCTGCTGCTGCAGATACTGCCGGTCGAACGCCGTCCCCTGAAGCAAGGCCAACGCGTCGGCGACCGCCTGCCGGCCGGGGTCCAGGCCGGTGGGCGGCGTGACGCCCTTGGCCTGAGCAAGCCGGGCGAGTTCCTGGTTGGCCTGGGTGTGGTCGGCGGCGATGCGCCGGCCAAGCTCGCGCACGGTGGCGCTGGACGCCTGGCGCTGGGCCAGCGTGCCCATCGCCACCTCGCCGAAGCCGCCATAGGCCGCCTGGGTCAGGAAGGACTGGTCCGCCACCGTCAGCGTCGAGGAGGCGCCCGACCCGGCGCTTCCCACCTGGGACGCGGAGGCACCGGAACTGCCCATGGGCGGCACGAGGCCCGGTTCGCTTGAACAGGCGGCGAGCGTGAGGATCGACACGGCCGCAAGGGCCGCGGTTCGCAACATGGGCATTCCGACCTCCCGATTTGCAATCTTGCGTTGGGACACACGGGTCCCCCAACAGCCTCCTGTCCTCCTAGTGCCTGGCGATGAGCGTTTTTACGGGTCCCCTGCCCACAAGGGCAGGTTGACCGGCGCCATCCTCATAGGATGGACCGCAGGGGGCGGCCGGCCCTGGCCGGACGGGCGTGCCCTTGCAGCCAGCCGCTCTCGGCAAGAGCCGGCCGAAAGGGATGGGTGGTGTCGTCGGGCGTCGGTCGCGGGAGGGGCCGTCGCCCCTCCCGGTCGCGCAGCGCCTGCTTCAGCTGTTCTTCTTCAGGAAGGCGATCAGGTCCTTGCGGGCCTGCTCGTTCTTCACGCCGGCGAAGGCCATCTTGTTGCCGGGGACGGCGGCCTTCGGATCGGTCAGGTATTTGTCGAGATTGGCCTCGTCCCAGGTCAGACCGGCGCCCTTCATCGCGTCGGAATATTTGAAGGTCTCGACCGAGCCCGACGCACGGCCGACGATGCCGTGCAGGTTGGGGCCGACGCGGTTCGGGCCGCCGGTCTCGATGGTGTGGCAGGCCTTGCACTGGTTGAACACCTTCTCGCCCGCATCGGCGTCCTGCGCCGCGGCGATGCCGGGAAGGGCGGCGAACAGGCCAAAGGCCAGAACGGCAACTCTACGCTTCATTGCACTATCCTCGATTTCCAATGCCCAAAAGACAGGCACGGCCACCCAAGGCCCGCAGGACCTCCTGCGTTCTTCGCTTCGCCACAATCAATATTCGTCGCATCGGCGCGCGGCGGTTGCCGCTCCGTTACTTGGCCTCGATCATGACGAGCGGCTCGGGAAACCAGCCGCCCCCTCGCCGGGCGTTTTAATCCCCGGATGCTGGTATGCACAATGCCGGGAAAGGGCGGAGGCCCCACCCTGCGACAAAATGACCAACTCTTTTCGAAAATTTTTTGGGATTAAAATTTACGGTCACTTCAACCGGCAATGCACCAGCGTCGTTCCCGTGGTGTTGGCCTTCTCGATGTCGGTGTCGCGCAGGTCGGCGCCCGACAGATTGCAGTTGGTCAGGTCCGCCCCGGCCAGCCGCGCGCCCCGCAGATCGGCGCCGCGGATGTCGCTGTCGGCCATCTGGGCGTTGCGCAGATTGGTCGGCCACATGCGCCCCGTGGACTGGCCGTTCGCCGCCAGCAGCTCGATGGCGCGCATCACCGCGTTGCGCATCATGGCGCGGGTCAGGTCGCAGCCTTCGAAGCTGGCCCCGGACAGTTCCGAATTCTCGAAACAGGCCTCCCGCATGCGGCAGCCGGGAAACTGGGCGATCTGCAGCTTGCTGTCGCGAAAGCTCGCCCGCGTGAAGTCGCAGTTGCGGAAGATTGCCCCGCTCAGGTCGCAGCCGTCGAAATCGGTCCCGACGAAGGCTCCGTCCGACACGTCGAACCGCTTGCCCTGCTTGCCGTTGCTGTTGATCCAGCGGACATGGCCCTCCAGCCCTTCCCGGATCTCCGGCGGGAAGTCCGATTGGTTGCGGTGGTAGATGGCGCCCGCCATCCGCGCCTCCGCCCAGTCGGCGGTGGCCATGGCGACGTTGCGCAGCTCGGCGTCGCGCAGGTCGCACCCCTGGAAGGTGGCGCCGGCGACGGCGGCGTTGTTCAGGATGGCCCCCTTCAGCTTCGCCATGCTGAAATCGGCGCCGCGCAGGTCGGCGCCGCTGAGGTTGGCGCCGAACAGGGTGGCGTTGCTGAAATCCGCCCCTTCAAGATTGGCCCGGGTCAGGTTGGCGCCGGTCAGATCGGAGTCGGTGAAGTTCGCGTTGACCAGCACGGCTTCGCGCAGAGCCGCCTCCTGCCGGGCCTTGCGCCGGTCCTTCCACAGCACGAGCTGGCCGGGGCGGAGGTCCGCCCGCTCGAACAGGGTGTTGCGCAGGCACGCCTTGGTGAAGTTCGCCCCGCGCATGTCGGCCCCGACCAGGGAGGCTTCCCGCAGGTCGGCGGACACGAAGCTGGCGCCGAACAGATCCGCCCCGTCGAAATTGCAGCGCCGGAGGACGCTGCGCCGGAAATTCGCGCCGGTCAGGATGGCGTCCGACAGGACCAGACCCGACAGGTCGAAGCCGGTCAGGTCCGCCGCTTTCAATTGGAGACGCAGGCCGTTCGGGCGCGCCGCCAGATAGAGCCGGTGGGCTCTGATGGCTTGCGCGAGATCCTCCAGGCTCAGATCCCCCCCATCGCCCGGCCCGTTTGTCGGGGCAACGCTCATCCCTGTCCCCAGCACCCCTATGATCGACTCCACGCCCGCCTCGTGGACGGTGACAAGCTTACGCGTAAAATTACTTGCAAAATTGTTAAGAAACCTGCACATCGTTACATGGCAGCCACGCGTTCGCGCCGTATAGTTCAATCGAAGCCAAACGAAAGGCGGCCCCGGCGCGCGCGATTCACACTATTCCATAGCGAAGCTAAGGAATAGGCTTTCCCTCTTTTGGGGTGCGCTCACTCTATTGGGCATAACCTGTAGGGGGTATTTGACCTTTTCTCCCTTAATTGCCTCACCCCTCCGTGCTACTCGTCCCGGTCAGCTTCGCCGGCATCCGACGTCTGCGCTCGGGTTCCGGCGGCGGGCGGAGGGCGCGCCTCATCGACGCCGTCCCCGCGCCGCAGCCGGCAGAACGACAAGAGGGAAAAGGGATGACCAACCCGATCAACAGGTCACCAAAGGCCGGGGCGGACGGGACCGCGACCGCCACAACCGCCCCCGTCCGGGTCCTGGTCGTCGAGGATGAGACGATCGTCGCCATGTACCTGACCGACATGCTGGAGGAGTTGTCCTACGAGGTCTGCGGGGTCGCCGCCAATGCCGCCGACGCGCTGAAGATCGCCGAGCGGGAGCGCCCCGCCCTGGCGCTGGTGGACATCGGCCTCGCCGGCCCGCAAGACGGCATCGAGACCGCGCAGGCCCTGCGCGAGCGCTTCGCCGTGGGCAGCATCTTCATGTCCGGGGCCAGCGACCCCGTCCTGCTGGAGCGCGCCCGCGCCGCCGGCCCGCACGGCTTCATCCAGAAGCCCTATGACGAGCGCCAGTTGAAGACCCTGCTGAACAACGCCGCCCCCCGGCATTAGCCCACACCGACTTCCGCTTGCCGTCCCATGGCTGCGCCGCTCCCGCGCGCGGCCATTCCGGCGTTCCGCCGGGCGTGCCGCCGATCCTGCGCGGGGGACTTCCGAGACACTGGCCTGGACTTCTTAGGGACCATCGCGTCATGACGATGACGGACGCTCACGACCGGCTTTCCCCCCAGCTTCTCCTGCGCGCGCTGCGCCAGTTCCGCAAGGGCGACTTCTCCGTGCGCCTGCCCCTGGACCTGGACGGGCTGGACGGCGAGATCGCCGCCGCCTTCAACGACGTGGTGGAGATGAACGAAGCCCTGGTTGAGGACGTCGGCCGGGTCAGCGTCGCCATCGGGAAGGAGGGCCGGATCGGCCAGCGCGTCCGCCTGCCCACCGCCTCGGGCGGCTGGGGCGCCTGCGTGGACAGCGTCAACGCCATGGTCGCCGACCTGACCCAGCCGACCCAGGAGATGGCCCGAGTCATCGGCGCGGTCGCCAAGGGCGACCTGTCGCAGTCCATGCCGCTGGAGGTCGACGGACGCCCGCTGCAAGGCGAGTTCCTGCACACCGCCCGCACGGTCAACCGGATGGTCGAGCAGCTCGTCACCGTGACGGCGGAGCTGACGCGGGTGGCGCGCGAGGTCGGCATCGAGGGCAAGCTGGGCGAACAGGCCCAGGTGAAGGACGTCGCCGGCACCTGGAAGGACCTCACCGACAACGTCAACCTGATGGCCGCCAACCTGACGGCCCAGGTCCGCAACATTGCCGACGTGACCACGGCGGTGGCGAAGGGCGACCTGTCGCGCAAGATCACCGTGGACGTGAAGGGCGAGATCCGCGAGCTGAAGGACACCATCAACACGATGGTCGACCAGCTCAACAGCTTCGCCAGCGAGGTCACCCGCGTGGCGCGCGAGGTCGGCAGCGAGGGCAAGCTGGGTGGGCAGGCCCAGGTGAAGGGTGTCGCCGGCACCTGGAAGGACCTCACCGACAACGTCAACCTGCTGACCGGCAACCTGACCAATCAGGTCCGCAACATCGCCGACGTGACCACGGCGGTGGCCAACGGCGACCTGTCGCGCAAGATCACCGTGGACGTGAAGGGCGAGATCCGCGAGCTGAAGGACACCATCAACACGATGGTCGACCAGCTCAACAGCTTCGCCAGCGAGGTCACCCGCGTCGCGCGCGAGGTCGGCACCGAGGGCAAGCTGGGCGGACAGGCCCAGGTGAAGGGGGTCGCCGGCACCTGGAAGGACCTCACCGACAACGTCAACGCCATGGCGACCAACCTGACCAGCCAGGTCCGCAACATCGCGGAGGTCACCACGGCGGTGGCGAAGGGCGACCTGTCGCGCAAGATCACCGTCGACGTGAGGGGCGAAATCCTGGAGCTGAAGGACACCATCAACACGATGGTCGACCAGCTCAACAGCTTCGCCTCGGAAGTCACCCGCGTCGCCCGCGAGGTCGGCAGCGAGGGCAAGCTGGGCGGGCAGGCCCAGGTGAAGGGGGTCGCCGGCACCTGGAAGGACCTCACCGACAACGTCAACCTGCTGACCGGCAACCTGACCAATCAAGTCCGCAACATCGCCGACGTGACCACGGCGGTGGCCAACGGCGACCTGTCGCGCAAGATCACCGTCGACGTGAAGGGGGAAATCCTGGAGCTGAAGGACACCATCAACACGATGGTCGACCAGCTCAACAGCTTCGCCTCGGAAGTCACCCGCGTCGCCCGCGAGGTCGGCACCGAGGGCAAGCTGGGCGGACAGGCCCAGGTGAAGGGCGTGGCCGGCACCTGGAAGGACCTCACCGACAACGTCAACATGATGGCGGCCAACCTCACCGGCCAGGTGCGCGGCATCGCCGAGGTCGTGACGGCGGTCGCCGAGGGCAACCTGAAGCGCAAGCTGACCGTGGCGGCGCGCGGCGAGATCGCGGCGCTGGCCGACACCATCAACGGCGTGATCGAGACGCTGGCCATCTTCGCCGATCAGGTCACCAACGTGGCGCGCGAGGTCGGCATCGAGGGCAAGCTGGGCGGTCAGGCCAAGGTGCCCGGCGCCACCGGCGTGTGGGGCGACCTGACCGACAACGTGAACCAGCTCGCCGCCAATCTGACCACCCAGGTCCGCGCTATCGCCGAGGTGGCGACCGCGGTGACCAAGGGCGACCTCACCCGCTCCATCGCCGTGGAGGCGTCGGGCGAGGTGGCGGCGCTGAAGGACAACATCAACGAGATGATCCGCAACCTGCGCGACACGACGCAGAAGAACGCGGAACAGGACTGGCTGAAGACCAACATCGCCAAGTTCACCCGGATGCTCCAGGGCGAGCGCGATCTGGTCACCGTCACCAACATGATCCTGTCGGAGATCGCGCCGCTGGTGAACGCCCAGCACGGCGTCCTCTACGTCACCAGCCGCGACGGCGAGGAGCCGGTCCTCGATCTGGTCGCCAGCTACGCCCTGAAGGAGCGCGACGGGCTGGGCACCCGCTTCACGCTGAAGCAGGGTCTGGTCGGCCAGTGCGCCCACGAAAAGAAGCCGATCCTGCTGACCAACGTGCCCAAGGACTATGTGCGCATCAGTTCCGGCCTCGGCGAGGCGGCGCCGCTGAACATCATCGTCCTGCCCGTGCTGTTCGAGAACGAGGTGAACGCCGTTCTGGAGCTGGCCTCCTTCGGCCATTTCAGCGAGACGCACCGCTCCTTCCTGGAGCAGCTGACGGAAAGCATCGGGATCGTCCTCAACACCATCGCCACCAACATGCGGACCGAGGGGCTGCTGAAGCAGTCGCAGCGCCTGACCGCCGAGCTGCAGAGCCAGCAGGAAGAGCTGAAGACCACCAACGAGCGGCTGGAGCAGCAGGCCGCCTCGCTCCGCCAGTCGGAGGAGCTGCTGATGGCCCAGCAGGAGAAGCTGCGCCAGACCAACGAGGCGCTGGAGGAGAAGGCGGAGCAGCTTTCCCTCACCTCCAAGTACAAGTCGCAATTCCTGGCGAACATGAGCCACGAATTGCGCACCCCGCTGAACAGCCTGCTGATCCTGTCCAAGCTGCTGTCCGACAACGGCGACCACAACCTGACCCCACGGCAGGTGGAGTTCGCCCGCACCATCAACGCCGCCGGGTCCGACCTGCTGAACCTCATCAACGACATCCTCGACCTGTCGAAGATCGAATCCGGCACGGTCACGCTGGAGATCGGCGCGGTGGTGCTGGACGATCTGCGCGGCCATGTCGAGCGCACCTTCGCCCAGCTCGCCGAGGAGAAGGGGCTGCGCTTCGACATCGACATGACCCAGCCGCTGCCGGCGGCCATCCAGACAGACCAGAAGCGGCTTGAGCAGGTGTTGAACAACCTGCTGTCCAACGCCTTCAAATTCACCGAGACCGGCGGCGTCACCTTCCGCGTCGAGCTGGCCTGCGAAGGCTGGAGTGCGGCCCATCCCGTGCTGAACGCGGCGGGGGGCGTGCTGGCCTTCACCGTCGTCGACACCGGCATCGGCATCCCCGAGAACAAGCAGCGCATCATCTTCGAGGCGTTCCAGCAGGCCGACGGCACGACCAGCCGCAAATACGGCGGCACCGGCCTCGGCCTGTCGATCAGCCGCGAGATCGCCCGCCTGCTCGGCGGCGAGATCCGGGTGCAGAGCGAATCCGGGGCGGGCAGCGCCTTCACGCTCTACGTGCCAATGGAGTTCGACGTCGCCCGCTACGGCGACCCGGCGCCGAAGCTGGCGCCCTTCCCCACCCCGACACGGCCCATCGTCGTGCCGGGGCCGGAGGAGCGGCTGGCGCTGCCGCAGCATCACCCCGTCGCCGACGACCGCGAGCGCATCCGCCCCGGCGATCCGGTGGTGCTGATCGTCGAGGACGATGTGAAGTTCGCCTCGATCCTGGTCGATCTGGCGCGGGAAAAGGGCTTCAAGGCCATCCTTTCCCACGCCGGCAGCCCGGCCATGCCGATGGCGCGCAAGTACCGCCCGGACGCGGTGATGCTGGACATCGGCCTGCCGGACATCGACGGCTGGGCGCTGCTCGACCTGCTGAAGCGCGACCCGCACACCCGCCACATCCCGGTGCATGTCATCTCCGCCAAGGAGGAGCGCCGCCGCGGCCTCGCCATGGGGGCCTTCGACTACACCGAG
Organism: Azospirillum formosense; assembly: GCF_040500525.1. NCBI lineage: Bacteria > Pseudomonadati > Pseudomonadota > Alphaproteobacteria > Rhodospirillales > Azospirillaceae > Azospirillum > Azospirillum formosense. The sequence continues at coordinate 368,729 of NZ_CP159404.1, read as the reverse complement.
AAGCCGGCCGACCGCGAGGCGATCTTCGCCGCGCTCGCCAAGGTCAAGGGCTTCGTGGAGCGCCACCAGCGCCGGCTGCTGATCGTCGAGAAGGTTCCCAACCCGGAGACCGGCGGCATCGCCGGCCTGATCGACCACGACAAGGGCGGCAGCGGAAGCGGGGACGACATCGACATCACGACCGTCACCTCCGCCGAGGCCGCCCGCGCGCTGCTGACGCAGGAGCGGTTCGACTGCATGGTGCTCGACCTGACGATCCCCCAGCCCAGCGACTTCGAGCTGATCGACAGCCTGCGCACCCGCGATTCCACCGCCTGGATGCCGGTCGTCGCCTATGTCAGCGACGCCATCGCGCCGGAGGACGAGGCGCGGCTGCGCCGGCTGGCCGAGACGGTGGTGCTGCGCAGCGTGCATTCCGCGGACTCGCTGCTCGACGAGACGGCGCTGTTCCTGCACCGGGCGGTGGACCGGCTGCCCGACGACAAGCGCAACGCGCTCGACCAGATCCGCCAGCGCGACCCGGTTCTGGCGGGGCGCAAGGCGCTGATCGTGGACGATGACTTCCGCAACATCTTCTCGCTCGCCAGCGTCCTGGAGGCCCACGACATGACCGTGCTGCACGCCGAGAGCGGGCCGGAGGGGCTGGAGCTGCTGAAGGCGCACCCCGACCTCGACGTGGCTCTGGTCGACATCATGATGCCGCTGATGGACGGCTACCAGACCATCCGGGAAATCCGCGCGACCGCGGCCGGGCGCGGCCTGCCGGTGATCGCCGTCACCGCCAAGGCGATGAAGGGCGACCGCGAGAAATGCATCGAGGCGGGGGCCACCGACTATCTCGCCAAGCCGGTGGACATCGACCATCTGCTGTCGCTGCTGCGGGTCTGGGCCGGGCGCCGGCAGGACGGCGACGCCGGGCACAACAACGCCGGACGGGAGTGAGGAGACGCCCATGCCCCACACCCAGATGCCCGCCAGCTTCGCCGAGAGCGACGACGCCACGCTGCCGCCGCCGGAGGTCCGCGTGCTCGTCGTCGACGACGATCCGCGGAACCTGCTGGCGATGCGGGAGACGCTGGCCGACCTCGAGGCAACGGTGATCCTCGCCCGCTCCGGCGAGGAGGCGCTGAAGCGCGTGCTCGACCAGGATTTCGCGGCGATCCTGATGGACGTCCACATGCCGGGCATGGACGGTTACGAGACGGCGGAGCTGATCCGCAACCGCCGCAAGTCGCGGCACATCCCCATCCTGTTCCTGACCGCCATCAACAAGGACGAGATGCACATCTTCCGCGGCTATTCCGCGGGGGCGGTCGACTACATGTTCAAGCCGGTGGACCCGGTGATCCTGCGCAGCAAGGTCACCGTCTTCGTCGAGCTGTACCGCAAGACCGAGGAGGTCAAGCGCCAAGCCGCCCTGCGCGAGCGGCTGATGGCCGAGAACTACCGCGTGCGGGCCGAGAAGCTGGAGGCCGAGCAGGCGCTGCGCCGGTCGGAGGAGCGGCAGGCGATGATCGCCCGGTCCCTGCCGATCCTGCTCTACACCGCCGGGCCGGAGCGCGGCACGCCCTTCCGCTACGTCACCGAGAACGTCGAGGCGCTGTTCGGCTTCCCCGCCGAGCGCTTCCTGACGGACGGCGGATTCTGGGAATCGCGCCTGCACCCGGACGACCGCGAGCGCGCCGCCGTCCAGTTCGAGGCGATGCGGCAGGGCGGCGTCTCCACCGTCGAGTACCGCTGGCGCGCCGCCGACGGGCAGTACCGCACGCTCCTGGAAAAGGCCATGCTGCTGCCGGGCGAGGACGGACGGCCGCCGGAACTCTGCGGCACGGTGCTGGACGTCACCGACACGCGGGAGCTTCAGCTCCAGCTCGCCCATGTCCAGAAAATGGAGACGATCGGCCAGTTGACCGGGGGCATCGCCCACGACTTCAACAACATGCTGACCGTGGTCATCGGCAGCCTGGAGCGGCTGGGCCGCATGTCCTTCGACGACCCCAAGGCGGCGCGGCGGGTGGAGATGGCCCTGCAGGCGTCGCTGCGCTGCTCCGACCTGACGCGGCGGCTGCTCGCCTTCGCGCGGCGCCAGCAGCTCCACCCCGAGAGCGTGGACATGGAGGCGCTGGTCCGCAACATGGGCGAGCTGATGGAGCGCACGCTCGGCTCGGCGATCACCGTGGAGATCGACAGCGCGCCGTCCCTTTCCCCGGCGCTGGTGGACCGCACGCAGGCGGAGTCGGCCCTGCTGAACCTCGTCATCAACGCGCGCGACGCCATGCCGGCGGGCGGCAAGCTGACCATCGCCACCGCCATGGTGGAGGCCGAGGAGGGCGACGCGGAGCTGCGCCCCGGACGCTATGTGCGGATGACCGTGACCGACACCGGCTGCGGCATGCCGCCGGACATCCTCGCCCGCGCCTTCGAGCCCTTCTTCACCACCAAGGAGATCGGCAAGGGCACCGGGCTGGGGCTCAGCATGATCCACGGCTTCGTCAAGCAGTCGGGCGGGCTGATCCGGGTGGAGAGCGAGCCGGGACGCGGCACCTCCTTCCACCTTTATCTGCCCTGCGCGCCGGCCGCCGTCCGCTTGGCGAGGACGCCGGAGGACAGCGAGGACGCCGGCCCGCTGCCCGGCCAGGGCGAGGTGGTCCTGGTGGTCGACGACGACCGCGACGTGCGTCAGGTCGCCGTGCTGACCCTCCAGGATCTCGGCTACACCGTGGTCGAGGCGGAGAACGGGCCGGAGGCTCTGGCCGTTCTGGCCGGGGAGCCGCGGGTGGACCTGCTCTTCACCGACGTTGTGATGCCGGGCGGCATGAACGGGCTGGAACTCGCCCAGGAGGCGCAGCGCCGCCATCCGGGCCTAAAGGCGCTCTACGCGTCCGGCTACGCCCATGGCGTGGACGGCGGCCCGAACGGCGAAGGGCCCGGCGCGGAGTTCCTGATCAAGCCCTACCGCGACCGCGACCTCGCCCGCGCCGTCCGCAAGGCGCTGGGCAGCGGCGTGGCGGACGCGTGCCCGGCGTTGAAGAGCGCCTGACGATTGCCATTTCCGTCAATAGTTCTTGTCGCCCTTTTTTGCCCCAACCGTGAGCGGGGCCGCGGTGGTCAGATGACCGTCGCGTTGCAATAAAGGAGTAGCCGACGTGCCTGTTGTCCGCCCGTCCGGGATTCGCTTCGCCTCCGTCCTGTGCCTTGGCCTGTCCGCCGCCCTTCCCCTGACCGCGGCACCCGCTGCGGCGCAGGTGTTCTCCCAGGGCGGCTACGGCGCGCCCACCCAGACCAATCCCCAAGCCAGCGGCGGCAACACGACGTTCGGCATCGACAACGACCTTCTGGGCAAGCTCGGCGGGGCCGCCGTCGGGGCGCTCGCCGGGTCGCAGATCGGCAAGGGCAGCGGCAACCTGCTGGCCATCGGCGCCGGCGGCCTGCTCGGCTACTTCGCCGGCGGCTATCTGATGGAGCAGCTGAGCCCGGGCAGCCGCAACGCGGCGCAGACCGCCGAGACCCGCGCGCTCGACGCGCCGGTCGGGCAGACCATCCGCTGGAACAGCCCGGACAGCACCAACACCAGCGGCACCATCACCCCGATCCGCGCCGGGCGCGATTCCGCCGGGCGCGAATGCAAGGAGTTCCAGCACAAGGTGACCATCGACGGCCGTCAGGAGTCCGCCACCGGCACCGCCTGCCGCGGCGATGACGGCCAGTGGCGCCTCGCCGCAGCGCCCTGATCGGCCATCGGGCTGGGACGACGGGTCCGACGGGCTCGGCGATAGCGCCGCCCCGTCAGGGCAAGGAGGCTCCGGTCAGGGTTTCCGAGACGCTCCACAGACGCTCGGCCAGCGCGTCGTCCGCCGCCCAGGGATGGACGCCGCGCCGGCCGGTCGCCGCGCTGTGGACCGGGGCGACGTCGCAATCCTCGCAATAGAGTCCGCCAAGGCCGTCGAGCCGCGGGCTGGTCGCGCACCACACGCTGGTCGCCGCCCCCTGCGCGACGGTCTTCATGCCGCGGGACGGGTCGATGCGCGGGCGCCCCTCCGCGTCCAGGGCGTCGAAGCCGGCGATCTCCACGGCGGACAGATGGCGGCTCAGCTCGGTGAGGATCTGTCCGGGATGCAGCGAGAAGGCGCGCACCCCATGCTCCCGGCCGCGGCAGTCCAGGGCGATGGCGAAGAGCGCGTTGGCCGTCTTCGACTGGCCGTAGGCCGTCCACTTGTCATAGGCGCGCCGCTCGAAGTCGAGGTCGTCGAAGTCGATCCCGGCGATCTGGTGACCGCGCGACGAGACCGACACGACGCGCGCGCGCCCCGCCGCCCCTCCGCCCGCAAGGAGCGCCGGCCAGAGGGCCAGGGTGAGCCGGAAATGGCCGAGATGGTTCGTCGCGAACTGCCCCTCGCGCCCGTCGGCGTCGCGGTGGAGCGGCGTCGCCATGACGCCGGCGCTGTTGACGAGGATCGACAACGGCCGCCCGGACTCGCGGAAGCGCCGGGCGAAGGCGGCGACCGAGCCGGCGTCCGCGAGGTCCAGCGCCTCCAACTCGACACGGTCGAAGCCGGCCAGGGCGGCCGACGCGCGGGCGCGATCCCGGGCCGGCACGATGACGGTCGCGCCGGCCTCGGCGAGCACACGCGTCGTCTCCAGCCCGATGCCGGAATAGCCGCCGGTGACGATCGCCACCCGCCCGCGGAGATCGATGCCGCGGACGGCCTCGGCGGCGGTGGTGGCGGGGCCGAAACCGGATCCGATGGGCGTCTGGTCGGGGTGAATCATGGAGGGCCTCCTCGCAAGGCGTGGCGTCGGAGGCCGTTGTCGCCTATATGCGCGGGATGATCCATCCAGCCCCGTCCGGAATCCTGTCGTGATCGTCCAGAACGCTCCCGCCGACGTGCTGTCGGACGTGCTTCGCCTGATGCAGGCGCGGACGCTGTGCTCGGCACGCTTCGCCGCCCGGGGGGACTGGTCGATCCGCTTCCGGCCGCCGCACACCATCAAGTTCAATGTGGTCACGGCGGGTGCCTGCTGGATTCGCGCGGACGGGCCGGACGGAATGGACGCGCCGCAGCGCCTCGGCGCCGGCGATTGCTTCGTGGTGGTGCGCGGCGGTTTCGTCCTGGCGAGCGCGCCGGACCTGCCCCCCGTCCCAGCCGACGAGGTGTTCCGGGGATCGGAGGGTGAGGCCCGGGTCGACGCGGGGACCGGCGGGACCGGCGGCGAAGAGGTGCGCTTCCTCGGCGGCAGCGTGTGGTTCGACCGGCTGGACGGGGGCCTGCTGTTCGATCTGCTGCCGCGGCTGCTGATGATCCGCGGCGGCGCTCCGGGGGCCGCGCCGGTCGGCTGGCTGCTGGAGCAGCTCGACCAGGAATGGCGCGGCGGCACGGCGGGGTCCCAGCTCGCCTGCAACGACCTGCTGCGCCTGATGTTCATCCACACCTTGCGGACGCATCTGAGCGAACAGCCGCCACGGGGAGCCAACTGGCTGGCGGCCAGCCTCGACCCCTCGATCGGCCGCGTCCTCGGCGCCATTCACGCCGAACCGTGCCGCAACTGGACCCTGGCCGAGCTGGCGGGCATCGCCGGGCGGTCGCGCTCCAGCTTCGCCGCCGCCTTCCGCGAGCGCGTCGGCATGCCTCCGATCGATTATCTGCTGCGCTGGCGGATGCGCCTCGCCGCCACGCGGCTGCGCCAGGGGCAGGAACCCGTCTCGGTCATCGCCGCGTCGCTGGGCTATCTGTCGGACAGCGCCTTCAGCGCCACCTTCCGGCGGATCATGGGCGTTTCACCGGCGCGCTACCGGATGGACACGGACAGGGAAGCCGCCCTGGACCGGGCCTCCACGGCCGAGCGGTGAGCGGGCCGTCCGCCATCGGCGGACGCGCGACGGGACGGGTGGCGGCGGGGCGCCGGAACGCGGTATGGTGAGGGCTTGTCCGCCTCATGTCTTTTTTCAGGACCCTTCCGCCTTGGACCAGCCCACCGCTTCCACGCCCCAATCCGCCACCATCGCCGAGCGGGTCGCCAAGACCGGCATCGACGAGGCGATGATCGAGTCGCTTGTCCGCACCTTCTACGGCAAGATCCGCGACGACGCCCTGCTCGGCCCGGTCTTCGGCGCCGCGATCACCGACTGGGAACCGCACCTCCGGAAGATGATGGATTTCTGGTCCTCGGTCGCCCTGCTGACCCACCGCTACGACGGGCGCCCCCTGCCCGCCCATGTCCGCTTCGACATCGGGCCGGAGCATTTCGAGCGCTGGCTGGCGCTGTTCCGCGAGACGACGGCCGAGGTCTGCACGCCCGAGGCCGCCGCCTTCTTCGAGGACCGCGCCGCCAACATCGGGCGCAGCATCCAGATGGGGGTGGATTTCTTCCGCAAGCAGTCCGGGGCCGGCGCCTGATCAGGCGCCGCGCACCGGCTTGCCCTTCACGCCCCAGCTCTCCGTGAAGTCGCGCACGCCAGGGATGGTCATCATGTGGGCGTCCTTGACGTAGACGAACTGCTTGGGGCCAAGCTCGTACTCCATCATGGTGATGCCCTTGGCCCGGCAGCGCTTCTGCTCCTCCTCCCGGATGCGGCGGTCGGACACCACCATGTCGGGATGCTCCAGCCCGACCCCGGCGCAGAAGCTGCGGAAGCCGCTGTTGGTTCCCTCGGCGACCAGGCGCGGCTGGGTGTCGGGCGTGCTGTTGAAGCGGCTGGCCGCGGTGCCGACCGCCCCCCGCATGGACGGGCTGCCGACGATCCAGATCCCGCGCTCCTCCGGGGGCGGTTTCGGCACGGTCGGAGGCGGCAGGGTGGCGGTCTGCTGCGGCGACGGGAATCCGGGGAACTGGCAGCCGGCCAGCGCCGCGGCGACGGCGACCATGGCAAGGCCTTTCGACAGGGATGGCACGCTGGTGTCTCCTCCATAACCCTTTCATGGCACGGCGCAATCGGCGCCGCTGGTGATAGCAACGCTCAAGCCGGCCCGATGGCTCCAAGATGGCGGGCCAGTGCTGCTTCGAGAAGGCGCGGCGTCACCGGCTTGTGCATCAGGCCGAGACGGTGGCGCGCGGCGTCGCGCTGCGGTTCCGGCCCGATCTCCCCGGTTACGATCAGGCCCGGAACGTCCTCGCCGAACAGGTCGCGGACGCGCAGGATGGCCTCGGTGCCGACACGGCCCTGGCGCAGCCGATAATCGGCCAGCACGATGTCGGGCCGCCGCCCGCCCTTGCGCAGCCGCTCCAGCGCCTCGCCGGTGCTCCCGGCGGACAGCACCTCGAACCCCCATTCGCCGAGCATCGCCGCCAGCCCCATCAGGACGATGGCGTCGTCCTCCACGACCACGGCCAACCGCCCATCACCGGTCGCCGCCGTGGCGTCGTCCCGCGCGATCCGGGCGGGCGGCGGGGGGCGGGGCGCGTCGTGGCGGACCAGCGGCACGCTGACCGAGAAGATCGAGCCCCGTTCCGGACGCGACACCAGATCGACCGGGTGATCGAGCAGCCGCGACAGCCGCCGCACGATGGCGAGCCCGAGTCCGAGGCCCTGGTCGCGGTCGCGCTCCGGGTTGCCGATCTGGTGGAACTCCTCGAAGATGCGCTCCCGCTGGTCGGGCGGGATACCCAGGCCGGTGTCGTGCACCTCGACGCACAGGCGCGCTCCCTGCGGCCGGCAATCGACCATGACGCGGCCGCGGTCGGTGTAGCGGATGGCGTTGTCGACCAGATTGCGCAGCATCCGCCCCAGAAGGACGCGGTCGCTGCGCACCGTGCCGGTGAAGGGCACGACCCGCCAGTCCAGCCCCTTGGCCTCGGCCAGCGGGGCATAGGCGGCGGACAGCGGGCCGAGCAGGTCGGCGACCGGAAACTCCTCGATCTGCGGCGCCACAACCCCGGCGTCGAGGCGCGACACGTCGAGCAGGCTGTCCAGCAGATCCTTCAGCGTGTCCAAACCCTGCTGGAGCCGGTCGAGCGCCCGCTGCCCGGCGTCGCCGGTAACATGGGTCCCCAGCGCCCCGGCGAACAGGAGGATCGATTGCATGGGCTGGCGCAGGTCGTGGCTGGCCGCCGCCAGGAAGCGGCCCTTGGAGCGGTCGGCCTCCTCGGCCGCCTGCTGGGCGCGCCGGATGTCGTGGATGTCCACCGCGGTGCCGATCCAGGAGACGATGGCGCCCCTTTCCCGCACCGGGACCACGCGGCACTGGTGCCAACGCCACGCCCCGTCGGCGCGCCGCATTCGGACGTTGCCCTGATAGGGCGTGCCCGCGGCGATCGAACGCGTCCTCAGTTCCAGATAGGCGGGACGGTCGTCCGGATGGAATCCCTTCCAGGCGGACATGCTGTCCGGGTCCTGGCCGGTGTAGGCACGCAACTCCTCATTGTAGTATTCAGGGGTGCCGTCCGAGCGATTGATCCACATGAGCAGCGGCGTGTTGTCCACCAGCGTGCGGAACCGCGCCTCGCTCGACCGCAGCGCCTCCTCCGCCCGCTTGCGGGCGGTGATGTCGCGGGCCACCCCGACGACGCCGATGGCCGCCCCCCAGGCGTTGCGCAGGGGCATCACACTGATCATCAGGACGCGTTTGCCCTCCTCCGTCGGGAAGGGCAACTCCTCCTCCACCGTCTCCTCGCGCCCGGTGGCGATCACCCGCCCGCACAGGTCGTCGAGCCGTGCGGCCTCCTCCGGCGGGAACAGATCCTCGTCGGTCAGGCCCGCCACCTCCTCCCGCGCCCGCCCGAACAGGCGGGCGGTCGCGGAGTTGACCAGGGTGAAGCGGCGCTCGCGGTCCTTGGCGAAGATCGGGTCGGTAACGCTCTCCAGAAGGCTTTCCAGCAGGGCGTTCTTGTCCCGCAACAGCGCCTCGGCCGCCTGGGCGGCGCGGTGGGCGGCCTGGGTTTCCATCTCGTGCATGGCGAGCCGGGCGAACTCCTCCAGGTCCCGCGCGTCCCCCGCGCTGAACTCCGGATGGGGCTTGTGATCGAGCAGGGAGAAGGTTCCGATGCGCAGCCCATCCGGCGCGATCAGCGGCGCTCCGGCGTAGAAACGCAGGTGCGGCGGCCCGGCCACCAGCTCATGGTCGGCGAAGCGCTCGTCCTCCCGCGTGTCGCGCACGACCAGCACCGCGTCGTCGAGAATGGTGTGGGCGCAGAAGGACAGCCGGCGCTCGAGGACCATCGTATCCAGCCCATAGCCGGCCTTGGACCATTGCCGCGTTTCGTCCACCAGATTGACCATCACGATGGGCATGCGGAAATGGCGGGCGCCCAGCCGGGCCAGCCGGTCGAAGGACGCTTCCGGCGGCGTGTCCAGCACGCCATAACTCTTCAGCCGGTCGAGCCGGGCGCGCTCATCCGATGGCCATGGCGGCTCGATGCTGCTCAACGTCACCCCTTACGAACAGACGCGGATAAGACGCTGACGGTCGGGCGCAGACGCGCCTGAACCATGATGTGGGCAAGGCCAAGGCTTATGGAAAGACGCGCAACCGCTTTCCCTTCCGCCTCCCTCCGGTCTGCGGCACAATTGCTTCGAATGCAAACCCTTTGAGTCCGGGCAATGGGCCGCCCGCGACCCCACATGACCAGAAGCCGTTCCCCGTCACCACCCGGAGCACAGCATGAAGGACAGCAGGCCGAACCACGAATCCGCCGCCTACCGCATCGCCTTCGAGGACCGTGATTTCCTGTTGAGCGAGCCGATGCGCGGTGTGCGCTTCATGCTCGAATACGCCAAGCCGGAATCGGAGCTGAAGGCCTGGGGCATCCGGTCGACCATCGTGGTCTACGGCAGCGCGCGGGTCCCCTCGCCCGAGCGGGCGGAACAGCTTCTCCGCGACGCCCGCACGCCCGAGGAGCGGCAGTTGGCCGAGCGGCGGGCCAAGCAGGCGGCCTGGTACGAGGAGGCGCGGACCTTCGGCCGCATCGTGTCGGAGCGCGGCGGCGCCCTGGCGCCGACCGAGGACGGGCAGCGCGACAACGTGATTGCCACCGGCGGCGGTCCCGGCCTGATGGAGGCCGCCAACCGCGGCGCGCAGGAGGCCGGGGCGCCGAGCATCGGCTTCAACATCAGCCTGCCGCAAGAACCGCACCCCAACCCCTACAGCACGCCGGAGCTGACCTTCCGCTTCCACTATTTCGCCATCCGAAAAATGCATCTGGCGATGCGGGCCAACGGACTGGCGATCTTTCCCGGCGGTTTCGGCACCTTCGACGAGGCGTTCGAGATCCTGAACCTGCGCAACACCAACAAGGCGTCGCGCCTGCCCATCGTCTTCGTCGGGCGCGACTATTGGAACGAGGTGGTGAATTTCCGCGCCTTGGCCGACCACGGCATGATCAGCGCCGGCGACCTGGAGCTGTTCGACATCGCCGACACGGCGGAGGAGGCGTGGGACTGCATGACCCGGCTCGGCCTCAAGCGCGGCAACCCGCCGCTCGGCCCCGCCGGCACCGGCATGTCGGCGGCGGAAGACAACTGAGCCTCAGCCTGGTGAGGCTCAGCCCGGCGGCGGGCTGTCGGCGGCAGCCGGGGCCGTCGGGGCGGGAGCGCTCAGCGCCAACCGCCCGACGCCCGGGATCTTGACCGCGAGGTCGAAGGGATCGATCCCGAAGGTCATGCCCAGCAGGTTCACCTCGAACCCTTCCTCCCTGGCCAGGAGCAGGCCGGCGAGACCGAACAGGCTGACCTGCCAGCCGGTGCCGCTGGGCGCCCGCGCGATCAGGCCGGTGCCCAGATAATCCTTGCCCAGTGCCGTGGAGGGCAGGTCGAGCCGCAGCTCCGGCACCGCACGCCCCACCCAGGCGGCGAAGGTGTTGCTGTTGGGGCCGGGCCAGATGCGGTATTCACCGGCGTAGGGGTAGCTCCGGGAGGCCTCCGCGATCTTGGGAATGGCGGCCTCGGCGGCGGGGCCGCGCAGCTCGGCCAGCACGGCGGGGGCGGAGCCGAACCAGCGCCCGTCCGGATCGCGGTTGCTGACCGCCACCGCCGGCAGGCCGCGATAGACCCGCCAGCCGATCACTTCGTAGACGGTGTAGGCCGACGCCCCTGCCGGCTTCACCGCGAACCACGGGTGGGTGCCGAAGGCGCCGCGCCAGGACAGGGCGCGGGCGGCGTAGACCTGCACGACCGCCTCCGGCGTCGCGGCGGGATCGGGGGCGAGCCCGACCGACCTGCGGTCCGCCCGGCTCCAGTCCACGCCGAGCGTCGCCGTTCCCGACGCGATCACAAAGGCCGGACCGGCCAGCAGCAGGACCAGCGTCATCAAAATCACCAGGATGGTGGCCGCCATTCTTTTCCGCACCGCTCCCTCTCGCCTGATGGGCCGTTTCCCAGATAGGCTGTCATCGCCCCGCCCGCCACCGATGTTGTATGTTGAGGAGCATCCGGTTGGTTCATGGCCGGTTGGTTCATCAAAGGAGCGCACCGATGCCCGCCGCCGATCTGACCGACCTTCTGGACCGCATCACCCGGCAGGCGCCGACCCGCGCCGCGACGATGGAGGTCGCCCGCGCGCTCGGCTGGACCACGGGACCGAGCCGGAAGGGATGGAAGGTGGTGCAGCCCACCGGCTATGTCGGCGGCATGGTCGTCCCGCCCAGCGCCGACACCGCCGCCGCGGAGGCGTGGTTCGACCCCGAGGGGACGGAGCGCGGCCTCGCCGGTCCCAACGCGGAGTTCCCGCCCTATCTGACCAGCCTGGACACCGCCCTGTCGGCCGTCCCCGCGGCGGAGCGGGCGGCCACCCTGCGGACCGCGCTGGACCGCCACCGCGCGTGGCAGGAGGAGAGCGGGCGCGACGACGCCGCGCTCGGCCGCCTGCCCGCCTTCGTCGTCGCGGTGTGGCTGTCCGTCAAGACGGCGCCCGGCCCGGCGGCCTGACCGGCCTCACTCCGCCGCGCCGCTCTCCTTGCGGGTTCCGTTCAGCGCCTGGGCGGCGGCGAAGCCGATGATCTTGTTCGTGGCGTCCGGATCGTCCACCCGCACCACCACGCCGCGCCCGACCAGATGGATGCCGTGGGCTTGGAAGGCGCGGATCAGGCGGTGGTACGCCTCGCGCCGGATGACGAACTGCTCGTTGGGCTTGGTGATGAACTTGACGCCGATGATCGCCGCGTCGTCCTCCAGCCGCCGCACGCCCTGGGACTTCAGCGGCTCGATGAAGCTCGACCCCATCTCCGGGTCGGCGGACAGCTCCTTGCCGACCTCCTTCACCAGCTTCTTGACCAGCCCCATGTCGGTTTCCGGCGGAACGCGAAACTCCAGGCGCATCAGCGCCCAGTCGCGGCTGTAGTTGGTCAGCGCCTTGATCTGGCCGAAGGGCAGCGTGTGCACCGCGCCGCGGTGATGGCGCAGCTTCAGCGAGCGCAGGGAGATTCCCTCCACCGTGCCGCGCAGGTTGCCGACTTCGACGTAGTCACCCATGTGGAACGCATCCTCCAGCAGGAAGAAGACGCCCGCCAGGATGTCGGCGATGGTCGATTGCGCGCCCAGCCCGATGGCGATGCCGACCACCCCCGCCCCGGCCAGCAGCGGTCCGATCTCGATGCCCAGCGAGGACAAGGCAATCATGACCACGATGACGACCAGCACGACCTGAAGAAACTTCCGCAGCAGCGGCAGAAGGGTCGCCAATCGCTGGCCACGCGACGACACCCCGTCATGCCGGGCCTCCTCCAGCGTCCGGTCGATCGCCCGCACAACCATCGTCCAGGCGACGTAGCCGAGCAGCAGCACCACCGTCACGTTGAACAGCAGCCGCAGGGCGATGCCGGTCGCCCCGCTGGCCTTCTCCACCCGAAACCCCCAGATGGCCGCGGTGGCGAAGACGCCGACGACGAACAGGGCCGACCACAGCGCCCGCATCACCCGCGCCACCGCGGCCTTTCCCGTCTCCGTCTCCTCCCCCCGGTAGAAGCGGGCGAGCGGGCGCTGGGCCATCAACGCGATGGCCGGCACGGCCAGCGCCACCAGCAGGCTGGCGAGCATCCGCGGCCCCGTCGCCGGCTCCAGCCGCACCGCCGCCGCCGCGACGACCAGCCACAAGGCGACGAGATAGACCGTGGCCGCCACCGCCCACAGCCCCAGCGTGGGATGGTCCTGCGCCTCCATGCCCAGCGGACGGGCGATGGCCCGCGCCACCGCCACGCGTCCCCGCCACACGCGATGCAGCAGATACAGGAAGGGCACGGTGCTCATCGGCAGGCCGATGGCGACGATGGCGTTCCCGCCGACCCCCAGCGCGAGCAGCAGATCGACCAGCCCGAGCACCGTCGCGGCGAGAGTCACCGTGACCACCCCCGTGCGGTGCAGGGCGTGTGCGTCGGCGTCGGCCAAGGGGATCAGGCGCAGCCCGGGATGTCCCGGCGCGCACAGGAAGCGGATCAGCCGGTCGATCAGCAGCACGGTCAGCGCCGCCTGGAGCACCGCCAGCAGGACGGCCGGCGCCGCGGGATGCGCGGGCCGCAGGATTGCGTAAACCACCAGCACCCCGACCGCGAAGGCGCCCACCGGCACCAGCCCCAGCGCGAAGCGCAACGCGCCCGTGAGAAGCGGCGCCTCGCCATCCTCCTCCAGCCTGCTCAGCGGCCCCGCCAGGACCCGGCGCGTCAGCAGCAAGGCCACCGTCCCCGCTGCGAAGAGGATCAGCAGACCGCGCAGCAGGCGCAGCGGATGCACCGCCGCCTCGCGGCCGTTGGGTCGCGCGAAGGCGTCCGACAGGATGGAGGGAAGTTGCGGGTAGGTGGCGGCGACCGCCTCCAGCCTCGCCGCGTAGGCTTCCAGCGCCGTCGCCGCTCTCCCGGACGCCGGAGGAGCGGCATCCGTCGTCTGCGCCATGGCCCATCCGGCCGGCACGACCGCGACCAGCAGGACGGCGAGCAAGGCAAGGACGGTCCATCGGGCCGAAGGGCGGCGCCTCCCCGAATTTTCGTGCATAGGGGCCATCCTGCCGGAAAGCGACGGAACGGTGCCCATCGGGCGGGAAAGGCGGCCGGGCGAGGCCCCGCCGATGGCTTGGACCGACGACCTGGAACGCTCCCCCGCCTCCCGGCCGGGAAGCCAGTACGTTACCGTTGCCTACCCGACCCCGCTGCGGTGGCCGTGGCCCGGGGCCCGGAGGGATACCGAAACATGCGCGGGGCCGGCATGCGTGTGGCCCAAGGCGGCCGGGCGCCGCGGGCGTCGCGGGACGGTGCGTATGTTACCGTAACACCCCGGTTCGTGACCTGCCTTCACCGCCGGACATCCTCGATCGTTCCCAGAATGCCCGGACTCGCCCAGAGCCATCCCAGGGCTTTCCAATGGTCATAAGGAACCGCCGCATGCGCCTGTTATCCGTCACGTCCTTCGGCACGACCTTCGGGCTTTCCGCCGCCGCCCTGGTGGCGATGCTGGCCGTCGCCACCCCGGCGCAGGCGCAGTTCGGCCTGTTTCTCGGCGGGCGCGGCGGGGTGGATCTGACGGACGAGGACTGGGACCTGTTCCGCAAGGCGCTCGGCGACGCCCTCAACCCCATGGAGGCGGGACGGCGCACCGAATGGAGCAACCCGAAGACCGGGGTGCGCGGGGATGTCGTCGTGCAGAAGGTGCACGAGCGCGACGGGGCGCCCTGCGGGGATGTCCAGGCCAACTTCATCCGGCGCACCGTCCAGCCCTACAAGCTCACCTTCTGCAAGATGGACAACGGGCAGTGGGCGATCGCTCCCTGACGGTCGCGCGGGCGATCGCGGACTGACGGGGAGCTTTCCCCCATTAGAACCCGGTTTCGCGGATCAGCACGGCCAGCGCGGTGCGCCAGAAGCGGTCGGCCAGACTGCGCGCCTCGCCCTCCACGCGGGCCACGCCGCGCGTCTGGTGGGCGGGCCCGGCCTGCGTCCGGTCCAGCGGCGCCAGGGTCACCCGGTACACGGCCTCCACCGGCTTCAGGTTGGACCGCGCGGCCTCGGCGTTCGTGCGTCCCATCGACGGGCCGGTCTGGCTTTCCACCGCGATGGGGCCGCCATGGATCGAGGCCAGGGCGGGAACGTCCAGCCCCTTGACGCCCACCCGGTCCACCGCCGTCACCCGCGCCGCCATGCGGGGGCGCAACGGGTCGTCGGCGTGGAACACCGCATCGGCCCCGACCACCACGCGGGTGAGGTCGTTCTCGGCCACATAGCCGACCAGCTCACCGCGGCCATCCGCCACGATCTGGCCCAGCGCCAGCGACGGTCCCACCCAGCGGCCGGGGCGCAGCGCGTCGGCGACATCCACCACCGTCCCGGCGATCGGCGCGCGGATGTCCAGCCGCGCCAGACCGTCCAGCAGACCCTGCCGGTCGGCCAGCCCGACGGCCAGATCCTCCTCCATCACGCGCACCCGGTCCAGCCCGTCGCGGGCGGCCAGCATGCGGTCGATGCGGTCCTGGGCCAGCGCGATCCGCAGTTCCGACTGCTGCAGCCTGCTGGTCAGCTCCGGCGCCTCCAGGCGGAACAGCAGATCGCCCGCCGCCACGCGCTGGCCGGGCCGGACCAGCACCTCCGCGATGCGGGACGGCACCGGGGCGAACAGGGTCGAGAATCCCTCCGCCCGCCACACCGACGGCACGGCGATGGTGCCGGTGACCGGGACGAAGGCCAGCCAGACCAGCGCGGCCAGACCGCCCAGCGTCATCAGCAGGTTCCGGTTGGGCCGCAGGCTGCCCCGCCGTTCCCACCATTCCTTCGCCTCGTTGACGAGCGGGCGCAGGATGAACCAGCCGACTTCCACCGCGAACAGCACGATTCCCAGCACCTTGATGAAGACGTGATAGACCAGCACCGCGATGCCGATGAACAGCACGAGCCGGTAGACCCAGGTGGCGAAGGCGTAGGCCAGCAACACCCGGTGCATCCAGGGATCGAACCGCTCCGGCACCTCGTCGCCCAGGCCGAACAGCCACTCGCGCAGCCGCCAGCGGGCCAGCGCGAACGCTCGGTCCTGCAGGTTCGGCACGTCCAGCGCGTCGGCCAGCAGGTAATAGCCGTCGAAGCGCATGAAGGGGCTGAGGTTGATCGTCAGCGTCGTCACCCAGCTCACCGTCGCCACGAAGAAGGCGGCGCTGCGCAGCGGGCCATCGGGCAGGAAGCTCCAGGCCAGCGTGGCGAAGGCGGCCAGCGCCAGCTCCGTCAGCATGCCCGCCGCCGCGATGTGCAGGCGGGCACGGCGGGAGACGAGCCGCCACGCGTCGCTGGTATCGGTGTAGAGCACCGGCCACATCACCAGGAAGGCCGCCCCCATGGTCGGCACCCGGCAGCCGAATCGTTTCGCGGTGTAGGCGTGCCCCAGCTCGTGCAGAGTCTTGGTCACCAACAGGGTCACGCCGTAGAGCGCCATGCCCTCCAGCGTGAAGAAATGCAGGAAGGTGTGGGCGAAGCTGTCCCACTGGCGCATCGCCAGGACAAGTCCCAGAATCCCCGCCCCGATCACCGTCCACAACCAGGCGCGGCTGTAGAAGGGCGCGACATAGCGCACCGTGGCGTTCAGGAAGGCGTCGGGACGGACCAGCGGGATGCGGAAGAACAGGTAGTTGTGCAGCAGCCACATCCACCAGGACGTGCGCCGCGCCGCCGTCTGCTTCGCCAGGAAATCGACGTCGGCGCCCTGGGTCAGATTGCTGCCGGCCAGGAACTTGTAGAGGCCGACCACGTCCTCCGCCTCCGGCTGCAGGACCGTCTCGGCGGCCACCGCGGCGGCGATGGCGCGGGGCGATCCGTGATGCCAGCGGGCGATGACCTCGAAGGCGCCGTGGCCGATGCGAAAGTAGCGGTTGCGCACCGGGTCATGGATCGTCCAGCAGGGCGACCCGTCCACGGCCGGCGGGGCCGGAAGCAGCTGCAGCTCCTCGCGCAGCGGCGGCAACCGCACGCTGTCCAGCGGGTCCATCGGCGTGACCGCCGCCGGCCCCGTCGTCATCCCGATGGCGGCGGCGCCCATGGCTCAGAGCCCCACGGTCTGGCGCAGCGCCGCCAGCGGACGGCGGAACAGGTAGAAGGCCAGCGGCACCCGCTCCCCCTGGATCTTGGCGGTGCCGCGCAACCCGATGCGCGGCGTCGGCTGGTCCGGCGCCAGGTCGGCGCGGACGCGGTAGGCCAGGACCCCGCCCGGAGTCAGCCCCGGTTCATAGCTGGCGTGCGAGACGGTGGCGCGCAGCGGGCGCAGCGGGTCGACGTTCAGATAGAGGCTGACCGCCGCGCCCTCCTGGAGCACGATCGCGTCGTTGACCGGCACATGCACGTCGATCTCCGCGGCCAGCGGATCGGCCAGGGTCAGGATGCGCTCGCCCACCGCCACCGGCTTGCCCAGCCAGTCGTTGGCGTCGGTGAAGACGGCGATGCCCGTCCGCTCCGCCTTCACGGTAACGCGGTCCATCAGGTCGCGGGCGAAATCCATCTCCGCCCGGCGCAGCTCCACCTGGGTTTTCAGCTGCGCGATGCGGGCTTTGCTCTGCGGATCGGTGAAGGCCCCCTGCGAGGCTGTCAGCAGTTCCGCCTCCGCCGACGACAGCGCCTTGCGCGCCACCTCCAGGCGGCTCTTCAACACCGTCGCTTCGAACGTGAACAGCGGTTGGCCGGTGGTCACCGGCTCGTTCGGCTGGACGTGGAAGCGTTCGATCACGCCTTCCAGCGGCGCGCTGACGATCAGCGGGTCGCGCGGCGCCACCTCCGCCGGGGCCAGCGTCGATTGCGGCACCGGAATGGCCAGGACCGCCGCCAGGACCGCCGCCACCGCAACCGCCCACATCCCCTTGCGCGCCCGCACGCCGGACCGGCGCCCGGCCCGCGTCAGCGCCCACCAGGCGTGCCCATAGCCGCCGGAGAGCTGCGCGAGCAGCACCTTCTCCCCGTCCGTCCACGCATCGTCGCGGGCCAGCCACAGCACCGCCGTGACCGCACCGTCCGGCCCCGGCAGCGGCACCCAGAGAGCCTGCGCCGGTCCCCACTGCCCCCAGTCGCGGGCCAGCGCGGGCGGCACCTCGGTGGGGGCGATGCCGTGCAGGTTGCGAGCCTCCGCTCCCGCGGCGATGGCCGACGCCACCGCCTCCAGCCAGCGGGTGAAGGGAGCGTCGCGTTCCGGAACGGCGACGTTGGACACCGCTTCCAGCCGCGCCTTGCCGGACGGCGCGACGGTCAGGAAGACTGCCTGCTGGTAGGCGACCATCCGCCGCGTCTGGTTCACGACGAGGAAGCGCAGCGCTTCCGGAGTCTGGGCCTGCCGGGCCTCCTGCTGCAGGTTCAGGAGGAGCAGGAGGCTGTTCAGCGGGTTGGCCGCTTCCATCCGGACGGATGTGACGTCATCGGGCACCTTTGGCCTCCTCCGGCGCATTGAAGCGGGCGGTTCCGCTCATGCCGGCGACCAGGTTCGGGGCGTTGCCCGGCTTGTCGGCCTGCAGCTTGCCCGTCACCTTCAGCGACTGGCTGACCGGATCGACGCGGGCGCCGATCAGGGTCACCTCGCCGTCCAGAGCCTCGCCCGTCTCGTCGATGCGCAGCTCGAACCGCTGGCCGGGCTTCAGCCAGACCAGCCAGGAGGACGGGACGATCAGTTCCACCCGCAGATCGCGGTCGGACAGAACTTCGAGCAGGGCCGTGCCGGCGGGGACCGACTCATGCTCGCGGATCCGCTGCTCCACGACCTTGCCGTCGAAGGGAGCCTTCACGTCGCAGCGGCGGACCTCGATCTCCGCCTTGCGCAGATCGGCGCGGGCGGCCTCGGCCTTGACCTCGGCCATCTCGACCTCGGCCCCGCCGATGGATTTCAACTGTTCCAGGCGTCGGCTCTGCCGCACCGTGACGTCGGCGGCGCGCAGGTTGGCGCGGGCGGCGTCGACCGCCGCCTGATAATGGCTGCAATCGAAGGCGACCAGCGTCTGGCCCGCCTTGAAGGACTGCCCCGCCTCCACGGTCATCCGCCCGATGCGCCCGGCGATCTCGCTGGACAGCACGGCGTGCTGCCGCGCCTCGATCAGCGCGCGCACGCCGCCTTCGGGAACCGGCGCCGGATCCGCGGCGGCAAGCGGCAGAGGAAGCAGCGCGACAGACAGCGCGGCGAGGATACGTGAGGGGCGAAATCGGCACATCATGGCAGAGATTTTCTGCACCCTTTGCTCCGGAAGCGCAACGATCCAGGGACGGCAAGCCGTCCCGTACGCTTATTTGTTTCAGCAGCACCGCACCGGCACAGCCGAAAGGGGGCGACGCCGCTGCGCCGCCCCAACGGCGTCAGCGGGCGGAGGGGCGCCCCAGCGGGGCCAGAGCGCTCGGCGGAACCGAGTAGACCTTCACCGGCTCCGACCCGGTGGACGGGCTGAAGGACACCGTCATCGGGGCGGTCATCGAGGCGGCCGGCAGCGGCGGCAGCTCCGCCACCGTCACGCGCTCCGGCGCCGACGCTTTGCGCGCCGCCGGCTCGTCGCCGCGGGTGGCGACCGGGGCGGTCTTCGGCTCGGTCGCCGTGTCGACCGGAGCCTTTTCGGCCGGGGCTTTCTCGGAGGTCGTGGCCGGAACCAGGAGATCCTGGAGGCGCGCCGTACCGCCGGCCTTCTGCTGCCAGGCGCCCAGCCCGTCGGACACCGCCTGACGGAGCGTCGCAAGATCCTGGGAGGGCACGGCCTCCGGCATCGGATCGACGCCCGCCGACACCATGACGCGGGCGTAGGCGTTCTGCAGGTCGGCGTAGACGAGATCGCGCCGCAGGTCGGAGACGAGTTCCGACACCTCGGCCTGGATCACGCTCATGTCGCCCTGCTGGCCGACCGTGCTGCTGTTGACGTACTGCTGCCGGATGCGGCGGTCGATCGCCGCCTGGTCGGCGTTGAGCGAGAATTCCTGCGACAGCTCGCGGAACTGCACCATCGCAACGCGCACCTGGCTCAGCACCGCCACGCTCAGCGCCTGACGGCGGAAGGCGACCAGGTCCTCCTGCGCCTTGGAGAAGGCGTGGGTGTCCGAGGCCGAGGCCAGGGACAGGATGTTCCATGACACCCGCGCCCCGTAATCGGCCCAGCGCTGGTTCAGCAGGAAGCTGTTGCTGTCGTAATGCAGGCCGGCGTTCAGGTCGATGCCCGGCAGCAGTTTCAGCAGGGCGCGGCGCGTCTCGTCGGCGGTGATGCGGGCGTTGTAGGACTCCTCCAGCAGCTCCGGCCGGTTCAGGAGCGCGTAGGTTTCCAGGGATTCGACCGACGCCGTGATCGCCGGCACGTCCTTGCCGGTGACGTCCGGCGGCATCTGGATGCTGAAGTTCTCGCCCGGCGGAAGCCCCATCAGCGCGCCGAGCTGCGACTTGGCGGCGACCAGCTCGCGCCGCAGCGTCTGGAGCTGGCGCAGCGTGTCGACCAGCGCGCGCTGGTAGGACAGGGTCTGCAACGGGGCCTGGACGCGTTGGGCTTCCAGGGCGTTCGCGTTCTTGCGCGCCGCCTCGATGCGCTTCTCCAGCGGTTCGATCCGCTTCAGCAGCCGCTCCGCCGCGACCGCGCGCCAATAGGACGTGCGCACGTCCTGCAGGATGCCCTGGACGACGCGGCGGCGGCGTTCGTCGGCGATCAGGACGAGGTTGGCGTTCTGGCGGGCGCGCAGGTAGCTGACGCCGAAATCGAGAATGTTCCAGGTGAAGCCCAGGTCGGCGGTCCGGCGATGCCGATCGGTGGCCGTGGTGCTCTCGCCGGTGCGGCGGCCGGTGGCGAGGTTGAGGCTTTCCGACCCGGACTCGTTGTTGCGCCCGGTGTAGCCCGCCCCCGCCACGAGGCGCGGCAGCATGTCGAACCGCGACAGGTCGAGCTGCTGGTTGGCGACCGCCATCTCCATCAGCTTCACGCGCTCATCAAGGTTGTACTTGATGGCCCGCGCCATCGCCTCGTGCATCGACACCGGGCCGGCGATCGGCTCCTGCGGCGACATGATGACCGACATGTCCTCGCGGAGGCGGGACACGTTTTCGTCATCGGTCAGGGGCTTCGGGCTGACGGAACATCCGCTGGCGACCAGCGCGGCGACAGCCAGGGCGAAGGACGCGCGGGCCTTGTGGCCCCGCGGCCGGAGGGAGGGAGCGAACCGGGTCATTCTCGTCGGCAATCCATTTGGAAAGAAAAGCTTAGGCGAAGACGGCGATGGAAGGCGCGGACGGCGCTAGGCCGCCCGGCTTCCCGGTGGAACATGCGTGGTGAGGGCGGCGAGCAACGCCGCGGTTTGGGCGTCGGCTGCGCCATGGATCTGGGCGACCTGACGGGAGAAGGCCGGACGGGCCAGCGCGGTCCCGTCGAGGTCGGCGCGCGGGCCGGGAGCCTGCCCTTGTCCGTCCGGAGCCGCCGGAGCGGTGCCCGGATCGCCGCCCGTCGGCGCGTCGCCGGCCGGCGGCTGTCCTTGCGGCTGGCCCTGCCCCTGCGGCCGTCCTTGCGATCCAGCTTGGCCGTTGGGCCGATTGGCCGGCGCGCTCTCGATGGTGGAGCCGGACCCCGTCTGGCCGCCGGGCCGATTTCCCGGTGCGCCGCCCGGCCCGCCGGACGCGGTCCCGGGGCCTCCGGGCCCCGCGCTGCCGCCCGGAGTGCCGCCAGAGGCGGCCGCCCCAGCCGCGCCGCCCGCAGCACCCGGGCCCGCGACGCCACCGTTCAGGCCGCCGTTGCCCGTTCCAGTGCCTGTCGCCGCACCGCCGGCTGCGGGTCCGCCCGTCGCCGGCCCCCCCGCACCGAAGCCCGTGCCCGAGACACCACCCGCCGAGCCTCCACCGAACGCGCCGCCGGAGCCGGCACCCGCGCCCCCCGGACCGGCGCCAATTCCACCCGCAGCGGTGCCCCCCAGGCCCGATCCGCCCAGGCCCGATCCGCCCAGGCCCGATCCGCCCAAGCCCGAACCACCCAAGCTCGAACCACCCAGGCCCGACCCGCCGCTGACGACGCCGCTCAACCCGGAATTGCTCGACCCGCCGGTGCCGCCGCCCAGAACCCCGCTGGACGAACTTGCGGTTCCGCCACCGGCGGGCGCCCCGCCCATCGCGGAGATGGTGATCGAGCGCCCGGCATCGCTGCTGGACGAGTTGCCGAGGTTGCCGAGGGTGATCGAGCGTCCGGCGTCGGTGCTGCTGTTCCCGTTGCCGGCACCGCCCCCGCTGTTGATGGACGAGCTGGTGATGACGCGACCGGCATCGCTGCTCATCTGCAGGCTGGGCAGGGTCGGCGCGGTGCCCAGAGTCGGCCCGGTCGTCTGCGTTGTCCCGGTCCCTCCGGCGGTCGCCGCCACAGAGTTGGACGAGGACGCCGCCGTCGTGGTGTTTCCGGAGGACGCCGCGACCACCACGGCCGGCGGCGGCGGCGGCGGAGCCACCGAGTAGGTGGTCGTGCCGGCGTTGCCGGTGTTGCCCACGGCATCGCTCGCCTTGGCCGTGATCACATAGCTGCCGACGCTCAGGTCAGCGGCCAGGGCCAGTTGCCAGGCGCCGGACGCGCTGGCGCGCGCCGTGCCGACGGTCTGACCGTTGATCGTCACCGTGACCAGACTGTTGGCCTCGGCGGTGCCCTGCACGACCGGCGTGCTGCCGGCGGTGGTGTTCAGAGTCACCGTCGGGGCAGCCGGCGGCGTGGTGTCGATCGTCAGGGTGGTGACCGCCGACAGGCTGCTGACGTTGCCGGCCCTGTCGGTGGCCTGCACCTGGACGCTGTGGGTTCCGTCGGCCAGCGCCGCCGTGAATTGGAAAGTCCAGGCGCCGTTGGCGTCGGCGACCGCCGTTCCGGCGACCTTGCTGTCGACCAGGACGTTCACCGTGCTGCCGGCTTCCGTCGTCCCGGCCAGGGACGGCGTGGCGATCCCCGAGATCCGCTCGCCTCCCGCCGCACCGGCGACGGTGGCGCTGGTCACCGACGGCGCGGGCGCCACCGGCACCGCGGTGTCGATCACCACGGCCAACGCGTCGGACGGATCGCTGACGATGCCGAACCGGTTGGTCGCCGTGGTGGTGATGCTGTGCGTCCCGTCGGTCAGCGCCGTCTGGAGGCGATGGACCCAGAAGCCGTTCTCGTCGGCCACCGTGGTCCCCACGGCCTTGCCGTCCACCATCACGGTCACCGTGGCGTTCGCCTCCGCGGTGCCGGACAGCGTCGGCCTCGTGACGTTGGTCAGCCGGTCGGTCGCCGACGCGCCGGAGTCGGACAGGCCGCTCAACGCCGTCCCGACCGGCTTCGCCGGGATCGGGGTGTCGATGCGCACCTGGCTGGTGTCGCCCACGCCCATCAGCGTCGTCACCAGCGGACCCTGCGCCGCGTCCGTCACGATGGAGCCGTTCAGCGCCAGCCCCAGGACCGCGATGCCCTGCGGCGCGCGGTCGCCGACCGGAACGACATAGTCGAACCGCAGCAGCGTGCCGGTGCTGCCCGCCGCGTTGTAGACGGCGTTGCGGATCTCGCTTCCAATCGCCAGTTCCAGAACCGGACTGCCGCCATTGATGATGGACGCTTCGCTGAGCTGAACGAAGAAGCTGACCGTCTCGCCCGGCAGATAGGTCCGCGCCGGCGGAGGCGTGACGCTGACCACCGCCGGCGGCGTGCGGTCCACCGACACGTTTCGGGTCGCCTGGGTGGGGTTGCCCGCCGCGTCGGTCAGGCTGGCGGTGACGGTGTAGCTGGTGCCGTCGGTCAGTGCCAGAAGGTCGGTGGAGGGGACCGTCAGGCTCCAACGGTTGTTGGTCACCGTCGTGCTGTAGGTCTTGCCGCTCAGCGTCACCGTGACCGTCTGGCCGTTCTCGACGCCGTTGGTGACGCCCGACACCGTCTGCCCAACGGCGCTGTCCGCCGCGTTCAGCACATTGTCGCCTGCCACGGTGGCGATGGCGAGGGTCGGCGCCGTGCGGTCGACCGAGACGCTGCGAGTCGCCTGGACCGCGGCGTTGCCCGCCACGTCCGTCAGATCGGCGGTGATGGCGTAGGTGCCGCCATCTGTCAGCGCCTGCAGGTCGGTGGAGGGGACCGTCAGGCTCCAGGCGTTGTTGGTCACCGTCGCGCTGTAGGTCTTGCCGTTCAGCGTCACCGTGACCGTCTGGCCGTCCTCGACCCCCGTCGTGGTGCCGGCCACCGTCTGCGGAACCGCGCTTTCCGCGGCGTTCAGCACGTTGTCGCCGGTCACCGTGGTGATCGCGACGGTCGGCGCCGTGCGGTCGAAGGTGACGGTCCGCGTGGCGGAGTCGGTGCTTTCCATCCCGGCGACCGCCTGGCGGACGGTGAAGCCGACCGCACCGTCGAAGCCGGACACGTCGACGCCGGTGAAGCTGTAGGCGCCCGACGCGTCGGCCGTGGCCGTC
The DNA here is from genome assembly GCF_040500525.1 of Azospirillum formosense. Classification (NCBI taxonomy): domain Bacteria; kingdom Pseudomonadati; phylum Pseudomonadota; class Alphaproteobacteria; order Rhodospirillales; family Azospirillaceae; genus Azospirillum; species Azospirillum formosense. The sequence goes on along the minus strand of NZ_CP159404.1, from coordinate 344,455 downwards.
GCCACCAGCGAACCGTTGGCGTAGAGCCGCACGGTCGTGTTCGCGTTGGCGCCGCTGCCGTCGAAGGTGACGCTGCTCGCCTTGGTGATGTGGTCCGTGTTGCTGACGCCCGTGTCCGACCCGGTGGCGAGCGTCACGGTGCTCGTCAATGCCGCCGGGGTGATCGAGAGGCTGGCGGTGTCCGTGGCCGTGGAGAAGGCGGAGGTGCCGCCGCCGCCCGTCGTCGCCACCTTGGTCCCGGCGGTGCCGCTGCTCTGATCCCAGGCACGGAAGGTGATCGCCGCGCCGAGGACGCCCGCGTTGGCGCCCGTCGGCTGGTAGTAGAGCCGGTCGGTCGGTCGCAACAGCAGCGCGTTGCCGCTGTCGTTCACCGTTCCGACAGCGGTCCAATTGGTGCCGCCATCGGTGCTGTAGAACCAGGTGCCGCCTTCCGACAGGTCCACGCCGACCAGCGCGATGCCGGTGACGGCACCGCTGTCCACGTCGGCCACATTCCCACCGAGCGCCACCAGGGACGACACGGCCACGCCGACGGCGCCGTTGGGCGCGCCAGCGGCCTGGGCGACGCTTGGCAGGGTAAGGACGGTGTCGGTCAGCACCGGCGCGTCGTTCACCGCGATCACGACGAGCCCCGCCGTGGCGCTGTCGGCACTGAACTGGCGGCCGCTTCCCTGCCCGCCATTCGCGGTGGTGTCGTTGCCGACCGTGGTCCCCGCCGTGCCGGTGGTCTGATCCCACGCCTTGAAGGTAATGCCGTTGGCGACCGACCCGTTGTAGTCGGTGTTCGGCACAAAGCGCACGCGGTCGGTGCTGGAAAGCAGCAGGGCCGACATGGCCGAGACGCCGGAGATGGTAGTCCAGCTCCCGGCTCCGGTCTTGTATTGCCACGTGCCGTTGCCGGTATCGGTCGCGGTGATCGCGATGCCCAGCGCGTTTCCGTCGACATCCGTGGCGGTGCCGACGGAGGCGAGGATGGCCGCCACGGTGTCGCCGTCGTTGCTCGTGGCATCCTCGTTGATGGCTGTCAGCCTGCGCGCGTCCGTGCTCAGCACCGGCGCGCTGTTGAGGATCGCCGTGTAGGCCGAGGTCGCCGTCGGCGTGCCGCCCTTGCCGTCGTTGGCCGTCACCACCACACGCAGATACTTGTGGGCATCCGAACTGGTCAATGTGTAGCTGGCGCCGGTCGCCCCGCTGATCGAGGCGGCGTTGGTGCCGTTGGTGTCGTCGGCGCGGAACCACTGGTAGCTGAAGGTCCGGCCGTCGCCGTCGGCGTCCGTCCAGGTGCCGTTCGTCGCGCTCAGCGCGCTGCCCACCGTCGCCGTCCCGCTCACGCTCGGCACCACGCTGTTCACCGGCGCGCTGTTGAGGATCGCCGTGTAGGCCGAGGTCGCCGTCGGCGTGCCGCCCTTGCCGTCGTTGGCCGTCACAACGACCCGCAGGTACTTGTGCGCGTCGGAGGTGGTGAGCGTGTAGCTGGCACTGGTCGCCCCGCTGATCGAGGCGGCGTTGGTGCCGTTGGTGTCGTCGGCGCGGAACCACTGGTAGCTGAAGGTCCGGCCGTCGCCGTCGGCGTCCGTCCAGGTGCCGTTCGTCGCGCTCAGCGCGTTGCCCACCGTCGCCGTGCCCGACACGCTCGGCACCACGCTGTTCACCGGCGCGCTGTTGAGGATCGCCGTGTAGGCCGAAGAGGCGGTCGTCGTGTTGGCGTTGCCGTCGTTGGCCCTCACCACGACACGCAGGTACTTGTGAGCGTCGGAGGTCGTGAGCGTGTAGCTGGCGCTCGTCGCTCCGCTGATCGAGGCGGCGTTGGTGCCGTTGGTGTCGTCCGCCCGGTACCATTGGTAGCTGTAGCTCAGCGGGTCGCCGTCCGGATCGCTCCAGGTGCCGTTCGTTGCACTCAGCGCGTTGCCCACCGTCGCCGTACCCGACACGCTCGGCACCACGCTGTTCACCGGCGCGCTGTTGAGGATCGCCGTGTAGGCCGAGGTCGCCGTCGGCGTGCCGCCCTTGCCGTCGTTGGCCGTCACCACCACACGCAGATACTTGTGGGCGTCGGACGTCGTGAGCGTGTAGCTGGCGCCGGTCGCCCCGCTGATCGAGGCGGCGTTGGTGCCGTTGGTGTCGTCGGCGCGGAACCACTGGTAGGTGAAGGTCCGGCCGTCGCCGTCGGCGTCGCTCCAGGTGCCGTTCGACGCGCTCAGCGCGTTGCCCACCGTCGCCGTGCCCGACACGCTCGGCACCACGCTGTTCACCGGCGCGCTGTTGAGCACCGCCGTGTAGGCCGAGGTCGCCGTCGGCGTGCCGCCCTTGCCGTCGTTGGCCGTCACAACGACCCGCAGGTACTTGTGCGCGTCGGAGGTGGTGAGCGTGTAGCTGGCACTGGTCGCCCCGCTGATCGAGGCGGCGTTGGTGCCGTTGGTGTCGTCGGCGCGGAACCACTGGTAGCTGAAGGTCCGGCCGTCGCCGTCGGCGTCCGTCCAGGTGCCGTTCGTCGCGCTCAGCGCGTTGCCCACCGTCGCCGTGCCCGACACGCTCGGCACCACGCTGTTCACCGGCGCGCTGTTGAGGATCGCCGTGTAGGCCGAAGAGGCGGTCGTCGTGTTGGCGTTGCCGTCGTTGGCCCTCACCACGACACGCAGGTACTTGTGAGCGTCGGAGGTCGTGAGCGTGTAGCTGGCGCTCGTCGCTCCGCTGATCGAGGCGGCGTTGGTGCCGTTGGTGTCGTCCGCCCGGTACCATTGGTAGCTGTAGCTCAGCGGGTCGCCGTCCGGATCGCTCCAGGTGCCGTTCGTTGCACTCAGCGCGTTGCCCACCGTCGCCGTACCCGACACGCTCGGCACCACGCTGTTCACCGGCGCGCTGTTGAGCACCGCCGTGTAGGCCGAGGTCGCCGTCGGCGTGCCGCCCTTGCCGTCGTTGGCCGTCACAACGACCCGCAGGTACTTGTGCGCGTCGGAGGTGGTGAGCGTGTAGCTGGCACTGGTCGCCCCGCTGATCGAGGCGGCGTTGGTGCCGTTGGTGTCGTCGGCGCGGAACCACTGGTAGCTGAAGGTCCGGCCGTCGCCGTCGGCGTCCGTCCAGGTGCCGTTCGTCGCGCTCAGCGCGTTGCCCACCGTCGCCGTGCCCGACACGCTCGGCACCACGCTGTTCACCGGCGCGCTGTTGAGGATCGCCGTGTAGGCCGAAGAGGCGGTCGTCGTGTTGGCGTTGCCGTCGTTGGCCCTCACCACGACACGCAGGTACTTGTGAGCGTCGGAGGTCGTGAGCGTGTAGCTGGCGCTCGTCGCTCCGCTGATCGAGGCGGCGTTGGTGCCGTTGGTGTCGTCCGCCCGGTACCATTGGTAGCTGTAGCTCAGCGGGTCGCCGTCCGGATCGCTCCAGGTGCCGTTCGTTGCACTCAGCGCGTTGCCCACCGTCGCCGTACCCGACACGTTCGGCACCACGCTGTTCACCGGCGCGCCGTTGCCCGCAGCCGTCACCTGCGACGAGTAGGCCGAGGTCGCCGTCGGCGTGCCGCCCTTGCCATCATTCGCCGTCACCACCACGCGCAGGTACTTGTGGGCGTCGGACGTCGTGAGCGTGTAGCTGGCGCCGGTCGCCCCGCTGATCGAGGCGGCGTTGGTGCCGTTGGTGTCGTCGGCGCGGAACCATTGGTAGCTGAAGGTTCGGCTGTCATTATCAGCGTCGCTCCAGGTGCCGTTCGTCGCGCTCAGCGCGTTGCCCACCGTCGCCGTGCCCGACACGCTCGGCACCACGCTGTTCACCGGCGCGCTGTTGAGCACCGCCGTGTAGGCCGAGGTCGCCGTCGGCGTGCCGCCCTTGCCGTCGTTGGCCGTCACAACGACCCGCAGGTACTTGTGCGCGTCGGAGGTGGTGAGCGTGTAGCTGGCACTGGTCGCCCCGCTGATCGAGGCGGCGTTGGTGCCGTTGGTGTCGTCGGCGCGGAACCACTGGTAGCTGAAGGTCCGGCCGTCGCCGTCGGCGTCCGTCCAGGTGCCGTTCGTCGCGCTCAGCGCGTTGCCCACCGTCGCCGTGCCCGACACGCTCGGCACCACGCTGTTCACCGGCGCGCTGTTGAGGATCGCCGTGTAGGCCGAAGAGGCGGTCGTCGTGTTGGCGTTGCCGTCGTTGGCCCTCACCACGACACGCAGGTACTTGTGAGCGTCGGAGGTCGTGAGCGTGTAGCTGGCGCTCGTCGCTCCGCTGATCGAGGCGGCGTTGGTGCCGTTGGTGTCGTCCGCCCGGTACCATTGGTAGCTGTAGCTCAGCGGGTCGCCGTCCGGATCGCTCCAGGTGCCGTTCGTTGCACTCAGCGCGTTGCCCACCGTCGCCGTACCCGACACGCTCGGCACCACGCTGTTCACCGGCGCGCTGTTGAGGATCGCCGTGTAGGCCGAGGTCGCCGTCGGCGTGCCGCCCTTGCCGTCGTTGGCCGTCACCACCACACGCAGATACTTGTGGGCGTCGGACGTCGTGAGCGTGTAGCTGGCGCCGGTCGCCCCGCTGATCGAGGCGGCGTTGGTGCCGTTGGTGTCGTCGGCGCGGAACCACTGGTAGGTGAAGGTCCGGCCGTCGCCGTCGGCGTCGCTCCAGGTGCCGTTCGACGCGCTCAGCGCGTTGCCCACCGTCGCCGTGCCCGACACGCTCGGCACCACGCTGTTCACCGGCGCGCTGTTGAGCACCGCCGTGTAGGCCGAGGTCGCCGTCGGCGTGCCGCCCTTGCCGTCGTTGGCCGTCACAACGACCCGCAGGTACTTGTGCGCGTCGGAGGTGGTGAGCGTGTAGCTGGCACTGGTCGCCCCGCTGATCGAGGCGGCGTTGGTGCCGTTGGTGTCGTCGGCGCGGAACCACTGGTAGCTGAAGGTCCGGCCGTCGCCGTCGGCGTCCGTCCAGGTGCCGTTCGTCGCGCTCAGCGCGTTGCCCACCGTCGCCGTGCCCGACACGCTCGGCACCACGCTGTTCACCGGCGCGCTGTTGAGGATCGCCGTGTAGGCCGAAGAGGCGGTCGTCGTGTTGGCGTTGCCGTCGTTGGCCCTCACCACGACACGCAGGTACTTGTGAGCGTCGGAGGTCGTGAGCGTGTAGCTGGCGCTCGTCGCTCCGCTGATCGAGGCGGCGTTGGTGCCGTTGGTGTCGTCCGCCCGGTACCATTGGTAGCTGTAGCTCAGCGGGTCGCCGTCCGGATCGCTCCAGGTGCCGTTCGACGCGCTCAGCGCGTTGCCCACCGTCGCCGTACCCGACACGTTCGGCACCACGCTGTTCACCGGCGCGCCGTTGCCCGCAGCCGCCACCTGCGACGAGTAGGCCGAGGTCGCCGTCGGCGTGGCACCCTTGCCGTCGTTGGCCGTCACCACCACGCGCAGGTACCTCTGCGCGTCGGACGCCGTGAGCGTGTAGCTGGCACTGGTCGCCCCGCTGATCGAGGCGGCGTTGGTGCCGTTGGTGTCGTCGGCGCGGAACCACTGGTAGCTGAAGGTTCGGCTGTCATTATCAGCGTCGCTCCAGGTGCCGTTCGTCGCGGTCAGCGCGTTGCCCACCGTCGCCGTGCCGGTCACGCTCGGCACCACGCTGTTCACCGGCGCGCTGTTGAGGATCGCCGTGTAGGCCGAAGAGGCGGTCGTCGTGTTGGCGTTGCCGTCGTTGGCCCTCACCACGACACGCAGGTACTTGTGGGCGTCGGAGGTCGTGAGCGTGTAGCTGGCGCTCGTCGCTCCGCTGATCGAGGCGGCGTTGGTGCCGTTGGTGTCGTCCGCCCGGTACCATTGGTAGCTGTAGCTCAGCGGGTCGCCGTCCGGATCGCTCCAGGTGCCGTTCGTTGCACTCAGCGCGTTGCCCACCGTCGCCGTACCCGACACGTTCGGTACCACGCTGTTCACCGGCGCGCCGTTGGAGGCTCCGCCCGTTGTGGAGACGGTGACTTTGACCGGCGCACTCATGAGGTTCCCGGCGCTGTCCTTCGCCACGACATAAAGGTCGTAGTCGGTGCCGGCGGTCAGTCCGGTGATCGAGCCGCTGCCGTCGAATGGGGACGACGACGCGCTCAGGTTGCCAGACTTCAGCGCCGCCCCGCCGCCGGAAGCCGTGCCCGCCTCGACATCCGCGGCGGTCGGAGCCGTCGCGTTGCGGGCGACGAGGACGTAATAGATCGTCCCCGCCTCATTGAGGCTGGCGGACAGGGTGAAGCCAGTGTTGGTGATGCTGGACGTGGCGGCGGCGACGTCGAAGCTCGGCGCCACTTTGTCCACCGTGTGGGTAGCGCCGGTGAAGCCCGCGGCGATGTCGTTGTTCGCCGTGTCCTTGATTCCGGTGCCGGTGCCCTTCAGGTTCAGCCCCAGCGTGCCGGTGCCGGAGATGCCGGTGATCGAAACCGTGTAGACGCTGGCCGACACCTGGGTGACGGTGCCGATCGTGCCGGAGGCCGTTCCGGTCGTCGCCAGCGTGAAGTCGGTGGGGTCCACACCGGACACGTCTTCGCTGAACGTCACCGTGTAGGTGACCGAGGATGCGTTGGCCGCCGGGGTCCCGGACACCGCGATGCTGTTGACCGCCGGGGGCGTGGTGTCGGAGCCAGTGCCGACGGTGATCTGGCTGGTCCGCGCGGTGCTGGTCGTTTCGCCGTCGTTGACGGTGACGGTCGCGGTGCGGGTGCCCGCCGTGGCGCTGCCGGCGGTGTTCTTATACTGGATGAGTTGTAGCACGGCCTGATAGCCCGCCACGCTGGCCGCGCCCCGCAGGGTGATCGTCGACGTGTCGTTGCCGGTGACGCTGATGCCATAGGTCTTGGCCGTCGCCACGGAGGCCGCCAGCATGCTCAGCACTTCCGCCGCGCCGTCGGAGGTGCCGGACAGGGCGATGGTGGCGCCGAGCAGGCGGGTGTCGCTGTCCGTCTGGCTCAGGACGGCGTTTGGAGCGATCAGCACGCCGGTGGCGGGGGTGGAGGTGCTGACGGACTCCCCGGTGCCGGCGCCCGCCCCGTTCAGGTCGACCGACGGCTCGCCCACGTTCCAATGCACTTCGTAGGCGCCGAGGTCGAGCGCACCGTCACGGATGCGGTCGATGCCGCGGATGTCATAGTTCCCGCCGTAGCGGTTCGCGTTGCTGCTGTCGCCGGCGTTGATGAAGGTCGTCGCGGTCGACGCCGGACGATAATCGCGCAGGCTCTTGGTGGCGTTGGTGGAGTCGACGAAGATCGCGTTGCCGGTGATGGCGCCCTGATAATTGTTGCCTGCGTTCAGGGTAATGTTAGCGCTGTTGTAAATGATGGCGTTCGGATCGGCAAAACTTGTCCCGCCAAGATTGCCGGAGTTCCCCGCAATGATCGTGTTGTAAACGTTCACAGTCGCCGATGCACCGGAATAGGTGCCGATGCCCGCTGTCTTGACACCGACAGCGCCGGCATCATTGTTGACGTAGCTGTTGTTGACAATGGTGACGTTGCGTATGTTTACCGTATAGGCAGCCGTGTTGTGAGTTTGCGCAATAATGGAGCCCGGGTAGAGAGCCGAATTCGACCCCATGTTCATGACGTAATTGTTGTCTGCAAACAGACTGTTCTCGATCGTCAGCGTGTCGTTCACCTGCGCACGAACGACCGCGAAGCCCGCCGTACCGGACACCACACCTGTGTTTTCACGGAAAACCGAGTTCTTGATCGTCACGGATGTGGACAGGGTGGTGGTGACGATGACGTTGTTCAAATTGTTCCTGAAGGTTACGCCATCCACTTCGAGCGACCCGTTCTGCAACGTCAGCGGGCCCTGCAGGGCGGAGCCCGAATAAAAGCGCTCCATGATGACGTTTTTGACCGTCAGCGTCTTGCCGGATGCATTGAAGAGAATGCCACGGTAGTCCGTCGTCGCGGGCACGTTGCCGGTGTTGGCGCCGGAGATCGTGATGTCGGCGATGCCGTCGCCATCCACGTCGCCGTTGATCGTGAAGCTCTGAGCCGCCGCCGTCAGGGGGCTTGGGGTGGCTGCCGTGGTAGTGCCGCTCAGTGAAATCTTGCTGGACGTCAGCGTCGAGCTGAACTCGATCACGTCCCCGGCGGCCGCGTTCGTGATCGCATGGTTCAACGATCCCGCCGCCGTTCCGGTCGCCGAGGTGACGACAACGGTTCCCAGCCGGCCGCTGAAGGTCTCCATGGACGCGCGGGCAAAGGGAATCGCCGCCTCGATGGCCCCGCTTTGCACCTCCAGCGTCCAGTTCTGGCCGGCGGCGTTGCCGGTCTCGTCGCCGGACACCGCCACGTCGGCCCCGGTGAGCCGATGGACCGTCTGGACGAACTCCTGCCCCGCCTGTCCGGCGCCCACATTGCAGGCGTAGAAGAGGATGTCGCCGCCGGGCTTCAGCGCGGCGCCGATCGCCTGGAGCTCCTGCCCACGGTTCGCCAGACCGTCCGCCCAATAGGCGCGGCCGGCGATGTAGAGATGGCCCTCGTTGCCGTGGCTGACGACCTGGACGGAATCAAGGCCGGACATCCCGGACAGCGCCTTCGCCATCTGGCCGAGCGCCTCCTGCTGGGGGTCGAGCAGGACGACCTTGGCGTCGGGCGCGATGTCCTTGAGCAGCGTCTGGTAGTCGGACACGCTGGTGTCGACGAACACAACCGACCGGGCCGGTCCCTGGAGCCCGGCGAGCCGCGCCGTCACCGCCGCGGGCTCGGTGAGCGACGGCGCGGAGGAGGCCGGGGGCGCGGCGGCGGCCGGAACCGTCGACTCCCTGATGGCCCAGTCGGCCAGCTTGTCGGCGTCGGCGGCCTTGGCGGCGGCCTGATCGCCCGGCGAAGGCTGGTCGGGCTGCTGATGGACCTCGGCGGCCGTGACGGCGCCCGCCGCGTCGAACATGAAGCGCGGTTCGAGAGCCATCGCGAACATCGATGAGGACGGCTTGCGCGCCATGCCGGAACGCCCGTTCACGCCGTTGCCATTCGAACCACGCTTGCGCGTCATCGCCAGTCTCCCGCCATACGCAACACCGCCCGACCTTACGCCGAAAGCGGTCACCAAAAAGTGAATAACCTGCGGGACCCTACCACCTTTTCACAGTCGTTGACAGGGCATCGGCCTATTCAAGCTGCAAAAGTGCCACCCGATTTGCATAGAACCGCATCATCTGAAAGAATGGCATGTCATAATTCGACGAATTTGCTTCGGCGAAGCGCCTTCTATTTCATTGCTGAAACGAACTCATACGCGGGGATGCTTTTGACGCCAAACGCTCGCCCCTCACAGGGCCATGGCATCGCGGCATCGGACATTTGCGTGCAAAACACCGCACGCCGATGTCACAGGTCCGGCAAGCCGGGGCGGAGTCTGAAACCGATTCGGAGGGAGAGGGCGGTCGATCCGTTTTCCCGGGACAGCCGCCGTCAGGACGCTCCGCCCTGCTGCATCTGGGCCGGCAGGATCTGCGGCGGCAGGTGTTGGAGTCCCGGATGGCCGGGCGGAAGCCAGATCAGTTCCAGCGAGGGCGAGGTCTTCGCCAGAAGATCGAAACCCAGCCGGTAATAAAACCAGTGGACGCGCGTCTCCACCTCGGCCACCGACAAGGTGATCGGGATGCGCATTTGCGCCGCGGTCCCCTGGAAACTGCGCAGAAGATCGGTGCCGATGCCCTTGCCGCGGGCCAACCGGTGGATCTCCACCTCCGACACCCGCCAGTCGTAGCGGCCCAGATCCATCACGATCCGCCCCACCGGCTGGCCCGTCTTCTCGACGACGAAATCCAGATGCTCCGGATAGCGGCTTTCCTGCCCCATCCGCCGCGCGCTGTACTGCTGCTCGTACAGCGTCCGGATGAAGTCGGGGTCATGGTGCGCCTTGGCCAGCCAGGGGCGCGCGTCCATGAACAGCCCCATCAGAAAATCGTCGTCCGAAGGGCGGGGAAACCGCACCGTCAACCCGCCGAGCAGCGGCAACGATCCATTCAGAACGGCCATCGGCCACACCCTTTCCGGTAGCGCAAGCGCAGGTTCTGAATAGCCGAAGATGCGAGCCCAACGCAAGAATCGCCGTTCAGGACCATCGCGGCCGCGCGCACAGCGCGAGTCGCCCGCTTCGGCGTCGGTCCGGTGCGGTTCGGACATGGTCGGCGATGGGTCAATACCCCAGGCGAACCACCCGTGGCAGGCTCCCGACCCGCCGGGGCCGGTCAATAACATACAAGGATATGCAACCAGAGGGTCGTTCCGCAAAGATTACGGTCGGAGAAAGTAACTTTTTGTATCGCCTATTGCTCCCGCCCTAGCCGTTCAGGAGAATATACCAGTATGCTTTCTATCACATTCGGCGGCGCGGCACGTCTTTAAGGGGACGCTGGCCACGAGCCGCCATAACCGGTTTCATTCACAGGAGGTATCACCATGGAAGTTTACCTCGGCCTGATTTTCCCGTTCACCGGCGCCTACGCCCCCCAGTACACGGCACAGTGCCTGGGACAGCAGATGCAGGTCAGCCAGAACCAGGCGCTGTTCGCGGTCACCGGCGCGATGTACGGCGGCAACGGCTCGACCAACTTCAACCTCCCGGACCTGCGCGGCCGCGTGATGGTCGGTTCGGGCACCAGCCCCTACCTCAACAACCAGTCGCTCAATCCGGGGAACTTCGGCGGCGTCGCGAACAACACGATCACCGTGCAGAATCTGCCGGCGCACACGCACGCCGCGACCTTCACGCCGTCCGGCAGCAGCACCAGCGCGACCGTCTCCGCCGCCGCGGCCATCCCGGTGAGCACCGTCGTCGGCGCCAGCAGCACCCCGGTGGGCGGAAACAACTATCTCGGCGCGTTCCAGCTCAACGATTCCGGCGGCGTTGGCGTCACCTTGGACGGCCCCTACAGCTCCGGCACCGCGCCGAACGGCTCGGCGCTCGTCGGCTCGGCCAGCGGCACCGTCACGCTGGGCGGGCTGACCGGCTCGGTGAGCATTTCGGCGGGCGGCGGCGTCACCAACCCGTCTCCGCTGAACAACATGCAGCCCTATCTGGCGCTGACCATGCTGATCGTCACCAGCGGCATCTTCCCGATGCGCGACTGATCCGGGGTCGAACCCGATCGTCGAACATTGGATGGACGGATGCGGCGCGTTGGCTTGGCACACCCGGAACGACAGCCGTACTTTCAGAATTTGAGCCTGGACCTTTGAGATGACCATCGACATCGCCACCATCTCTCACGAGATGTTCGCCCCTCATCTCGGCCAGACGTTCCGTTTCGTGGCCCCGGAGGACGGGTCCGTGATCACGGACGTCGAGCTGACGAAGGTGACGCCGCGTCCGGAATGCACGCCGCGCTGGGCAAAGCGCACGTCCTTTTCGGCCCTCTTCGAAACCTACGGCCCCAGCCAGTTGTGGAACGGCAATTACCAGATCGACCATCCGACGATGGGACCGCTGGGACCTTTCTACATTGTGCGGGTCATTCCGCGCGACCCCGAGCGGGGCTGCTTCGAACTGATCCTGAACTGAGCCACGGCCGTCCGGCGCCGTCGCGGCACCGCGCACCGTCCGTCCCAGCGCATCGATTCCACCGGAGAATTCGCCATGGATTTCTACATAGGGTCCGTCTTTCCATTCGCCGGCAACTTCGCCCCCGTGAACACGCAGCAATGCCTGGGACAAGCTGTCAACTCGAGCCAGTACCAAGCCCTATGGGCGATCACGGCCGGGGCCTTCGGCAGCGGGCCAAACAACTCGACGTTCAACCTGCCGGACCTTCGCGGCCGCGTGATGGTGGGACCGGGGACCAGCCCCTACACCAGCAGCACGATCAACACCGGGAATGCGGGCGGAGCGCAGTTCACGACGATCACCGGCAACAATCTGCCGGCGCACACCCACGGCGCCGCCTTCCAGGGCGGCAGCGCAGGCGGCACCGTGCCGTTCAACGCGACGGTCACCGTCCCGCTGAACCCCGCCGCCGGCACCAGCAACATCCCGTCCGCCATTCCCGCGGTGCTGGGTGGACAGTTCATCGACCCCAGCTACGACGTTGTCCTCGACGGCCCCTACATCCCGGCCTCCAGCCTGCCGACGCCGCCCACCGGAAGCTCGCTGACCGGCGCGCTTTCCTCCCAGGGCACGGTCAGCGGCGGTCCCACGGGTGCCACCGTGGCGGTGAGCCCGGGTGGTGGTGTCGTTTCCACCCCGGTCGCCCTCAACAACCTGCAGCCTTACCAGTCGCTGTTCTTCTTCATCTTCATGCTGGGCTATTTCCCGTCGCGTGATTGACGCGGAGAGCCCCGGTCCCTTCCGGTGGGCCGGGGCCCTGCCCGCGCACGGCTCCCGTCGCGCCCGTGCCGATGCGGTCGAGCAGTTCATCCAGCAGTTCGGCGAAGTGCTCCCGCGCGGCGCGCTCCATCAGGCTGTGATCGGCCCCGGCAAGCCGCTCCATCCACAGGCCGGCCATCCGGCGCAACCGCCCGCCGTCCACCCCGGCCTGCGCCTCCAATTCGCCCAGCGTCACGTCACCTTCGCTGTGCACCATCAGCGTGCGGACTTCGCGGTCGGACAGCGCCTGGAAGGCGTGGAGCACGTCATCCCGCGCGTAGCCCCGTCCCATCAGCCCGGCGCGCAGCCGCCCGGCCCCGATGCGCAGGCGGCGGGCCGCCCGCTCCGACAGGCCGCGGACGACGCGCGACGCCTTGCGGTCCTGGCGCAGGATGGCCCGCCACACCGCCGGCTCGGTCAGCCGGGGAAGATAGGCGGCGGCCGGCTTCACGGCGCTGCCGATGGCCTCCTCCTGCGTCACCCCGTCCCCCAGAACGAAGCGGCCCGGATTGACCAGCGCCAGCCCGACCACCCGCGGGTCGGCCAACGCGACGTGCAGCGCCACCGCCGCCCCGGCGCACAGCCCCACGGCGACCGCGGTGCCATGCCCCGCCGCCACCAAGGCGTCCAGCCCGGCCCGCGCGTCCTCCACCATGTCCCGGCAATAGATCAGCCCGTCGCGGCGCCCCGGCTTCGACGCGCTGTCGCCGAGCCCGCCCAGGTCCAGGCGCAGGGAGGCGATCCCCCGCGCCGCCAGCCGGCGGGCCAGCCGCACCGACATGCGCCCGGTGCCGGTGTGCGGCGTGGCGCCGCTGTTCAGCAGCAGAACGGCGGGCCCCTCCGCAGCGGCGACGGGCTCGCAGAGGATGCCGAACAGGCCGGCGCCGGGGCCGAAGCGGAGCGGGCGCTCCACCGCTCCGGCAAGGCGCAGACGGGGATCGGACGGCGGCGCGGTCGTGGCCGTCCCGGCGGGCGCCAAATCCGACGACAGCCATTCCGCCACCCGCGCGAAGGCCGAACAGTCCGCAGCGGCGTGCTGGACGCTGGTCATCAGCCGCGCGTGATCGGGGAAGGGCGTCTCCTCCACGGCCGCCCCCAGCGCGCGGAACCGCTCCGCCACGGCGGCGGCGCGGCCCTCCGGACGGTCGAGGATCAGCACGCGCGGCGCCGGCGCCTCGGTCACGCGCGCAAGGTCCAGTTCCCGCAATGCCTCCGCCGCCTCCGGGGAGAGGCGGAAGCCGGCGCTGTCGATTCCCTCCGGCCCGACCGCCGGCGGGGCGTCCGCCGGACGCTCGGCGAGCAGCGCCACCGCCCGCAGCTCCTGGAGGAAGGCTCGGCCCGACGGGAAGGGGGACAGCAGGACCAGGGCGTCCGCCGCCGCCGCGCGCGCCGCCGCCGCCGCGAGCAGCCCGCCGAGCCGCAACCCCACCAGAGCCACCTCCTCCACTCCCGCGACGGCACGCAGATGGCCGGCGGCGGCGCGGATGCCGGCCTGCCATGCCTCCAGCCGGGCCGGATCGCCCTCGTCCCCGGCGCTGTTCCCGGTGCCGGGATAATCGAAGCGCAGGACCGGCAGCCCGGCCTCGGCCAGAGCCTGGGCGAAGGCACGCCACGGCCGATGGGTGGCCAGCGCCTCCGCGCCATAGGGGGCGCACAGCACGACACCGCGTCGTCCGGCCGCCGGGTGCAGCCAGCCGAAGCATCCCTCGAACAGGACGGGTGCGGGAGCATCGGGTGTCATGCGGCCCCCCGGTAGCGCGCCGGTTCCAGGGCGTTCAACGCGTGGACCTCGCCATCGGGCACCGCGGCGCCAGGGTGGCGCGGGATCAGCCGGACCCGGCGCTCCCCTCCCGGCGGCAGATGGAACCACTCCTCCTCCGGCCGGAACCCGTCATCCTCGACATGGACGGAGCGGGCGAGCCGCCGGCTGGACAGGATCAGCGCCCACCCCTCCTCCGTCCGCTCCAGGCGGGCGTCCAGCCCCAGTTCCGCCCGCTCCATCCGCCCGCCGTCGCGAAAATGGAAAGCGTCGGCCACCAGGGCGTCGGACCGCGGGTCGGACAGCGCCGCCACCACCGCGTCGTGCGCCGGCGGGCCGAAGCGGTAGGCGCCGGTCAGGTCGAAAAAGCGATCGGACAGCGAAGCCGCCGGAAGGGTCTGGGCGCTGCGCGGCGGCAGGACAACCGCCCGCTCGGCCCGCAGCACCGGCACTTCGCCCCGCCGCAGGGCGGTCAGGGTCAGCACCGCCTCCACCGGCTCCGCCGTCTCGTTCAGCAGATGGACCGCCAGCCCGTTCACCCCCTCGTCGGTCAGCAGGACCTGCACCGGCCGGAAGGCGCGGCGCAGCGCGTGCCACGCCGCCTTCGGCACGCCCGCGGAATCGACCACGCCCCAGCCGGCCCCCGGCCAGACGTCCTGGAACATCCAGACCAGCCCGCCCGCGCAGGACGAGCCGGTGCGCCGCCACTCCGCGAAGACGGCCTCCATCACCTCCCCCGTCACCGCGCGCGACAGCCGCGCGTAGCGGTCGGGGTCCTCGTAGCGCAGGACCATGGGCTCGACGCCGTGCAGCGTCCGCAGATAGTGGTCCCGCACATCCTCGAAATCCCAGGGGGCGCCGGGGTCGCGCGGCACGCGCGCCTTCCAGCGCGGGTCGTGGACCGCCGGCACGCCGGGCAGCGCGCCCGCCGCCGGCATGTTGGCAAAGGCGAGGCATTCGGAGGCGAAGCGCACCGCCGCCCGGCGCGCGTCCTCCAGCGGGCGCAGATAGGCGCCGACGCCGTAGTAATGGGTCACCCCGGCGTCGGCGGCGAAGGGCAGCGGCCCGCCGGTCGGGGAGTTGGCCACATAGGGCACGTCGGGCCGCCCCCGCTCCGCCTCGTCCCGCAGGACGCTGTCGAACAGCGGCTGGCTCCAGCGCTCGCGCGGCAGGCCGAGCATGGCCGCCTGCTGCTCCGCCTCGCTGCCGCCGCACAGCACGGCCAGCGACGGCGAGGCCTGGACCCGGTCGAGGAACTGCGCCGCCTCCCGCCGGGCGGCGTCAAGGAACGGCTCGTCGGCGGGATAGTCGAAGTTGGCGAACATGAAATCCTGCCAGACGAGAATCCCCATCTCGTCACACAGGTCGAAGAAGGCGTCGGCCTCGTACACGGCGATGCCCGGCACCCGCAGCATGGTCATGCCGGCCTGCCGCGCCGTCTCCAGCCAAGGTGCGTAGGCCTCGCGCGTCCCCGGCAAGGCGACGATGTCGGGGCTGCTCCAGCAGGCCCCCCGGCAGAAGACGCGCTCCCCGTTGACGCGCAGGGCGAAGCCGTCGCCGGGCTCACGCTCGACGCGGCGGAAGCCGGTGCGGCCCAAATCGATGCGGGCGTCGCCGACCGCCGCGCGCACCGTGTGGAGCGTCGGGCTGCCGTGGCTGTGCGGCCACCAGGGCGCGACCTCCGGCAGGCGGAGATCGCCGCGCAGCTCCCCCGGCCCGGCCCAGCGGAGGGGCGTCCGCGCCGCGCCCACCTCCAGCCAGCCCGGCGGCTGGGCGGAGCCGCTCCACTCCACCGCCAGAGCCAGGGACAAGCGGCCGTCCCGCCCTTCCAGCGTGGCGCGCAGATCCGCCGAGCGGACGCGCAGCGGTCCGGATTCCGTGATCAGCTCGACCGGACGCCAGGGGCCGACCGCCGCCACCGGCGGGCACCAGCCGGGCATGTGGCCGAGCAGCGTCGTCCGCACCGCACGCAGCCCCGCCGGCCCGGCGAGCCGGACCGGCCAGCGCCCCCGGCCCCTCTGCGCCTTCAGCACCGGATTCAAGGCGCGGAAGACGAGGCGCAGCGCGTGCGTCCCGCGCAGCGTCACCGGAACGTCGTGGCGCTGGAACATGCTGGCGCTACTCAGGATGCGCTTCCCGTCCAGCCAGACCTCCGCGACGGTGGCGAGACCGTGGAAGCGCAGCGTGCAGGGCCCCTCACCGGTCAGCCGCAAGCGGTACCAGACATCGCGGTCGTGCAGGGGAAGCGGGTCACCCAGCCGGTAGAGCCCGGCCTCGCGCAGCGCCTGGGCGACGGTGCCCGGCACCGGGGCGGGCAGCCAATCGCCGCCGGGCACCGCCCCCGGTTCGGTCACGCACAGCTCCCACCCCGTGGACAGGGAAGTCACGCTGCGGCCCGTCACGGCGTGAAGGCGCGCCATCCTCCGTCACCCGCAACGGCGGACCAGCGCGCCAAGCGCGCGGTCATAGGCGCGCTCCATCGCCTCCAGCGGCTCGGCGTGATCGCCGAAGCGCCGCCGGTGCACGCCGCGCGCGAGCTGGAACTGGAGCGCCTTGGCGGTGGCGGAGAGGGTGGCGCAGGCCTCCGCCGCGTCGGCCGGCCCGCCGATCCAGCGCGCGTACATGCCGAGAAGCTCGAAGTTCGCCCCCACCTGCCGCAGCGTGTTGAAGGCGTAGAGATGGAAGTAGTCCATCGGCCGGGCCGCCAGGATTTCCAGATGCTCCGGCAACGCGGCACGGAAGGCGGCGATGGGGTTGCCCGCCGGACGGCGGCGCAGATGATCGGACAGCAGGGCGCGGGACGCTTCCATCAAAGGCTCTCCCTGCAAGGCCTGACCGCTGCGCTTCACGAACTCCACGTAGGGGAACAGCGGCGCCGGGGCGAACAGAGCGTCGTAATCCTCCCCCTCCAGCGTGAAGCGCCCGGCGTTGTGGATGTAATCGAGCCGCCGCGCGCCCGCGTCCATGCCGAGGATCGCGATGGTCGTCTTGACGTGCTGCGCGCGGTAGGAGGTGCCGCGGGTGTCCGGCAGATGATAGCCGTCCACCTCCACCAGCACGAGACGGCCGCGCGCCACCTGCACCGCCGCGTGGGTTTCCACACGGTCGTAGAGGGCGAGTTCCTGCACCTCCAGCCCATAGAGCCGGCGCAGGTCTTCCGGCGGCGCCTTGAAGAAGGTGAACTGGTCGCCTTCGAAATCCTGTGCGACGGTGAAGGCCAGGGCCGCCATCGGCTCCATCCCCAGCGCCCGCAGCAGCCCGAGCCACAGGTCGGTGTAGCAGTTGGTCTCCGCCCAGTCGCGGTCCGGCCTGTCGAGCGGATGCGCCATGCCCGGCCTCCCCTGCCCGCTCAGCCCCACAGGACGGCGCGCACCGCGGCGGGCCACGCCTTCGCGTCCAGGCCGTGATGGCGGAACAGCGCCAGCGCCACCCGCTCCATCCCGAAGCCGACGCAGGCCGTGTGGGCGACCGCGCCGTCCGGCGTCCGCAGATCCCACAGCAGCCCGAAATGGTCCTGATGGTAATTGAAGCTGAGGCAGGCGGTCGGCCGTTCCGCCGAGGCGATGGGGATCAGCAGCTCGAACTTCAGCCCCTGGTCGCGCTGGCTGGCCGCCAGCATGCGGCCGGCCCGCCCGAAGAAAGGGTCGCTCGCCAGATCGACGGCGACCGGCAAGGCCAGCGATTCCATCAGCGCCCGCCCCCGCTCCACCCAGCGCTGCCGGAACTCCATCACCTGCTCCGGCGTGCCGGCGCGCACATACTCGCGCATCCGGAACAGCTGCATCCGCGCCGGGTCCAGGGACGGCTCATGGCGGAAGCAGTAGGAATAGACATCGACCAGCGCGCCTTCGGCGGGCAGCGGCCCGCGCTCCGCGATGGTCGGGTAGACGGGGTAACAGGCGGCGGGGGTCAGGACGACGTTGGTCGCCATCTGGGCGTCGGTCCACTCCTCCCCCTCCTCCAGCCGGCGCAGCAGGGACTGGTGGGCGCGCTCGTCGCCCTTGAAGGCGTGGACGGTGCCGGCAAGGTGCGGAAAGCTCTTCAGATAGCCGCTCTGCTCGAACTGGTGGCGGGCCACCCCCGGGGGAAAACGCATGACGTCCGCCCCGTCGGCGCCGCCCCAGGTGGTGATCAGGTCGTTGAAGCGCTCCACGACGTCCTCGAAGACGCCGCTGCGGCCGTACAGCCCGTCGACCCCCGTGGGGATCAGCAGCCCGGCCGCGACCAGCGCGTCGCGGAACGCCGCCTGCCCGTTTTCCACCGGTGTGCCCTCTGCCCGCATGTCCATCCGCGTTCCGTTCCGAAAATGCCTCAGCCGAAGAGAGAGCCGTTGTCCCTGTGCGCCAGCAGCAGATTCGCCGTGTTGCCCAGGATCCGGTCGTTGTTGATCATCAGCGGCGCCGAGTGGGCGTCGCGCAGATGGCGGCACAGGCTGTAGGGGCTGTCGTTGCGGTAAGCGGCCAAGCCGCCGGCCAGCATCGCCTGCCCCACGATCCGCAGCACCGTCTCCGCCGCCTCCGTCTTCAGCGTGTTCATGGCGACGGCGAATCCCGGGGCGGTGAGACGGTCGGGGTCGTCCGCCACCTCTTCGAACCGGGCAAGCGCGCCGCGCACCATGCCGCGCATGCTCTGAAGCCCCGCGGTCGCCTCGGCCAGCCGCCGCGCCCCCGGCGGCGGGGTGCCGGGGCGCTTGCGCGCCTCCGCCCGGATGAAGGCGGCGGCCCGCGCCACCGCGTCCGTCGCGATGCCGAGCCAGACGCTGCTCCACAGGATGTGGGTCACCGGCAGCATGGTGCGGGCGGAGATGTCGGCGTAGGGCAGCGGCAGGATCTGCTCCCGCCCGGCCTCGGCCACCAGCCGGTAGCCGACGCTGTGGGTGCCCCGCATGCCCAGCGTGTCCCAGCCGCCGATCTCCTCCAGTTGCGTCTGCCCACGCAGAACCGGCACGATGACCTGATCGGAGGGCGGCGAGTCCGCCGAGCGCCGCGCCGTCACCAGGATCGCGTCGGCCTGAGCCCCGTAGGAGATGACCGTCGCCTGCTTCTCCAGCCGGAAAGCGCCACCCGGCTCGTCACCCACCGCGCAGGCGCTGGAGCGGACGTCGCCGCCGATCCCGGCCTCGGTGGTGGCGGAGGCGAGCAGAAGCTGCTCCCCGGCCAGCCGCTCCAGAAAGCCGCGATGCCACGCGCTGACCTGGCCGTGGCGGACGAGGCAGGCCACCTGGATCTGGTGCATGGCGTAGATCAGCCCGCTGGACGGGCATTTCTGGGCCAGCGCATGGGCCACGGCCGCCGCGTCGGCCAGACCGCCGCCGCCGCCGCCGAAATCCCGCGGCACCATCAGGCCGAGCAGCCGCGCCTCCCTCAGGGCGGCGAAGGCCTCAACGGGAAAGCGCGCCTCGCGGTCGACGCTGTCGGCATGGCGCCCGGCGACGGCGGCGACCCCCGCGGCGCCCTCCGGCGGCATCGCCGCCGGGCCGTCCGGCACGGCCGCCCTCATCCGGCCCCCGTCCCGCCCGGCGCGCCGTCCAGCAGACCGGCCACCGCGGCTCGGATCGCCGCGATGCTCTCGAAGGTGCGGCGGCGCAGCAGATTCTCCGGGAATTCGACGCCGTAGCGCTCCTCCAACGCCAGCATCAGGTTCACCGACCCGTGGGAGGTCAGCCCGGCGGCGTAGAGATCGTCCTCGTCGGACAGGGTGGAGGCGTCGGTGGCCAGCCAGCCGCTGTCGGCGAGAAGCACCCGGATGTCGGCCGTGTCGACCGCCGGGGCATCGCCGCCCCGCGGCGCCGATCCAGCCGCGATCTGCCAATCCGGTTGGCGCATGCTCATTCCCCTTACCCCCTATTCAACCTCTGGCTTTTCCAATCCCGGCACAACGCCACAAAACCTTAATTGTTCTGCGCCTTCCTCTGCTTTTCCGTATGCCTCGGGTGCCTTTCGGATGCCAACCGCTCCTCGTGCTTAACACCTGTGGCGATTGCCGTTCCCCCGGTCGGCTCTAACTTGAGCGCCGGTTCATCCAACCATCACAGGATCGGGAGATCACCATGGCTGTGCGGCAATCGGATGCGGAATGGCGCGGCAACCTCGCGCAGGGCGCGGGAACCATGCGGCTGGGCAGCGGCGCGTTCGAAGGCGCCTACTCCTTTCCGTCGCGTTTCGAGAATGGCACCGGCACCAACCCGGAGGAGCTGATCGCCGCCGCTCACGCCGGCTGCTTCTCCATGGCGCTGTCCGCCGGCCTGTCGAAGGCCGGGCACACGCCGACGCGCGTGCACACCACCGCCCGCGTCCACCTCGACAAGGCCGGCGACGGGTTCGCCATCACCAAAATCGAACTGGATTGCGAGGCGGAGATCCCGGGGATCGACGCCGCGACCTTCCAGCAGCAGGCCGAAGGCGCGAAGAAGAACTGCCCGGTGTCCAAGGCCCTGGCCGGAACGGAGATCAGCCTGAACGCCAGGCTTCTTTGATCGCGTCCGGCCCGGCGGTCCGTCAGGATGCGACGACCGCCGGGCCGGCGCCGCTTCGCCCGTTAACCTCCGGCGCGGGAAAATGCCACATTGTCGTGGCGGCGGCGGAGTTGCGGGCCGCCGGGAACACGCCCTTTGACAAATTGCTGCATTTTCAAATCCGGGCATTCCCTAAGCCATTAATCGGCAAAACCCCAACTTGTTGAATATCGCGGCACCGCCCGCTTCAATTTTCACAAAAACTCGTCCCCGTTTCCCATCACTTCATAAGCAATCGAGAACTCATCAGCTGATTTTTGATGAGATCAACACGATTATATAACATTTGAGTTGTGATTTTTTATATTATTATGCGTTTTGTCTTGGCGGCAGTGCGGCACGCCCGTTATGATCAAGCGGTGTAAACCATTGGTCGTAACGCTTACGCCCCGCTCGCAAGGTGAATCGCCCATGCCGCCGTCGCCGTCTCCCCTCGAGTCGATCCGCCAAAGCCTGATGTCGGGCGGGCGCCTGCCGGCGATGGTCGCAGCCCCCATCGCGCTCGGCGTCTCGCTGGCCGCGAACGCGGCGCCGATTTCCACGCTGACCGCCATCCAGAACGAGACCTTCTATCCGACCACCGGGAACATTCTCATCACCAGCACCGGCGGCGTGGTCGACAGCGGCACCGGCAACCTGTCCACCGACCTGACCACCGGCGTGTGGGTCCAGTCGCCCGGCGGATGGACCCTGACCAACCAGGGCACGATCAAGATTTCGGTCGAGACGAACTTCTATCAGGCCGACGGCATCTACGCTCAAACCTACGGCACCATCATCAATTCTGGATTGATCTCGGTGCCGAAGACCTACCACGGCATCCTCCTGGCCAACTCCGCGGGCTCGCTGACCTCGGTCATCGAGAACACCGGAACGATCATCGGCAATTGGTCTGCCATTGAAAGCTCCCACGCCCTCGTCCTCACCAACGGGTCCCCGTCGAACAGCACCGCGCTGATCAAAAACGTGCGGCCGGCGACGGAGTTCATGCAGACGGATTACGCGGCGGTCTCAGCCGCCTCCATTACCAAGCAGTCCACCGTCACCAACTACGGCACGATCATCGGCACTGGCGACGCGCTGTTGGTCAACGGCCCGTCGACCATCGTCAATCACGGCACCATCGCCGCTGGAAACGGTTTCAGCGCGATCAAGACCTTCGGCATCGGGGCCGGCAGCCTCATCAATCTCAAGGACGGCAGCTTGGTAGCCGGCGGCATCCAAGCCTCGGGCGCCAACCAGGTCATGCTGCTGGAGGGGGGGGGCACCCTGTCCGGTCCGGTGTCCGGCCTGACCACCCTCAACATGAACGGAACCGAGTGGACGCTGGGCGGCGCGAGTTCGGCCACCATCACGAACCTTCAGGCCGGCACGCTGCGCGTCAACGGCTCCCTCACCACCGGGTTGCAGCTCAGCAGCGGAACGACGCTGACGGGCACCGGAACGGTCGTCGGCAACGTGACCACCCCGTCCGGCACGACCGTGACGCCCGGCGGCTCCGGCGCGCCCGGCACCCTGACGGTCACCGGCAATTACACGCAGCAGAGCGGCAGCACCCTGGCCATCCGGACGACGTCTTCGGCGGCCAGCAAGCTGGCCGTCACCGGCACCGCCACGATCGGCGGCGACCTGTCCGTGACCTCCACCGGCAGCGGCTACGGCGACAGCACGACCTACACCATCGTAACGGCCGCGGGCGGGGTGTCCGGCGCCTTCACCACGATCACCGGCAGCGACGCGACGCTGACCCCAACGGCCACCTTCGACACGGCGGGCAAGGAAATTCTGCTCACCCTGACCAAGGTGACGCCGCCGCCCGACCCCGATCCCGGCCCGAATCCCAACCCGAATCCCGGCCCGAATCCTGATCCCGGCCCGGCGCCGAATCCCGATCCCACGCCCACGCCCACCCCAACGCCTCCGCCTCCGCCTCCGCCGACCGGCGTGATCGACACCAGCCGCCCCAGCTTCACCAACAGCGATGGCGCGGTCCAGGGCAGCTCGGTCACTTTCGACGGCGGCACGCTGCGCCCGGCCTCGCCGCTGACCGTCGGCCAATCGGTGACCGTGACCAGCCAAGGCGGCACCATCGCCCCCAACGGCAGCACCGTCACTCTGGCGGGCGCCGTCGGCGGCAGCGGCGCGCTGGCCGCGTCCGGCCCCGGCGCGGTGGTCGTCTCCGGCCAGCTCGCCAACGCCGGCGGCCTGTCGGTGAGCGACGGAGCGGCGCTGACCATCGCCAGCAGCGGCGTGGTCGCGGGCGGCACGCTGGCCTTGAACAACGGCGGCAGCGCCACGGTCGGCGGCGTCGTGGCCGTCCCGGTGACGGTGGCCCGCGGCGGCGCGATGACCGTCGTCGAGGGCGGCGGCGTCGGCGGCACGCTGGCGGTGAACGGCGGCACCCTGACCGTCGCCGCCTACGGCGCGGTCAACGGCGCGGTCACCGTGACCTCCGGCGGCAGCGCCACCCTGGCCGGCGCCGTCATGGCCCCGGTCACGGTGAACGACGGCACCGTCACCGTGGCCGCCACCGGCATCACCGGCGCGGTCAACCTGGGGAACGGCGGTTCGGCGACCGTGAACGGCGTGGTCTCCGGCGCGCTGACCACCAGCGCCGGTTCGGCCTTCAGCGGCGGCGGCACCGTCCGCGGTCCGGCCACGCTGGCCGGCGCCGTGTCGCCGGGCAATTCGCCGGGCGTGCTGACCTTCCAGTCCCCGGTGACCCTGACCGCCACCAGCGTCCTGAACGCCGAGATCGACGGCCCGACCGCCGGCTTCGGCGCCGGCCGCCACGACCAGATCCGGGTGCAGGGGGCGTCCTTCGCCGCCGCCGGCACGCTGGCTCCGGTGCTTCGCGGCATCAGCGGCGACGCGACCAACGCCTACACCGCCACGCTGGGGCAGAGCTTCACCATCGTCCAGGCGGACGGCGGCGTGACCGGCGGCTTCGCCGCCGTGACGCAGCCGGCGGCGGGGCTGGAGACCGGCACCCGCTTCGACACGCTCTACGACGCCACCGCCGTCCGGCTGGTGGTCACGCCGACCAACTACGCGGTCCGCGGCGGCACCCGCAACCAGCGGGCCGCCGGCGCGGCGGTGGACGCGCTGCGCCCGGCCGCCGGGGCGCGGCTGGAGGGCGTCGCCGCCCCGCTGTTCAGCGGCCTCTACGGCCTGCCGGGCAGCGGCATCGCCGGCGCGCTCGACCAGCTCTCGGGCAAGCTGCACGCCGACACGCTGGCCGCCGACCGCACCAGCCGCCGCCTGTTCGGCAGCGCGGTGGAAGGCCGCCTCTCGGCCCTGCGCGGCGGCGAGGCATCCTCCACCGGCGTCCGGCTGGCCGGCGGCGGCAACAGCACGAGCGCCGTGGGCGAAACCGGTGAGGCCCGCGGGGCGGGCGGCGTGTGGGGCCAGCCGCTGGCGGCCTACAGCCGGACCGGCTCGGACGGCAACGCCGCCGGCACCACCGAGCGCATCGGCGGTTTCCTGCTGGGCGCCGACCACAGCTACGAGAACGGCGTGAGCGGCGGCGTGGCGCTGGGCTACCTGCGCAACCGCGTCACCTCGCGCGACGGGCTGGGCAAGGCCGACGTGGACAGCTACCAGGCGACTCTCTACGGCTCCTGGAGCCTGCGCGGCACGGCGGACAGCCCCTTCGTCGAGGGCGCCATCGGTTACGGCTACGCAAACTACGACGCCTCGCGCGGCATCGCCTTCGGCACGCTGGGCCAGGGGGCCAGCGGCAGCGCCGACGGTCACGATTTCTCCGCTGAGATCGCCGCCGGGCACCGCATGGCCTTCGCCGGGTCGGACAGCGCCTGGATCGAGCCGCGGGCTGGCCTGCGCTTCGACCGCATCACCCGGGAATCCTTCCGCGAGTCCGGCGGCGGCGTGGCGCTGGACGTCGAGGCGGCGGGCTGGACCAGCCTGCGCAGCGCCGTCGGCGTGCGCGCCGGCACCAGCGTGACCGTGGGCGGCTGGCGCCTGCTGCCCAGCGCCGCCCTGGCGTGGGAGCATGACTTCGCCGACGCCACGGCCTCGACCACCAACCGTCTGGGCGGGGTGGCCTTCACCGCCGACGCCAGCAAGCCGGGGCGCGACGCCCTGGTGGTCGGCGCCGGGCTGGGCGTGGCTCTGGACGATCGCCTGACCGCCACCATCGGCGTCCAGGACGCGATCCGCGCCCGCGAAAACACCCTGTCGGCGACCGCCGGCCTGAAATGGAAGCTGTGAGAACCGGAACGGCGATGCGCAAGGCCATCATCACGGGAGCGCTGGCGGCGCTCCCCCTCCTCCTTGCCGGCGGAACCCCCGCGGTCGCGGTGGAGCCGGGCAAGACCTTCGGCGACTGGCAGACCGAATGCGAGACGCCCCCCGACGGCAAGCCGCGCTGCTTCCTGTCGCAGACCCGCGTGATGGAGAACAAGGAGGCCAAGCAGGCGACCCGCATCCTCAAGGCGTCGGTGGGCTATTTCGCCCCCGACGGCAAGGGGGTGATGGTGGTGATCCTGCCGCTGGGCGTCGATCTGCGCGCCGGGGCGGCGCTGACCATCGACGACGGAAAGCCACTGCCGCTGACCTACCAGCAGTGCATCCAGGACGGCTGCCTCGCCAACGCCCCGATGGACGAGGCGACGCTGACCGCGCTGCGCCGCTCCAAGGCCGCGCAGATCGCCGTCCGCCCCTATGGCGCGACGCAGGCCGTGGCCTTCCCGCTCTCCACCAAGGGCATCACCGACGGGCTGTCCGCCCTGAAGCCCTGAGGCTGTTGCCGGTCACCGCGGCGACGGCGCCGCGGATGGCCTCATCCCACCGTCCGGGGGCCGGCTGCCGGTGCAGGGTGACGGTGGGATACCAGGGCGTGCCGCCGCGGCCGAGCAGCCAGCGCCAGTCCGGTGCGTAGGGCAGCAGCACCGCGGTCGGGCGCCCCATCGCCCCGGCCAGATGGGCGACCGCCGTGTCCACGCAGACGACGTGGTCGAGCAGCGCCAGCACCGCCATGGTGTCGGCGAAATTCTCCAGCTCCGGCCCCAGATCGACCAGCGGCGCCGTCCCGTAATAGCGCGCGGCCTCGGCCTGCGCCGGCCCCTTCTGGAGCGACACCAGAACCGTTTTCTCCAACGCGAAGAACGGCGCCAGCCGGGCGAGCGTCAGGGAGCGGTTGCGGTCGTTGCCATGGGTCGGGCGCCCCGCCCAGACCAGCCCGACGCGGCGGTAGCCGCGGGGCAGCAGCCCGTCCAGGCGCTCCGTCCAGCGCTCCGCCCGCTCCGGCTCGGCCCGCAGGCCGGGAAGCGGCGGCGGAATGGTGTCGAGCCTCGTGGCGAACAGCCCCGGCAGGCTGGACAGCGCGGCGCAAGCGGCGAAGGGTGGTGTCTCCTCCCAGGCCGTGACGATCCGGTGCCCGCCGGGAAGCGCGCGGATCACCGGACGCATCTCCGGGCTGCACGCCACCACGATGTTCGGGCAGAGCGCGGCCGCCATTGGCAGGTAGCGCGCGAATTGGATGGTGTCGCCGAAGCCCTGGTCGGCGACCAGCAGCAGCGTGCCGTCGGGTATGGCACGGCCGTCCCACGACCGTGCGGCGGTGGGCCCATGCCGCTCCAGCACGGCGGGCGGGACCGTCGGCGGCACGCCGGGAAGGCGCCAGCGCCATTCATATTCCCGCCAGCCCTCCTCCCATTGCCCGGAGAGCAGCAGCCCCTCGGCCAATTCGAAATGCGGCCCGGGCCAATCCGGGCGGAGGCGGACGGCGCGGCGCTCGCAGGCGATCGACGCCGCGACATCCAGCCGGTCGTAGAGGACCAAGCCCAGATTGTACCAGCCCGCCGGATCGGAAGGATTGATGGTGACGGCGCGGCGACCATGGGCGACGGCCTCGTCCAGCCGGCCGTCGCGGCGGCGGATTTCGCACAGGTCGCTGTCGGAAGGGGGCATCGGCATAGCGGCTAAAGGCTGTAACCCAACCCGAGAATGACCGGCTCCAGGATCGGAACCGCCGGCTTCAGATGCTCCATGTAGGCGCGGTACCGGCCGACGGAGCGGCTGTAGAGCTTCTCCGCGACCTGGGCGTGGCTGGGGGTGCGGGCGTGGCGCCGGTTCTCCTCGAAGCGCAGGCAGCGCCGGTCGAAGCCCAGCCCGAGGAAGCCCAGCAGGCGCCGCACCGCCGGTTCCGGCTCCCGCACCAGATCCTCGTAGCGCAGCGGCAGGTAGCGCAGCGGCATCTCCCGCCGGTAATGCTCCACCAGATCGAACACCCGCAGGATATGGCGGGCCGCCGTCTCCACGTCGTTGGCGCAATGGAAGCCGTGGGTGAGGTTGGTGCCCATCATCGACAGCACAACGTCCAGCGGGTGGCGCAGCACATGCACCACAGGCGCTCCCGGGAACAGCAGCGCGATCAGGCCGAGATGCGTCTCGTTGAAGGGCATCTTGTCGGTGAACAGCGTGTGGCCGGGCTTGGCCGGGACCAGCCGGCGGGCGTGGCGCAGGTAGGCGTCGCGCAACCGCTCCAGCCCGTCGCGCTGGTCGCCCATCCACAGCTCCGACAGCGCTTCGGGATAGCCGAGCGGGCTGCCCAGCGTCTGCGGCAGCGCCCGGACCACCGCGCCGAGCGCCGGCAGCTCGTCCCCCGCGGCGATGGCGGGGTGGCAGGACAGGATCTGCTCGACCAGCGTGGTGCCGGAGCGCGGGGCGCCGGCGATGAAGACCGGTTGCGGTCCGGCGGCGGGCGCGGCGGGCCGCGGCATCAGGCGCAGGCGCGGAGCCACGAAGAAGGTGGCGAGGCGCGCGATGAGGTCCACCGCCGCCGCCTCGTCGTAAGGGCGCCCGGCCTGCCGCAGCAGCGCCTTGCCGGCGGCGAAGGCGGCGAAGGTCTCGTCGTGGCGGCCCAGGCGGTCGAGGATGCGCCCCGCCTCCAGAAGCGCGTCAGGGTCGGGGCCGCCGTGCCGGGCCGCCGACTCCTCCAGGATGGCGAGGGCCCCTTCGCCGTTTCCCTGCCGGGCCAGAAGGGTCGCCGCGAAGGTGTCGGCGCCACGGTGGCCGGGATCGAGACGCCGGGCGCGGTCCACCAGCCGTTGCGCGCCGGGAAGATCACGCGCGGCGTCCTCGGTCTGCGCCCAACCGTGCCAGGTCAGGGCGATGGAGGGGTGCAGCGCCGCCGCCCGGCGGTAGGTCCGCCGCGCCTCCTCCAGCCGGCCCTGCCGGTTCAGGCTCCAGGCGAGATTGGCGACCGTCGCGGCGTCCGGCGGCGCCAGGGCCAGGGCCCGGCGGTAGTGGAACTCGGCGGCCTGGGGCCGCTGGGTGTCGGCCAGCACCAGCGCCATCAGCGTGTGGGAGCGCGCATCCTCCGGCGCCAGCCGGACCGCGTTGCGGGCGTGAGGCTCGGCGTCGGCCGCGCGGCCGGCCTGGAACAGCCGCCCGGCCAGTTCCTGCGTCGCCGCGAGATCGTCCGGAGCGGCCCGCAACCGCCGCTCAAGCGCCGCGGCGTCGGGGGCGCCGCTCGGAAGGATGTCGGGCGTGGTCGGCATGACAGGCGGGTCCCATGGCGGCTGAACGCCCGCATGGGCGCGTGGTGCGGCGCCAGGATAGGGAAGCGTATGGGTGGCGGCAAGGGCATCCCCTCTCCCGCCCCGGGAGAGGGAAGGGGCCCGCGCGAAGCGTGGGAAGGGTGAGGGTGCCGTCAAGAATCCGTGCCTTGATCCTCGCACGACCCTCACCCGGCCCTGCGGGCCACCCTCTCCCGGGACGGGAGAGGGATTTGACGCCGCTGCGGACGCCCTACCGCCCCACCCAGACCGGGCGGCGCTTCTCCAGGAAGGCCGCGATGCCCTCCTGATAGTCGGCGGAGAGGTAGCAGAGGCGCAGCAGGTCGGCGTCGCCGTCCGCCGGCAGCCCATGGTCGCGCCAGCGCCGCAACGCCTCGCGCGTCGTCCACAGGGTCAGCGGGGCGAGGCCCGCCAGTTCCTCGGCCAACTCCTGGGTCTGCTCGGCGAGGTCGTCCTCCGCAACGACGCCGCGCAGGGCGCCGGCGCCGGACAGCTCTTCGGCGGTCAGCAGGCGGGCGCTGAAGATCATCTCCTTGGTCCGCGCGGTGCCGAGGATGGCCGCCAGCCGGGCGAGGTTCTTGATGCTCAGGCAGTTGCCGACCGTGCGGGCGATGGGGAAGCCGAAGCGCACCGACGGCGTTGCGATGCGCACGTCGCAACAGGCGGCGAGCAGCGCCCCCTCCCCCACGCAGGCGCCGGCCAGGGCGGCGATGGTGGGAACGCGCACCGCTTCCAGCGCCATCGCCGCGGCTTCCGCGCGATCCTCCAGGATCGTGTAGTCCTCCGGCGTCTTGACGCTCTGCAGGCAGGACAGGTCGGCGCCGGCCATGAAGGCGGGCTTGTCGCCGGCGGCACCGGTCAGCACCAGGGCCTTCACCGCCGGGTCCGCGTCGACCTCCCGGCAGATTTCGATCAGCCGGTCCTCCATCCACGGGGTGATGGCGTTGCGCGCCTTGGGCCGGTTGAAGATCACCCACTGGACGGCGCCGCGCCGCTCGGTCAGGATTTCGGGCAAGGCTTCGGCCTCGCCGGTCGTGGCGATGGTCATCGTTCGGACTTTCTTAGTTTTTAGCCGCCCTCAGGCCGCCGGCCCGAGGATCTGGCAGGAGCCGATGGGAAGAAGCGCCGTCACCACGCTGCCCGGAGCGAAGCTCTGCGCGGGCGGGATGAAGGCGCGCAGCGTCCGCCCGCCCCCCAGATCCACCAGAACGTCGCGGTACTCGCCGAGATAGGCGGAGCGCTGGACCGTACCGGTCAGCACGTTGCAGCCCTCGGCGGGCAACCCCGTCTCCTCGGCGCCGAACAGCCGGACCTGGGAGGGGCGCACGCACAGCGACACCGTCCCGCCATGCGCCGCGCCGCTGCGGTCGGGCGCCGTCAGCACATGGTTGCCGACGCGGATGGCGCCGTTGCCCTCGCTGGTCCCGGCCAACTCGTTGTTGGCACCGATGAAGGTGGCGACGAAGGCGTTGGACGGCCGCTCGAAGATGTCCTCCGGCGAACCGAGCTGCTGGAGGTGGCCCGACTTCATGACGGCGATGCGGTCGGCGGTGACCAGCGCCTCCGACTGGTCGTGGGTGACGTAGACGGTGGTCAGGCCCAGCAGGTCGTGGACCTGCCGGATCTCGAACCGCATCTCCTCGCGCAGATGGGCGTCGAGGTTGGACAGCGGCTCGTCGAGCAGGAGGATGCGCGGCTCCACCGCCAGCGCACGGGCCAGCGCGACGCGCTGCTGCTGGCCGCCCGACAGCTCCGACGGGTAGCGGTCGCGCAGCGCCTCCAGCCGGACGGTGCGCAGCGTGCGGTCCAGCCGCTCGGCGATCTCCGCCTTGGGCAGGCGGCGGATGGCGAGGCCGAAGGCCACATTCTCCGCCACCGTCTTGTGTGGCCACACCGCGTAGTTCTGGAAGACCAGGGAGATGCCGCGCTTCTCCGGCGGCAGCACCCCGCGCGCCGAGGACAGCAGCACGTCGTCGGCCCAGATCTCCCCCTCCGTCGGCGCCTCGAACCCGGCGAGGAGTTGGAGCGTCGTGGACTTGCCGCAGCCCGACGGGCCGAGCAGGGCCAGCAGCGTGCCGTTGGGAACCTGCAGGTCGATTCCGTGCAGCGCGGTGTAGGTGCCGAAGGACTTGCGGAGGTTCTTGATGCGGATCCCGCTCATGTGGGGAGAACTCCTTCCGCCGGGGCGGTTTTGCGACCGGATTTGCGAGAGGTGCGGCGCACGGTGGTCAGGCGCGTCAGGGGACCGGCGGCGGCCACCAGCGCCAGCGTGATGAGGAGGAGAAGGACGCTCATGGCGCAGACGGCCTCGTAATTGCCGCCGTCCTTGGCGTTGTAGATGAGCGTGGTCATCACGTTGGTCTTGGGCGTGATGAGGAAGACCGCCACCGACAGCTCCCGGATGATCGGGATGAAAACCAGGAACCAGCCCGACAGCAGCCCGCCGCCCATCAGCGGGATGGTGATGGACAGGAAGGTCCGTCCCTCGCCCGCGCCCAGGCTGCGGGCGGCGCGCTCCAGCTCCGGCCCGATGCCCTTGAGGATCGACCCGCCGTGGGCGTAGGCGATGGGCAGGAAGGTCGCCGCGAAGGCCGCCACCAAGAGAAGCGGTGTGCCGTAGAGGTTCAGCGGCGCCCGCGTGTAGGCGGCGAAGAAGCCGACCGACATGACGATGCCGGGGATGATGATGGGGACGGTCGCCACCGCGCCGAACAGGCTGGCGCCGAAGACCATCCGCCGCTCCACGAGGTAGGCGACCACGGTGCCGAGCATCACGCACAGCGTCGCGGCGAGCGTCGAGAACAGCAGCGAGTTGACGATGGCGGTGTGCGTCTCGGAGTTGCCGAACAGCGCCCACCAGTACCAGTGCAGCGACAGGTTCTCCCACGACAGGCCCTGGCCCCAGGCGCGGGTCAGCGAGACCAGCAGCAGCGCCGCGTAGGGCAGGAACACCGACACCAGCGGCAGCAGCAGCGCCGCACCGAAGGCCGGCCAGCGGGCGGCGCCCAGCGCGATCCGCCGCCCCGCCCGGCTCTTGCCGGAGATGGTGACGAACTGCTTGCGGCCCAGGATGCGGCGGCGCATCCAGAACAGCATGGCGGTGACCAGCAGCAGCGGCATGCAGTAGGCGGCCGCCATGTAAATTTCCGGCGGGAAGAGCTGGTAGAACTCGGCCAGCTTGGTCGTCACCACCGGGATGCCGGTCGGCGTCAGCAGGAAGGCCGGCACGCCGAACAGCGTCAGCCCCTGGATGAAGGACAGGATGAAGCTGGCGATCACCGCCGGGGTGACCAGCGGGATGGTGATGCTGAGCATGGTGCGCAGCGTGCCGGAGCCCAGCGTGGCGGCGGCGTCCTCAAGCTCCACGGCCATCTCGTCGAGCGCGCTCGACACCATGGTGAAGCTGTAGGGCACGGTGTAGATGCCGCAGATGAAGATCGCCCCGGTCATCGAGTAGATGTTCAGCAGCGGCCCCGCTTCCGCCCCGGCGAGCGAGCGCCACAGCGCGTTCAGCCAGCCGGAGTTGGGGGCCGCCAGCAGAATCCAACCGGTCGCCCCGATGAAGGACGGGGTGACGAAGGCGGTCAGCGTCAGCACGCGGATGGTGCGGCGGAACGGCAGGTCGGTCCGCGACACCAGCCAGGCCAGCGGCACGCCGATGCCGACGGCGATCACCGCGGTCGCCACGGCGAGCAGCAGCGAATTGAACAGCGGCTCCAGCAGGTCCGCCGATTGGAAGATCCGCGCGTAGTTGCCGAGTGTCCAGGCGCCGGTGATGTCGTCGTGGAAGCTGTTCTTGAGAACCCAGCCGAAGGGCAGGACCACCAGCAGGAAGAGAAGAAGGGCGACGGCGCCGAAGACCACGGTCCTGGCGAGCGGCACGCGGGCCATCGCCGGGCGCGCGGTTGCCGCGGCTGCGCTGTCTGGGCTGTCCGTTGAAATGACCCCCATAGGGTCCGCCTCCATTGTCCATCAGAACCCTCTCCCGTCCCGGGAGAGGGTGCCCGCGAAGCGGGCGGGTGAGGGTACGGCCAAGGATTGAATGTGGTCCCATCGCCGGCACCCTCACCCTTCCCACGCTTCGCGTGGGCCCCTTCCCTCTCCCGGGACGGGAGAGGGAATCAGCGATCAGCGCACCAGTTCCTTCCACTTGGCGATGCCTTCCGCGACTTCCGGGCCCAGGTCGTCGCCCGTGTTGCGGGTCCACTTCAGCTGGTCGAGCGACCGCCCCTCCGCCCAGGGCACGTCCTTGCGCAGCGTCGGCCAGAAATTCTTCTGGAGGATCATCGACACCTCCGTGGAATAGAGGAAGTTGGTGAACAGCCGGGCGGCGTTCGGGTGCGGGGCCTTCGCCAGGATGCCGGTGACGCCCAGGTTCAGGATGGCGTCGTCGGACGGCGCCACCACGTCGATGGGGTTGCCGGCGGCCTTCTGGGTCAGCGTGTAGCTGAAGGGCGCGCCGGAGCCGACGACCCGCTCACCGGCCAGGATGTCGGTGACGGTGTCGACGTTGGACTGGCCGACCTTCGGCTTCTGCTTGCCGAAGGCGCGCAGGAAGTCGTCGCCGTACTTGCGGCGGATGGCGACCACCCAGTTCGCCACGTCGCCGGAGAAGGCCGGGCTGCCGGTGGTGATCTTGCCCTGCCACTGGTCCTCCAGCAGCGCCTGCCAGCTCTGCGGCGGCGACGGGACCTTGCCCGGCGCGTAGTTGATGCTGGTCAGGCTGATGGCGCCCACATGGAACATCTTGTCGGGGTCGAGGTTGCGGAAGGCGTCCGGGATGTGCACCCCGTCCACCGGCTCGAAGGGCGCCAGAGCGCCGATCTTCTTCAGCTCCGTGTAGTGCAGCATGTTGGTGGTGCCCAGCGAGTCGCACTCGTGGACGCCGCTCTGCAGTTCCATGCGCAGGCGGGTGTAGACGGTCTGGGAGGCCTGGCGGAGCAGGTTGACCTCGATGCCCGGATACTTCGCCTTGAAGGCGTCTCGGATCGCCTCCATCGTCTGCTGCTCGTAGGAGCCCCAGTAGAGGGTCAGCGCGCCTTCCTTCTTCGCGGCGGCGTAGAGCGGGTCGTCCGCCGCCGACGCGATGCGCGAGAAGGCGGTGCCGGCCAGACCGCCGGTCACCAGGGCGGTGCCGACGAGTCCGCCGGTCTGGAGAAGGCGGCGGCGCGAGAATTCCATCATGTTGCCAATCCCTGTCTTGTTGTTGCGGTACCGCCGTTTCGGCGTCGTTCTTCGTTCTTGAGCGGAAATCAGTAGTCGCCGGTGGTCGCCCCGCCGTCGGCGACGATGGTCTGGCCGGTGACGTAGGCCGCGTCGTCGGACGCCAGGAAGGCGACGACGGCGGCGATCTCCGCCGGCTTGCCCAGGCGCCCGATGGGCGTCTTCTCCAGCCATTGCGAGCGCACCGCGTCGGGCACGCCCTCGACGATGGCGGTCTCCACGACGCCCGGAGCGACCGCGTTGACCAGGATGCCGCGCCGCGCCCCCTCCAGGGCGGCGGTGCGGGTCAGCCCGACCACCCCGGCCTTGGAGGCGGAGTAGTTCGCCTGCCCGAAGGTCCCCAGGATCGCCGTGGAGGCGATGTTGACGATGCGCCCCCAGCCGCGGTCGCCGATCAGCCGGAAGGCCGTCTGGCAACCCAGCCACGTGCCGCGCAGGTTCACGTCGATGACCGCGCTCCATTCCGCGTCGGTCATCTTGGGCAGCGAGCGGTCGCGGACGATGCCGGCGACGTTGACCATGATGTCCACGCCCCGGAAGGCCTCGGGCAGTCCGCTCACGGCGGCGCCCCAGCTTTCCCGGTCGGCGACGTTCAACGCCGTGGCGTGGGCCTGGGCCCCTTCGGCGCGCAGCGCGGCGGCGACGCTCTCGGCGGCCTCGGCCCCGATGTCGGCGACGACGACCGCCGCCCCTTCCGCGGCCAGCCGCTCGCAGACGGCGCGCCCGATGCCGCCGCCGCCGCCGGTGACGAAGGCGACACGGCCGGCGAGGCGGCGGGAATGGGTGGTTGCGGCACTCATGCCTGCGCCTCCTTGCGCGCGATGGAGAGCACGTCCTCGCCCTCCTGTACGGTCTCGCCGCGCTGGTTCTTCACGGTGATGGCGACGCGGACGATGCCGCGGTCGGGCTTGGAGGCGCTGGGACGGACCTCCGCCACCTCGGCCTCGTAATGCACGGTGTCGCCGGCGAAGACCGGGCCGACGAAGCGGCGGCGCGTCTCCAGGAAGGCGAGGATCGCCCAGTCGTCGATGGCGGAGCGCAGGCCGGTGCTGAGCGAGTGGGTCAGCATGCCGTGGGCGATGGTCCGCCCGAAGCCGTTGGCCTTGGCGGCCTCGGCATCCATGTGCAGCGGGTTGAAATCGCCGGTCAGCCCGGCGAACCAGACGATGTGCGCCTCGGTCACGGTGACGCGGGAGGAGCGCGCCCGGTCGCCCGGCTTGATGTCGTCGAGATGGATGGCGGTCATTCTGGATTCCTCAGGCGGCGGGACGCGGGCGGAACACGGGGAGGCTGGTCGCCTCGTCCAGCTGGTGGAAGGCCACGGCCAGCGGCAATCCGGCCCGCAGGTCGGCCTCCGCCACCCCCTCGACGCGGGAGAAGACGGTGACGCCCTCCTCCAGCCGGATCAGGGCGCAGACGTAGGGATCGCCGCGCTGGTTGCCGCGGTGGACGACCGAATAGGACAGCAGCTCGCCGCGCCCGCTCGCCTCGACCCACTCCGGGCGGGCGTGAGGTGCGTGGATGGAATGGGCGCGCGGGTACCACTGGAACTGCCCGGTCTCCGGGCAGCGCTGGATCAGGAAGCGCCCCTCGCGCGCCGCCTCCCAGAAGGGGGCGGAGGTCTCGTCCTGGACGGGCGGGATGGTCATGCTGGTCGTTGGGGCGGTCATCGGGGCACCTTACCGGGCAAGGATGGCGGTGGCGGCGGAGCAGAAGGTGCCACCCAGCCCATGGGCCAGGGCGATGCGGGCGTCGGGCACCTGGACGCCCGGCCCCTCGCCGCGCAGCTGGCGGACGCTCTCGATCAGGGTGAAGATGCCGCGCTTGCCGGGATGGTTGGACGACAGCCCGCCGCCGTCGGTGTTGGTCGGCAGGCTGCCGCCCAGCGTCAGGTTGCCGTCCGCCACGAAGGCGCCGCTCTCCCCGCGCCCGCAGAAGCCCAGATCCTCCAGCGCCAGCATCGGCGTGATGGTGAAGGCGTCGTAGATCTGCGCGACGTCGATCTCGACGGGGGTCACCCCGGCCATGGCGAAGGCGCGCGGGCCGGACAGCGCCGCCGGGGTGGTCAGGTCGTCGGGAATCTGGCTGTTCTGGGTGCGCGCCACGGCGGCCCCGTAGCCGACCAGATGGACCGGCGGCTTCCTCAGGTCGCGCGCCCGCTCCCGGCTGGTCATCACCACGGCGCCGCCGCCGTCCGTCACCACGCAGCAATCCAGCCGGTGCAGCGGCGAGGCGATCATCGGCGAGGCCAGCACGTCGTCCACCGTGATCGGCTTGCGCAGCCGGGCGTCCGGGTTCTTCGCGGCGTGTTCGCGGAAGGTCACGGCCACCTGGGCAAGCTGTTCCGGCGCGGTGCCGTAGAGGTCCATATGGCGACGGGCGAACAGGCCGTAGGTCGAAATCAGCGTCGGCGCGTAGGGAATCTCGTACTGGCCGGGGCCGGCGGGGAAGACGAAGGGGTCGAAGGACGGGTTGCTCAGCGGCCACCAGCGCGGGCAGGCGGCGTAGCTGATGACCACCACCTCGGCCAGCCCGGTGGCAATGGCCGCCGCCGCCTGCCCGGCCTGGAGGATGTAGGAGCAGCCGCCGACGTCGGTGCTGTTCACGTAGGTCGGCGCGATCCCGATGTATTCGGCCAATTCGACCACATCCATGGTGCTGCCGCCCTCGGCCCAGTCGCCGGAGGCCGCGCACAGCCCGTCCACGTCCTTCAGCGTCAGCCCGGCGTCGTCCAGCGCGCCGAGGATGCACTCCATCTGAAGGGCGAAGGGGTGGACGCGCGGCGCATCCCGGCGGGGCGATTCAAAAACGCCGGCGATGGCCGCCTTTCCCGAAAGATCGATCACGCGCGGGTTGTCCTTTCCTGGTTGTGGAAGGCCGCGCGGCGCTGCCGCGACGCGCGCCGAGCGGCTTCAGTGGACAGGCGATGGGAGTAAAGACATCGACCGTCTCGGAAATGACGAAGTCTTTCCGATGACCGGCAGAGATTTCGATCAGGCCGATCCGCTCCCGGCAAGATCAAGACTACCGGACACAGTTCGCGTCACAAGCAGAAAAAACGATGCGGTCCGGTGCACGGAACGCACCAATGTCACACCCGGCACATCCGTGGAACGGTGCCTTCCATGCACCGGATTGGGCCAAACTAAGCGATTGTTTTCCAGCCGCCGTGGCGCAAGCCTTGGGCATCGCATTCCCGCCGCCGCCCTGGACCGGACCGGTTTCCAGCCGGGCGCGCGGCCCCGCCCGGTCCGCCTGCGCGGCGTCCGGCCATCCGAAGGATCATGCATGCTCAACACCGATACGCAACGCCGCGACGGCCCCCTGGCCGGCGTGCGCGTGGTCGATCTCACGCACATGTTGGCCGGCCCCTACAGCACTTGGCTGCTCGGCGCGCTGGGTGCGGAGGTCATCAAGATCGAGCGTCCCGGCAAGGGCGATTTCACCCGCATCATTGCTCCCTTCAGCGATGAGGAAAGCATTTACTTCCTCAGCGTCAACCGCAACAAGCAAAGTCTGACGCTCAACTTGAAGGAGGAAAAGGGGAAGGAGATTTTCAAAAAAATCGTCGCCACCTGCGACGTGCTGGTGGAGAACAACCGGGCCGGGGCGATGGACCGGCTGGGGCTGGGCTACGCCGATCTGAAGGCGGTCAATCCACGGCTGGTCTACGCCTCGATCTCCGGCTTCGGGCAGGACGGCCCCTACCGGCACCGGCCCTGCTTCGACGTGGTGGCCCAGGCGATGTCCGGCATGATGAGCATCACCGGCGAGCCGGGCGGCGATCCCTGCCGGGTCGGCGCGTCGATCGGCGACATCGGGTCGAGCCTGTTCGCCGCCGTCGGCATCCTCGCCGCCCTGCAGAAACGGGCCGGCACCGGCGAGGGCAGCTTCATCGACGTGGCGATGCTGGATTGCCAGCTCGCCCTGATGGAGAACGCCATCGCCCGCTTCCTGAACGCCGGGGAGACGCCGCGGGCGCTGGGCAGCCGCCACCCGCTGATCGCCCCCTTCCAGGCCTTTCCCACCGCCGACAAGCCGATCGCCATCTGCGTCGACACCAACGAGCAGTGGGACCGGATGTGCCGCGCCATGGGGCTGGAGCATCTGCTGTCCGACCCGCGCTTCCCCACCGGCTCGGCCCGCAACGCCAACCATGCGGAGCTGGAGCCGCTGCTGCGCGAGGTCTTCCTCACCCGTGGGCGCGACGCCTGGCTGGACGCCATGGAGGACGCCGACGTGCCGGCCAGCCCGATCAACAGCGTGCCGGACGCGCTGAACGACCCGCAGGTGGTGCACCGCAAGATGGTCGTGGAGGTGCCGGAGGGCTCGGGCAAGCGCTTCGCCGCCGTGCCGATCACGATGCCCAACGCTCCGCTGCCGGCGGAGAGCCCGGCGCCGCGGCTGGGCGAGCACACCGACGCCATCCTGGCGGATCTTGGCTTCAGCCCCGACGAGATCGCCGCCTTCCGTCGCGACGCGGTGGTGTGATGGCCAACGGTGCGGAGGGCGCGGGGGGCGAGCGGCGGGTGGCGGGCGGCGAAGGGGCGCGTGCGGTGCTGGCGGAAATGTTTCATACTGCCGCCGGGATCACTGCCGCCGGGATCGCTCCCAGCCTCGCCCCGGCTTCCGTCCACAGCCCAAAGGTCCGCATGGCGCGCCGCCTTCCGCCCCTTCTCGCGCTTCGCGCCTTTGACATCTTCGCCCGCCAGGGCACGGTGCGGGCCGCCGCCGACGAACTGGCGGTGTCCCACACGGTGGTGTCGCGCCACATCCAGAATCTGGAACAGGCGGTGGGCGTGAAGCTGGTGGCGAAGTCGGGGCGCGGCCTGTCCCTGACCCGCGAGGGCATCCGCTACGCCGCCCAGCTCCGCCGCGCCTTCGACCTGATCGCCGATGCCAGCAACGAGCTGCGCAACGGCGGGATGGAGGCGGTGCACATCTGCTGCCTCGCCGGGCTGGCGTCGCGCTGCCTGCTCGCCCGCCTGCCCGAGCTTGAAGAGGCGCTGACCGGGCGCGAGGTGATCCTCCAGCCGACCTCGACCCGCCCCGACTTCAGCCGGGAGGAGGCCGACGCCGAGATCATGTATCTGGAGGACGGCGGCTCCGTCGCCGACGGGCTGCGCTCGGAGATGTTCGCGCGGCCGCGCATCCTCGCCATCGCCAGCCCGGAGTTCAAGGCCCGCTACCCCGACGTGCGCACGCCCGCCGACCTCGTCGGCCTGCCGCTGATCCACGAGCAGTCCACCGGCATGTGGGAAGCCTGGCTGGAGGAGGCCGGCATCGCCGACATCCCCCGGCTGCGCGGCCCCCGGCTGTGGCAGGCGCACCTGACCATCGAGGCGGCCCGGCTGGGGCGCGGCGTCGCCCTGGTCAGCGACCTGCTGGTGACCGAGCCGCTGGCCAACGGCGAGCTGGTGGAGATGGTGGACAGCAACGTGACCATCGGCGGCTATTACTTCATCGCCCCGGTCCACCGCTGGAACACCCCGGTCATCTCGGCCATCCGTCAATGGCTGCGCGGCGTCTTCCCGCCGGACCAGACCTCCCCCCTCCAAGGCACCCCATGACCCAGGACCACGCCCTGCCTTCGAACATCCTGCTGTCCGGCGTGCACACCGTCGACGAGAGCTGGATCGACCTTTACGGCCACATGAACATGGTCCGCTACGTCGCCCTGTTCGACGAGGTCGGCTACGCCCTGATGGAGCAATGGGGGCTGGGCGAGACCTACACGCGGGACGAGGGGCTCGGCCTGTTCGTGGTCGACGTGGCGGTGCATTACCGGCGGGAACTGCGCGCCGGAACGCCGCTGCAGGTGGCGCTGCGTCTGCTCGACGCCGACGACAAGCGGTTGCTGAGCCTGCTGGAGATCCGGCGGGCCGACGACGGGACGGTCGCGGCGACCATGGAGCAGCTGTCGATCCACGTCGATCTGGGCACCCGCAAGGTGACCACCTTCCCGCCCGCCATGGCCGAGCGCCTGCGCGCGCTGGCGGCGGTCCAGTCCGCCCTTCCCCTGCCGCCCCGCCACCGGCGGCGGCTGCATCTGGCACCCACTCCCTCTCCCGCCCCGGGAGAGGGAAGTCTGTAAGCAACAGAACTGGTTGCCGGCCAGTGGGACCTTCACGATATGTCCGCCATGACTCATCTGCGCATCGCGTTGCGGCTGGCTTGGCGGGACCTGCGGGGCGGCATCGCCGGACTTTGGATCGTCGTCCTCGGGGTGGCGCTGGGGACGGCCATGATGGCCGCCATCGGCTCGCTCAGCGGCGGCGTGCTTGATGGGATGCGGGCCACCGCCCGCGAGGCGGTCGGCGGGGATCTCTCCCTGCGCCTGTTCCACGCACCAGCCACGCCGGAGCAACGGGCGGTCCTCGACAAAATCGGCACCGTCGGCGAGACGGCCGAGCTGCGGCCCGTCGCCTCGACGGTGACCGACAACGCCCGCGCCCTGGTCGAACTGAAGGCGGTCGAGGAAAGCTACCCGCTGGTCGGTGCGGCGGCGGTGTTTGGCGCCCCGTCCCTTGCCGACGCGCTGGCCCGCCGGGACGGGCACTGGGGCGCGGCGGTGTCCTCCGACCTCCTCGAAGCGCTCGCGCTGGGCGTCGGCGACCGTCTGCGGCTCGGTGCCGCCGAGGTCGCCATCCGCGCCGTCCTGGAGCATGAGCCGGACCGCGCCTTCCGCGCCTTCTCCCTCGGCCCGCGCGTCGTCATCGACCGCCGGGCGCTGGACGCGACGGGCCTCGCGGAACCGGGAATGCCGGTCTATTGGTACTATCGCCTCGTCCTGCCGGAGACGGCCCGCGCCGACGCCGTCCTGCGCGATCTGGAGAACCGCTTCCCCGACGCCGGATGGCGGATCGTCGACGCCGCCCGCGGCATTCCGGGCGTGGACCGCACCGTGCACCTCGCCCGCGCGCTGCTCCTTCTCGGGTCGCTGGCCGTGCTGCTGATCGGCGGCGTCGGCATCGGCCGGGCGCTGTCGGCGCATCTCGCCCGGCGCTTGCCGGTCCTTGCCACGCTGAAGGCGCTGGGCGGCTCGCCGCGCCTGCTCTTCACCGCCTTCCTGGTGCAGACGCTGGGGGTGGTCGGCGTGGCGCTGCTGATCGGTGTGGGGACCGGCGCTGCCCTGGCCGCCCTGGCGGCGAACGCCCTGCCGCTCGACTGGAAGCCGGAGGCGGGCGGTGCCGTCGATCCGTCGGCGCTGCTGCTGTCCGGAGCGGTCGGGCTGCTGGCGGCCCTGCTCTGCGCCGTGCCGCCGCTGGCCCGCGCCGCCGGGACCAGCCCCGCCGCGATCTGGCGGGGAGCGGTGGATGGCCTGTCCCAGCCGCTGGGATGGCGGACCCGTGGCGCTGTCGTTTTGCTCGGGCTGGGGCTCGCCGGTCTGCTCGCCGCCTGGACGGGGATGCCGCTCGCCGTCGCCGGCTTCCTGCTCGTCGCCGGGCTGGTGTGGGCGGCGTTCGCGCTGCTGGGGCGGGGACTCGCCGGCGTGGCCCGCCGGTTGGCGCGCGGGCAGGGAGCGGTGGTCCGGCTGGCCGTCGCCAACCTCGGTCGGCCCGGCGCGCCGACGGTCCCGGTGGCCGTCGCGCTGGGCATCGGCCTGACCCTGCTGGTGGCGGTCGGCGTGGTCGGACGGTCGGCGACCGGTCATGTCACGGCGACGCTGCCGGCACAGACGCCCTCCGTCGTCGTGCTGAACGTTCCACCGCCGGAGGGTGGCGGCTTGAGCGAACGCCTGTACGCCCTGCCCGGTGTCGGGCGGGTCGAGACGGCGCCCTTCCTGCACGCCCGGATCAGCCGCCTCAACGGCGTCGCCATCACCGAGGCGGACGCCCCCCGTTCCGTCGGCTGGGCGGTGCGCGGCGACCGTGGCCTGTCCTGGCGCGACCGCCCCGTTCCCACCGACCGGATCGTCGCGGGGTATTGGTGGCCCGAGGGCTACACCGGTCCGCCGCTCGCCTCGCTGGACGCCCAGGTGGCCCGCCGGCTGGGGTTGGCGGTGGGGGACCGCCTCACGCTGGCCCTGTCGGGCGGCCCGGTGACCGCGACGGTCGCCAACCTCCGGCGCATCGACTGGACCCGGCTCGACCTGGACTTCCCAATTCTCCTGTCCCCCTTCGCCGAGCCGCCGCCGCACAGCCTCGTGGCCGCCGTCTGGTCGCCGCCCGACGCGGTTCCCGCGGTCGAGGCCGTGGTGGCGCAGGCGGTCCCGCAGGCCCCCACGATCCGCGTGGCCGAGGTGTTGGACACGCTTGGCTCGACCGTCCGCAGCGTGCGCGGACTTCTCGACGGCCTGTCCGCCGTCGCCCTCGGCGCGGCGGCCGTGGTCCTTCTCGGCGCCATCGCCAGCAGCGCCCGGCGGCGGCTTCAGGAAATGGCGATCCTGCACGCCCTCGGGGTCGGGCGGCGCCCGATGGTCCAGGCGGTGGTGCTGGAGTTCGTCCTCCTGGGCGCCGCCGTCGCCGCCGTCGCGGTGCCGCTCGGCTGGGCCGGCGGCGCGGCGGTGGTGGCCGGCCTTGCCGAGGGCGCTCCCCTTCCCGGAGGCACGGTTCCCCTGGCCGCCTTCCTGGGCACCGTCGCCGCGATGGCGGCGGTCGGGGCCGCGCTGGTGGCCTGCCTGCCGCGACGGGACGTGATGCGGCGGTTGCGCAGCGACACGCTGTCCGCCTGACCCACCGGGCCGTCAGGCCATCTCCGCCGCCGGGATGATCGCGTCGGTCAGCAGGGCGTTGAGCAGGCCGACATGGCCATCCGACCGCGCCGGCCGGCTTGGATCGGACGTCACGACAACGGTCAGCCCCAGGCCGGGCACCAGATAGAGCATCTGCCCGCCATAGCCGCGCGCGTAGGCGATGCGGTGGCCCTTCGCCTCGGCGAGGAACCAGCCGTACCCGTAGTCGTCGCCGGAGAAGGGGGAGCGCGTGCGGGGCACCCAGGACTCCCGCACCCAGGCCGCGCTGATGACCGGCTGTCCGTTCCACAGGCCGCCCTGCCGCCACAGCTCGCCGAAGCGGAACAGGTCGAGCGGCGACAGCGCCATGTTGTTGCCGCCGAGGTAGAAGCCCTGCGGGTCGCGCGTCCAGGACGGCACGTCGATGCCCAGAGGCTCGCCCAGCCACTCCCGCGCCAGGGACAGCAGGCTGCGCCCCGACGCGCTGGACAGCGCCGCCCCCAGCAGGTGATAGCTTCCGGTCGAGTAAAGCATCCGCGCGCCCGGCTCGGTGACGAAGGGGCGGCGCAGCGCGTCGGCGACCCAGTTGCGGCTGTTGATCCAGCGGCCGTAGCCCGGCCCGGAGGTCGGTTCCAGACCCGCCTGCATGGTCAGAAGATCGGCCATGGTGATCCGGCGCACCCGTTGATCGACGCCCGCCGGAACCAGTCCCGGCGCCGCCTCGGCGAGGGTGACATCGACGCCGCGCAGGACCCCGCGGTCGATGGCGATGCCGGCGAGCGAGGCGGCGATGGTTTTGGACACCGACTTGACGTTCACGGCGCGGTTCACCGCCGGCCCGCGGAAGGCTTCCGCCGACACCACCGCGCCGTTCCGCCCGATGACCAGCGCGTGGATCTGGTCGAGCCCCGCCGCCCGCTTGACCGCCCTCTCCAGCAGGACGGGATCGAACGCGGCCCCGGCCGCCGGCTGGGCGGCCCACAACGGACGCGCCGGGGCGCCGCCGAGGGACGCGGCAGCAACGGCGGCGGTGGCGGCGGTGGCGGCGAGGACGGTGCGGCGGCCGAGCCGGTGCGGCGGAGTCGAGATCATCCCGGATATGTGGTCCCGCTTCGGTGCCGTCCAAGATGGCCGCGGAGAGACCGGTCGGACTTTGTCTCACCCAGCGCCGCACGCACCGCTTGCCTCCCCACCCCACGAGAACATATTAAGAA
Organism: Azospirillum formosense; assembly: GCF_040500525.1. Lineage (NCBI taxonomy): Bacteria > Pseudomonadati > Pseudomonadota > Alphaproteobacteria > Rhodospirillales > Azospirillaceae > Azospirillum > Azospirillum formosense. The sequence continues at coordinate 301,267 of NZ_CP159404.1, read as the reverse complement.
CGAACAAGCACGGTGGGATGGGACGATGGACGACGCCTTGATCGAGAAGCTCGGCATTCTGGCCGACGCGGCGAAATACGACGCCTCCTGCGCCTCGTCCGGCGCCAAGCCGCGCCGTGGCGGCAAGGAGGGGCTGGGTTCGACCACCGGCGCCGGGATCTGCCACGCCTACACGCCGGACGGGCGCTGCGTCTCGCTCCTGAAGATCCTGCTGACCAACCACTGCCTGTTCGACTGCGTCTATTGCATCAACCGGCGCTCCTCCAACGTCCGCCGCGCCCGCTTCACGGTGGAGGAGGTGGTGAAACTGACGCTGGGCTTCTACAAGCGCAACTGCATCGAGGGGCTGTTCCTGTCCTCCGGCATCATCCGCTCGCCGGACCACACGATGGAGCAGATGATGCTGGTGGCGCGGACCCTGCGGCGCGACCATGGCTTCGCCGGCTACATCCACCTGAAGACCATCCCCGAGGCCAGCCCCTGGCTGATCGAGCAGGCCGGGCTGTGGGCGGACCGCCTGTCGATCAACCTCGAACTGCCCACCGACCACAGCCTGAAGACCTTCGCGCCGGAGAAGAACGGCGGCACCATCAAGGCGGTGATGGGACAGGTCAACGAGCGCATCGTCGAGGCCAAGGAGGAGCGGCGCCGCTTCTCCCCCGCCGGTCAGAGCACCCAATTGATCGTCGGCGCCGACGACGCCACCGACCGCTCGGTCCTGGAGACCAGCGGCACGCTCTACCAGCGCTACGGGTTGCGCCGCGTCTATTATTCCGCCTTCAGCCCGATCCCGGAAGCCAGTTCGGTCCTGCCGGTCAAGCCGCCGCCCCTGCAGCGGGAGAACCGGCTGTATCAGGCCGACTGGCTGCTGCGCTATTACGGCTTCACCGTGGAGGAGATCGCGTCCGGCGGCGAGGGCGGCATGCTCGACCTCGGCATCGACCCGAAGCTGGCCTGGGCGCTGAAGAACCGCGAGCGCTTCCCGGTCGACGTCAACCGCGCCGACCGCGAGATGCTGCTGCGGGTGCCGGGACTGGGCGCGCGCGCCGTCGACAAGATCCTGTCGGCGCGCCGCCACACCCGCCTGCGCATGGAGGATCTGGGGCGGCTGTCGAACGGGCTGCGGCGCGCCCGCCCCTTCCTGATCGCCGCCGATTACCACCCCGTGGGCGGGCTGACCGACCGGCTGGACCTGCGCCAGCGGCTGGTCACCCCGTCCAGCCAGCTGAGCCTGTTCTGACGATGCGTCCGATCGCCTTGCGGGACGGGGCGGACCTCGACGGCTTCCGCCGGGCGGTGCGCCGCCTCGCCGCCGCCCGGACGGCGCCCGAGGCCGTGCTGTGGAGCGTCGGCGCACCGTCGCTGTTCGGCGACGACGCCCCCACGCCCGACGAGGGGGCGCCGGTCCTCCTGCCCCAGGCGGTCGGGCGGCTGATCGAAACCGTCGTCTGCCACGGCGATCCGGAGCGCTACGCCCTGCTCTACCGGCTGGTCTGGCGGGTGCTGAACGGGGAGCGGGCTCTGCTCGACCAGCACGCCGACCCGCTGGTGCACCGGCTGGAGCGGCTCAACAAGGCGGTGCGCCGGGACATCCATAAGATGCACGCCTTCCTGCGCTTCCGCGCCCTACCGGACCCGGGCGGCGGCGAGCGTTACGTCGCGTGGTTCGAGCCTGACCACCACATCGTCGAGGCCGTCGCCCCCTTCTTCGTCGAGCGTTTCGAAAGCATGGTGTGGACGATCCTGACGCCGAAGGGCTCGTTGCACTGGGACCGCCACCGCCTGATGACCGGCCCGCCCGCCGAACGTCCGGACTCCTTGGCCGACGACCGCTTCGCCGAGGGCTGGCAACGCTATTACGAGAGCACCTTCAACCCGGCGCGCGTCAACCCGACGGCCATGCGGGCGGAAATGCCGCAGAAATACTGGGCGAACATGCCGGAGACGGCGGCCATCCCGGCGCTGGTCCGTGCCGCCCCCGCCCGCGTGCAGGCGATGCTGGAGGCCGAGGCCGCCATCCCGCGCCGCCGCATGCCCGAGAAGGCCGTGGCCGCCATGGGCCGGCAGGCCCCGGACAGCCTCGCCGACCTGAACCGCCTGATCCTGCGCTCCGAACCGTTGGTGCCGGGCGCGACGCGCGCGGTGCTGGGCGAGGGGACGGAGGGTGCCGCCATCGCCATCGTCGGCGAGCAGCCGGGCGACCAGGAGGACCGCGACGGCCGCCCCTTCGTCGGCCCCGCCGGCCAGCTGCTGACCGCCGCGCTGGAGGAGGCCGGCATCGAGCGCGGCGGCTTGTACCTGACCAACGCCGTCAAGCATTTCAAATTCGTCCAGCGCGGCAAGCGGCGCATCCACCAGTCCCCCACCGCCGGCGAGGTCAAGCATTACCGCTGGTGGCTGATGACGGAGCTGGGCTTCGTCCGTCCCCGCCTTGTCGTGGCGTTGGGAGCGACCGCGGCCCTGGCGCTGACCGGGCGGCCCGTCGCCGTGCTGCGCGAGCGCGGGCCGATGGCCTTCGACGGGTGGAACGGCTTCGTCACCGTCCACCCCTCCTACCTGCTGAGGCTTCCGGGGGAGGAGGAGCGGCGGCGGGCGCAGGCGGACTTCGTGGCCGACCTGCGCCGGGCCGCGGCCTTGGCCTGAGGTACGGGCCCGTCCCCCCGTTCGCGGGCCTTACGCGCCCTGCTGCTTGAACCGCTTGCCCACCGTGCACTGGATGCGCTGAAGCTCGTACTTCGGGTGGTCGTTGATCCACTTGGCGCTTTCGATCTGGCCAGCGATCGGGCAGCTCGACATGGTCAGGGGTTCGGTGTCGGGAATCATCGGGTTGATGGTCCGGCACTGGGTCGGATCGGACGCCAGGCAGAAGATCATCGACAGGGTAACAAACATCGGGTGCTCCAAACTGCAACGGCACGGCGGTGCCGACATCGCGTGGATCAGCGTAGGCAAGCCGCATGCCATGCCCGGAACGAGGGCAGGGTGTCGGAATTTCGATTGCCCGGAAATGAGCCAAACCACAAGGCGCCGCATGATTAGGCATCGAAGGTTAACCAATGCCTAAACGTTAGGACTTTGCGAAGCCGACGATGGCGCGGATGAAGCGGAAGCGGCCGCAAGCTCCAAGACGACCTTCACGCAAGTCTGGAGTCGGCGCGCCGTACGTCAACGGAACGTTGAAGACGACGATTCCTGTCTTTGCGACGATCTGTGGTGGCGTCAGGCCCCGGGCTGTTCGCACCGCCATTGACGGACGTTCCAGTTGGGATGCTCCATGAGCCAGTGCACGACGTGGACATAGCTGTTGCGGGTGCATTCCAGCGCGGTCGGGTACCGTTCGATGGAGAGCGGGCGTTCGATGGCGCATTGGTCCGGCCGCAGGGCCAGACAGATCACCATGACCAGTTCAAACATGGTTCACCATTCCCGTACAAAAGATCGGTCCTGAAGGATCGGGCCTGAAAAGTCGATGCGCCGGCGCCTTCGCGCCGTCTCAGCGAAGCGGATGAAGGCCGGAACAGCTTATCAACAGGCACCGGCACCGATCGGGCCACGTTGCTTTGCAGCAATTTTTGCTGCCGTGCACAAAATCCATCGCGAAAACTGCAAATAAATAAATTGCAAAATCATATTTTGAAGGATTATTCACTTACCACCAATTTGCGGCCGTCTCCGGGCAAAACAGTTAGGAGCCGATTGTTTTGCGTTTTCTATTCGGCAGAGCCTTGACGAGAAGATGGTCCCAATATAGCATTAAGTCCCAATTTGGCGTCAGCTTTTCTGAATATTGAATTCAGAACAAAACACATCGCGCGACAAGAAGCGCGCGACAACGCCCTTTTGCACTCAGCGCCGCGCTCATAAGCAAGAAGCCCATTGGTTTTTGGGTAAACAATAAGCGCCACCACGGGAGGGATCGTCATGAAGGTGTTGTCTCGCTGGCTTCTGGCGTCAGTCGCCATTGTCGCAGCCGGCTCGGTTTCCGCGAATGACAGTATTCTGAAGAATGAAGCGAACCCCAACAACTGGGCGTCCCAGCTCGGCAACTATGCCGGACAGCGTTACAGCCCGCTCAACCAGATCACCACCGACAACGTCAAGAACCTGCAGGTCGCATGGTCGTTCTCGACCGGGGTTCTGCGTGGCCATGAAGGCGGGCCGATCGTCGTCGGCGACGTGATGTACATTCACACGCCGTTCCCCAACAAGGTCTTCGCGCTCGACCTCAACAACCCGGGGCGGGTGCTCTGGAAATATGAATCGGTGCAGGACCCGACCGTCATCCCGGTGATGTGCTGCGACACCGTCAACCGCGGCGTCGCGGTCGCCGACGGCAAGGTCTTCCTGGCCCAGGCGGACAACACGCTGGTGGCGCTCGACGCCAAGACCGGCAAGGAGATGTGGAAGGCCAAGAACGGCGACCACACCAAGGGCGAGACGCTGACGGCGGCCCCGCTGGTGGTCAAGGACAAGGTCTTCGTCGGCATCAGCGGCGGCGAGTTCGGCGTGCGCGGCCATCTGACGGCCTATGACACGAACAGCGGCAAGATGGTGTGGCGGGCTTTCTCGACCGGTCCCGACGCCGACGTGAAGATCGACCCGTCGAAGACGATGATGATGGGCAAGCCCATCGGGCAGAAGGATCTCGGCGTCTCGACCTGGCCGGGCGAGGAATGGAAGCGCGGCGGCGGGACGACCTGGGGCTGGTACACCTACGATCCGGCGCTCAACCTGATCTATTACGGCACCGGCAACCCCGGCACCTGGAACCCGACGCAGCGGGCCGTCGACAAGGACCGGGCCAAGAGCGACAACAAATGGTCGATGACCATCTTCGCCCGCGATCCCGACACCGGTGAGGCGAAGTGGGTCTACCAGAAGACGCCCTTCGACGAGTGGGACTTCGACGGCGTCAACGAGAACATCCTGGCCGACATCACCATGAACGGCCAGCCGCGCAAGGTGCTGGTCAACTTCGACCGCAACGGCTTCGCCTACACCCTGGACCGGGCGACCGGCGAACTGCTCGTGGCGCAGAAGTACGACCCGACGGTCAACTGGGCGACCGACGTCGACATGAAGACCGGACGGCCGAACGTCGTCGACAAATACAGCACCTTCGCCAACGGCGAGGACAAGAACACCGCCGCCGTCTGCCCGGCGGCGCTCGGCACCAAGGACCAGCAGCCGGCGTCCTTCTCGCCGGACACCGGCCTGTTCTACGTCCCGACCAACCACATCTGCATGGACTACGAGCCGTTCTCGGTCTCCTACACGGCCGGTCAGGCCTATGTCGGCTCCACCGTGTCGATGTACCCGACGCCGAACTCGCACGGCGGCATGGGCAACTTCATCGCCTGGGACGCGGCGGCCGGCAAGATCGTCTGGTCGCGGCCGGAGCGCTTCGCGGTGTGGAGCGGCGCCCTGTCCACCAAGGGCGGCGTCGCCTATTACGGGACGCTCGAAGGCTACCTCGTCGCCGTCGACATGAAGGACGGCAAGGAGCTGTGGCGGTTCAAGACCCCGTCCGGCATCATCGGCAACATCAACACCTACACCCACAACGGCAAGCAGTATGTGGCCGTCCTGTCGGGCGTCGGCGGCTGGGCCGGCATCGGCCTCGCCGCGGGCCTGACCCAGGAGGCCGGGGCGCAGGCGTGGCACAACGCCGTCCATCCCGGCCACACCGAGGGCGGGGGTGTGGCGACCGCTGGCCTGGGCGCGGTGGGCGCCCACCAGTCGCTGGGCGAATACACCCAGCTCGGCGGCGTCCTGACGGTGTTCCACGTTCCCGACCAGAAGTGATCGGCAGACCTGCCCCCGGTGCCGCAACGCACCGGGGGCTTTTCAACTTCCGGCATTCACTGCGACCCGGTTTCCGGGCAAGGATCCCGACATCCATGAAACGCAGACTTGGCTTGCTGACCGGTGCGCTGACCGCGGGCACCGTCGCCTGTTTCGCCGCCCTGGCGCAGGACGCGCCGACGACCCCCGACGGAACGCCGACCTACATCGTCAAGGACGGTCAGGTGGACAAGGGGACCTACAACGGCTACCGCCGCTTCCACGCCACCTGCCACACCTGCCACGGCTTCGACGCGTCGGGGTCGTCCTTCGCCCCCAGCCTCGCGGATTCGCTCAAGCGCCTCAGCTACGACGACTTCAAGGAGGTCGTCGTCAACGGCCGCCAGAACCAGGGGGCCACCGGCGACAAGGTGATGCCCTCCTTCGGGCTCGACCCGAACATCATGGACCATCTGGACGACATATACCGCTATCTGAAGGCGCGGGCCGACGGCGCGCTGCCCGGCGGACGCCCGCAACGCATCGGCGGCTGATCCGGCGGAGGGAGACCGTTCATGACACGTCCTTCCACGCTCGCCGCCATCGCCCTCGCGCTCGCCGGGGCGCTGTTGTCCGGCGCGGCGACGCCGGCCCGTGCCGTCGAGGCGACCGACCGCGAAACCGTGCGCGTCTGCGCCGACGGCAACCTCCTGCCCTATTCCAACGAGAGGATGGAGGGTTTCGAGAACGAGATCGCCCGGCTCATCGGCGAGGATTTGAAGAAGCCGGTGACCTATTACTGGTGGCCGCAGACCATCGGCTTCGTCCGCAACACGCTGCGCGCGCGGCAATGCGACCTCGTGATGGGCACGGCGTCCGGCGAAGAGCTGATGCAGAACACCAACCCCTACTACCGGACCGTCTACTCCCTCGTCTACCGCACCAAGTCGGGCATCCGGGCGGAGAGTGTGGGCGATCCGTCCCTAAAGGACGCCCGCATCGGAGTCGTCGAGAAGACACCCGCGGTCAACCTGCTGCGCCTCTATGGCATCACCCGCACCGAGCCCTACCAGCTCAACACCGACACGCGCGCCAACAACCCGGCCCGCGACGCCATCGAGGACGTGGCAACCGGCAAGACCGACGCCGCGGTGATCTGGGGGCCGATCGCCGGCTACTTCGCCGCCCAGCAGAGCGAGCCGCTGACCGTCGTTCCGCTGGTCAAGGAACCGGCGGGCGCCCGGCTGCAGTTCAACATCTCGATGGGCATCCGCTCCGACGAGCCGGAATGGAAGCACTGGCTGAACGACTTCATCAAGCGCCGCCAGGACGACATCGACCGCATCCTGCTGCGCTACCACGTCCCGCTCATCGGCCCGGACGGTGCGCTGAAGACCGCCGCCGCCATCGAGCCGCCGGGCTACCGGATGGACCAGTACCGCGCCCCGACCCCCGCCGGCCTGTCCGGCGCCTCCACCGTGACCCTGGCGGAGCTGCGGCGGCTGATCGAGCATTTCCCCGACACGCGGCTGATCGACGTGATGCCGGCCCCGCCGCGCCCGGCCGACCGTCCGGCGCCGGCCGTGTGGGCGCCGCCGCCGCGCCGCAGCCTGCCGGGGGCGGTCTGGCTGCCCAACACCGGCTACGGCAGCCTGTCGGGCGAACAGGAACGCTATTTCCGCGCCGGGCTGGAGACGGTGAGCCACGGGGATCGGGCCGCCCGGCTGGTTTTCTTCTGCGAGCCGGACTGCTGGATGTCCTGGAACGCCGCGAAGCGGGCGGTGGAATGGGGATACGGCAACGTCTACTGGTACTCCGACGGGGCCATGCGCTGGCAGGAGGCGGGATACGGGCTGGAGACGGTCGAACCCTTCGCCGGCGGCGCGTCGAATTGACCGAAGCGGTTCGCCTCAGTCCAGACGGGCGGCGATGTCCCGGGCGATGCGGCCGGCCTTCTGCTCGAACTGGACCGGCTGTTCGCACAGCGCCGTCTGGTTGCGCCGCCGCTCGTCGAGGATGCGACGCCGCCACGCGATCTCCTCGCGCAACGCGGTCGCCTCGGGAGAGTCGGCGGGAAGCGCCTGGAGACGGGTCAGCGCCGCGTCGATGCTGTCGAGCAGGACGCGCTGCTGGTGGGCGTAGCGCTTGATGGCCGAAATGACTTGGCCACGCTCCTGGTTGAGCGCGTCGAAGGCTCCGGCGAACAGGGCGGTGAGGGCGGCGTTGCGGTCCGCCGCCGCGCCGCTGGCCTCCAGCTGGTCGGCGAAGCGGTCGATGGTCGCCTGCTCCTGCTCCGGATCGAGGCGGCGGTCGAGAAGCTGCTTGAGGACCGCCTCGGTGCCGGGAATGCCGCGCCAGTCGCCTTCCTTCCCCTCGATGGGGTCGCCGGGCCAGATCTGGCCGGACGACAGGCTCGGCACGAGGATCTGGACGCAGGGCCAGTCCGGATCGCTCCCGGCCGCCCCCGCCGGGACGGACGCCGCCGGGAAGGAAGCCAAAGTGAGCAACGCGACGGCAAGGACAGCGGAGCGGTGACGCATGATGGGATTCTGCCGGACATCGGGCGCCCTTGCCCATCCACGCATTCGGATGAGGCCGACGGAGTTCGCCGCGACGGTGCTCCTGTTCCTGCCGCTGAGCGGCGCGGCTCCAGCGGCGGCGCAGGCGCCGGCCAAGGTTCTGGTCTTCGATCTGGAACTGGTGGACACCAGCCGGGAACCCCCCGATCCGGACCATGCCGGACGGCTGGAGCGGGTCACGGCGCTGCTGCGCGACGGGCTGACGGACGGCGGTTACGAGGTGACGGGCGTCCGCGACAGCGCCGTCGCCGCGGAGGTGCCGGCGTCGCTCTATCGGTGCAACGGCTGCGAACGCGACCTTGGTCGGCGGGCCGGCGCGGACATCGTGGTGACGGGTTTCATCCATAAGATCAGCACGCTGATCCTCAACATGCAGATTATAATGCGCCGCACCGGAGATGGCGCCGGGGATGGCACCAGGGATGGCGAGGTCGTCGCCGTCGCGAACGCGGACATCCGCGGTGACAACGAGCGGTCATGGCGGCGCGGCGTCGAATGGCTGCTCCGCCACCGTCTGCTGGCTCCGCCGCCATCGGACCGGTGACGAACCCTGACGACATCCGCGGCGGGGGAGCCAACCTTCGTCCGACACGGGGAGGAGGATCGCTTGGCCGACGACGCTTTGCTCTCCTATGTCCCGTACCGTCCGGCGGCGAGCCGCGTCCGGTACTACGACATCACGCTGCGCGACTATGTGGACCAGTTCCGGATCGGCGTCTGGGACGACGAGAAGGACCGCACGCAACGCGTCCGGATCAACGTCTCGCTGACACTCCCCTGGCCCGACCGGCCGATGACCGACAGCCTGGACGAGGTGCTCTCCTACGATTTCCTGATCGACGGCATCCGCGCCCTGCGCGACGGCGCCCATGTGAACCTCGTCGAAACGCTCGGCGACCGGATTCTCGCCTTGTGCTTCTCCAACCCGGATGTGACCCGCGCGCGGGTGCAGGTGGAGAAGCTGGACGTCGTCCCGGAATCCGGCGGCGTCGGCGTGGTCATCGAGCGCACCCGCCCCGAGGGAGCGCAAACGGCATCATGAGCAGCGCGCCTTTGTGGGTCGTGAAGCTGGGCGGCAGCCTGTGGCGAGCCCCGGAATTGCGAAGCTGGCTGGAGATCCTGGCCGCGGCGCGCCGCCTGCGGGTGGTGATCGTCCCCGGCGGCGGCCCCTTCGCCGACGCCGTCCGCGACGCCCAGCCGGCGCTCGGCTTCGGCGACCGCGCCGCCCACCGCATGGCCCTGCTCGCCATGGAGCAGTATGGAACCGCCCTGGCCGACCTGGAGCCGCGGCTGACGCCCGCCCGCAGCCTCGCCGACCTGCGCGGTCGGCCGAGCCCCACGCTCTGGATGCCTCTGCCCCTGGCGGAGGATGCCGACGTGGCGGAAAGCTGGGACGTCACGTCCGACAGTCTGGCGGTCTGGCTGGCCGGTGCGCTCGGCGCGACCTGCGCGGTCCTCGTGAAGTCCGCCCCGGTGACGGACGCCGTCGCCTCCGTGACGCAGCTCGTCACCGACGGCGTCGTCGATCCGGCCTTGCCGGGCCGCATGGCGCGCTACGGCGGGGCCGTCTGGTGCGTGTCGCGGGACGATCACCGGCGCTTCGCCAAGGCCCTGGACCGCGGCAACCCCTGCGGAACCCGGCTGATGCTGGCTCCCGAAGGCCAGGATGCCGATGGCTGAACGCCCCGAGCACGTCCTGTTCCTGACCGGCTCGCTGGCCGAACCGCGCCTGCGCCATGTGCTCGCGTCGCTGGAGCCGCTGGAGTTCCGGACCACCGTGGTCAATCTCGGCATCAAGGTCGCGGCGCTGGCGACGACGGAGATCGTGCTGCGCCGCCTCGCCTCGACCGAGGGGGCCGACCTCGTCCTGCTGCCGGGACGGTTCCGCGGCGACCTCGACCGGCTGTCCGCCCATTTCGGCGTGCCCTTCGAGCGCGGCCCCGACGAGCTGGAGGATCTGCCGCAGCATTTCCGGCGTCAGGCCGCCCCGCTCGATCTCAGCCGCTACCGCACCAAGATCTTCGCCGAGATCGTCGAGGCGCCGCTGCTCGGCGTGCCGGCCATTCTGGAGCGCGCCGCCCGCTTCGCGGCGGACGGCGCCGACGTGATCGACCTCGGCGGGCTGCCCGACCACCCCTTCCCCCATCTGGAGGAGGCGGTGACGGCGCTGCGCGCGGCCGGCCACTCGGTCAGCGTCGATTCCCTCGACCCCAGGGAGCTGCTGCGCGGCGCCGGGGTGGGCGCCTCCTACCTGCTCAGCCTGACCGAGGAGACCGCCTGGGTCGCCCGCGAGACCGACGCGGTTCCCGTCGTCATCCCGACCACGCCGGGCGATCTCCCGTCACTTGATCGCGCGCTGGACGCCATCCGCGGCGAAGGCCGGCGCTGCATCGCCGACCCGGTCCTGGAGCCGATCCATCACGGCTTCACCGACTCCCTGCTGCGCTACCGCGAGCTGCGGGCGCGCCATCCCGACCTGGAAATCCTGATGGGCGTCGGCAACGTCACCGAACTGACCGACGCCGACACGCCGGGGATGACCGCCCTGCTGATGGGAATCGTCTCCGAACTGCGCATTGACCACATCCTGACGGTGCAGGTCAGCCCCCATTGCCGCCGGAGCATCCGCGAATTCGACGCGGCGCGGCGCCAGTTCTTCGCCGCATCGGAGGCCGGCGCCCTCCCCCGCAACTTCGGGGACGCCCTGCTCTGCCTGCGCGACCGCAGGCCCTTCGCCAGCACGCCGGAGCAGGTGGCCGACCTCGCCGCCCGCATCCGCGACCCGAACTACCGGATCGAGGTGACGGAACGGGGCCTTCATCTCTACAACCGTGACGGGCACCACGTGGCCGGCGATCCCTTCGCCCTGCTTCCGCACATCGATCCCGGCACCGATATGGGGCACGCCTTCTATCTCGGGGCGGAGCTGGCCCGCGCGCAGATCGCCTGGCGGCTTGGCAAGCGCTACAGCCAGGACAACGAACTGCGCTGGGGCGTGGCGGTGGACGCCCCGGACGACACCGGAGGGCGCGGGACGTGACCTTCATCCGTGAAACCATCATCACGAGCTGCGACGCAGCGGGCAACGTCCATGTCGCCCCCATGGGCGCCACGGTGACCGAGACCGGCTATGTGCTGGCTCCCTTCCGCCCGTCGCGCACGCTCGACAACCTGCTCGCCACCCGCTGCGCGGTGATCAACTTCACCGACGACGTCCGGGTGTTCGCCGGCTGCGTCACCGGGCGGCGCCGCGACTGGCCGACCGTCCCGGCGGAGCGCGTGCGCGGCGCGGTGCTCGCCGGGGCGCTGGCGCACGAGGAGGTGGAGGTGGCCGCGGTGGAGGACGACGGCGTGCGCCCGCGCCTGGACTGCCGCCCGGTGCACCTCGTCACCCACCGCCCCTTCCGCGGCTTCAACCGGGCGCAAGCCGCCGTGGTGGAGGGGGCGATCCTGGTCAGCCGCCTGCATCTCCTGCCGGCCGAGAAGATCGACCGCGAGATCGACTATCTGTCCATCGCCATCGGCAAGACCGCCGGCCCCGACGAACTGGAGGCGTGGGGTTGGCTGCTCGACCGCATCGCCGAACACCGCAGCGCCGAACACCCCATCGCCGAACACCCTATCGCCGAACACCCTATCGCCGAACACCGGGCGAGCGGGGAGAACGCCCCATGACCCGCCTGCTCGCCAGCGTCGCGTCCTTGAAGGAACTGACGCTCGCCGCGCGGGGCGGGGCGGACATCCTGGACTTGAAGGACCCCAAAGCGGGGGCGCTGGGCGCCTGGCCGCTGGACGGCATCGTCCACGCCGTGGATACGGCCCGGCAATGGCTCATCCGCGCGCCGCTGAGCGCCACGGTGGGCGACCTTCCGATGGCTCCCGCGGCCGTGGCGAGGCGCGTGGCCGAGACCTGGGCCTGCGGCGTCGACTATGTGAAGATCGGCCTGCTTCCGTCCGGCGATCCGGCGGGCTGCGTGGCCGCTCTGGCGCCGGAGGCCCGGCGGGGCGCCCGCATCGTCGCCGTGCTGTTCGCCGATCGGTGGAGCGACGCCAACCACCTGCTTCCCGACCTTGCGCGAGCCGGCTTCACCGGCGCCATGCTCGACACCGCCGGGAAGGCCGGCGGCGGCTTGCTGCGGCACAAGACGCTCGAAGAGGTGGCGCGCTTCCTGGAGCAGGCGCGCCGTCTTGGCCTGCTCTCCGGACTCGCCGGGTCGCTGGGACGGGACGACATTCCGGCCCTGCTGCCCCTCGCTCCCGATTATCTCGGCTTCCGCACCGCGCTGTGCGCCGGCGCCGACCGGGGCGGCGCGTTGGACCCGGCCGCGCTGGCCGCGGTCCGCGACGCCGTCCCGAAACAGCCCCTCATCGGTTGAGCGCGCGATCCACTACTGCCCGGAACCCTGCTTCGGCGGTTCGGAGGCGCTGGTGCCGCCCTGCGTCACCGAGCCGCCGCCGATGGTGCCCTGCCGCTGCCCGGCCAGGGAGTTGTCCGGCAGAGCGCCGGTCCCGCTGGTGGAACCGCCCGAGGAACCGGACGGCGAAGCCCCGGGCGTCGTCGCGCCGGACGTTCCGCTTTGGCCGCCGCCCTGGGTGACCCCGCCTCCGACGGTTCCCTGCCGCTGCCCGGCCAGGGAGTTGTCCGGCAGCGCCCCGGTCGACGGGCTGGTCTGGCTTCCGGAACCCTGTGGCATCGCGCCGCCCGTGGTTTGGGCCGACGCCGGGACCACCGCCAGGACGGCGGCAAGGGCCAGCGCGGATGCACCGGCCAGGATGTGAAGCTGTTTCATGGACACGTCCTCCCGCATGATGGTGAAAGCTCTGGCACCCTCAACCCACGTCCTTCGTGCTGCGGTTCTGGCGGGACGCTTCGCCCATGCGGCCGATGTCCTCCTTCGCCCGCTCGTCCCGGCCGGCGTCCTGCGGTTGGTCCTTTTTGAACTCCTGTTCGCTGCCGAGAACGCTCTTCTCGCCGCGCGGCTGGTCCTGAGCCTTGTCGGTGTTTTCGGTCATGACGTTTCCTCCACCCGAGCCCGCCCGGCGGGATGACCGGACGGTCGCCTGTGCCATCAACCGAAGGTGGCCGGAGGCGGTTCCCCCGTCCTTCATCCCTGTTCCGCCGGCCCGCCGCGGCGGGCCCAGAAGCCCCGCCCGGGGTCATAGGCGAGGATCGCCGCCCCCAGGAACAGCGCGAGGCACGCGGCGACGGCCAGGAAGGCCGTGCCGTTGAATTGCAGGTACAGCGCGAAGCGGATCAGCTCGACGGCCTGCGTGAAGGGGTTGATCCCGGCGATCCAGGCGAGCGTCGGGCTGCCCTCGCGGATGCGCCACAGCGGGTAGAGCGCGGAGGAGGCGAAGAACATCGGGAAGATGACGAAGTTCATCACGCCCGCAAAATTCTCCAGCTGCCGGATGAAGGAGGACAGCAGGAGGCCGAGCGCGCCCAGCATCAGCCCGCTCAGCACCAGCGCCGGCAGAACGGCGAGATAGCCGGGTCCGGGCGGCTGGACGCCCCAGAACCACGCGATGGCGAGGAAGACGTAGACCTGGGCGATGGACACCAGCACGCCGGCCAGCAGCTTGCAGACCAACAGGTACCAGCGCGGCAAGGGGCTGACCAGCAGGGTCTTCATGCTGCCCATCTCCCGGTCGTAGACCATGGACAGCGAACTCTGCATCCCATTGAACAGCTGGATCATCGCGACCAGCCCCGGCGTCACGTAATCCTCGTAGAGGATGTAGGTCTCGTAGGGCGGAATGATCGACAGGCCGAGCACCGCGCGAAACCCTACGGCGAAGATGGCCAGCCAGACCAGCGGCCGCACCAGGGCGGCGAAGAAGCGCTCGCGCTGGTGCACGAAGCGCAGACCCTCGCGGACGATCACCGCGCGCAGGCAGCGCCAGCAGAGCGTCGCGTTCATTCGCGCCCCCCCGTCTCCGTCAGCCGGGCGAAGGCGTCGCCCAGCGTCGCCGCCCCGGCGGCGGCGCGCACCGCCTCCACCAGCCCGGAGGCCAGCACGCGCCCGCGGTGCAGCACCACGACGCCGTCGCCGTCGCGCGCCTCGTCGATCAGGTGGGTTGCCCAGAGCACGGCCAGCCCGCGCTCCCGGCAGAGGTCGTGCACATGGTCGAGCACCTGCCGGCGCAGCGCGATGTCGAGCCCGACGGTCGGCTCGTCGAGCAGCAGCAGGCTCGGGCGGTGAAGCAGCGCGCGGGCGATCTCGACCCGCCGCCGCTGGCCGCCGGACAGGGTGCGCACGCGCTCGTCGGCGCGCTCGGACAAGGCGATGCGGGCCAGCTCCTCGCCCGCCCGCGCCTCGATGTCGGCGGGCGCCAACCCGTGAAGCCCGCCGTGGTAGCGCAGGTTCTGGATGACGGTCAGGTCCGGGTCGAGCGTCGGCTGCTGGAACACCACGCCGATGCGCGCCAGCGCCTGGGCCGGATGGCGGCGCATGTCGGCGCCGAAGACGCGGATGCTGCCCCGGCGGGTGTTGTAGAGCCGCGTGATCAGGGAGAAGAGCGTCGTCTTGCCGGCCCCGTTGAGCCCCAGCAGGACCGTGAACCGCCCGGCGGGAACGCCGAACGACACGCCGTCCAGCGCCATACGCCCCCCGAAGGCGTGGCTCAGCCCCTCGACGGCCAGGACGGGGTCCGCCGCGGCGCCGCCGGGAACGGCACGCGGCTCCGCAGGCACCGTTTCGAAGCAATCCATGTCGTCTCCATCGCCCATAACCGCCGCTGTCCAAACCCTCCCCGCTCCGGGAAGAGGGCCATAAGGTCACGGCTTGACAATCACGCCCCAGGGCGCGCCGCCGACCGAGATCGACTTCACGACCCGGCCGCGTTCCAGATCCATCACCGACATGTCGTTGCTGACGCCGTTCGTCGTGTAGAGGCGCTTCTCGTCCGGCGACAGCGCCAGATTCCACACGCGCTGGCCGACGAGGTGGTAGCGCTTCACCTCGTAGGTCCTGGCGTCGATCTCGGCGACCCGGTTGGCCGGGCCGAGGGCGACGAAGGCCCGCTGCCCGTCGCTGGTCAGCTGGATGCCGACCGGCTGGATGGATTCGCGCGGCACGCCCTGGACGGCGAAGCCGATCTTGTGGACGAGCTTGCGCGAGGCCGCGTCGATGACGCTGACCGTCCCGCCGACCTCGGACGACACCCAGACGAACCGTCCGTCCCCGGTGAACTGCGCGACGCGCGGACGCGCATCGACCAGCACGTTGTCGATGATCTTGTGCGACTCCGTGTCGATGAAATGGGCCATGTTCGTCGTCTCGGAGGTGTTCACCAGGATCTTGCCGTCCGGGCTGACGCCCATGCCCTCCGGCTCCACCCCGACCTGGATCTCGCCGATGATCTTCTTGGTTGCGATGTCGACCACCGAGACCATGTTGTCGTCCTCGTTGGCGACGTAGAGGCGGTGCCCCTGCGGGTCGAGGACGAACAGCTCCGGATCGGGGCCGGAGGGCAGCCGGTCGACGACCTTCTGGGTCGCCACGTCGATGACGTCGATCCGGTTGTCGTCGCCGACGCAGACGAAGATCTGGGTCATGTCCTCGTTGAAGGTGATGCCGCGCGGCCGGCGGCCGACCTTGATCGTGGCGACCACCTGGAGCTTGCCGCCATCCACCACCGAGACGGTGTTGCTCTTCTCGTTCGACACGAAGATGGTGTCCGCCTGCGCGGGCTGGGCGACGGCGAAGCCCAGCAGCGCTAAAGCGCCGATCCGGGCGGCTCCTCCGGTTAACGACATGACGTTCCCTCCCATGGTTGCCCCCTGCCGGGGGCTTGTTCACAACAGTTCGGCTCTCAGCGGTTGCGGCACCGGCTTTCCGGACGGTCGTCGCCGAGCGTGTCGAGTTCCGAGAACTGGTGCAGGTAGCCCGGTTGCGGCGACACCGAGACGAGCACCCGCGGCCCGGCCAGCAGCACCGGCTGCCGAAGCTGTCCGTCCCAGTCGCGGAAGGTCAGCCCCTGCCCCTTGAAGGCCGGCAAGGCGAAGTCCGGACCGCGCACGAAGGCGGCGAGTGCTCCGGAGTCGGCGGACTTGGTGCGCGTCGCCGCTTCGCCCACCGCGCGGACGGCCATCCAGGCGGTGTAGTCGCGCGGGCGCATCCAGCGCCCGGCCTGCCGTTCGAAGCGGCTGTGGATCTGCGTCGCCCCCCACTGCTCGTGCACGCGCGACCACGCGGTCGGGACGAGACCATGGGTGCCGGCGACCGGGCGGGGCAGCCAGGTCTGGTAGAGCAGGTACTCGCCGAACCCGTCCGCCTCGTCGGCGACGACCAGCACGTCGTGCTCGGTGCCCTGGGTGAAGGTGAGGATCTCCGACTGGACGGTAACGTGGCCGGTGTCGACGCGGCGGTTCGCGTCCTCGAAGGCCCAGCGCTTCTCCTCGACGATCTTGGCGCGGTAGCGCTTGGCGGCGGCGCGGATCGCGTCGGCGTAGGCGGCGTCCTGCGGCGTCCGCCCCACCACCAGCAGCCAGTTCATCCATTTCCGCGAGGCGAGATACTGGGCCAGCGCGTCGGCCTGCATCCGCCGGCTGGGCGTGACGTGCAGCAGGTTGGCGCGGCAGCGCTCGTTGCGCAGGTCGTCGTCCGGGGCGCGGGTGTTGAAGATCAGCATGTCGGCCGCCTCGGGCGCCGCCGCCGCGGCGAGCAGCGTGTCCTCCGTCAGGTCGGCGACGAGCAGGCGCACGCCCTGCCCGGCGAGGTCGCGCACGGCGTCCTCGACGCGCCCGTCCTCCGGCACGGTCACCTCGACCAGATCGAAGCGCTGGTTGAGGAAGCGCCCCGTCGTGTTGTTGTCGGCGATGGCGAGGCGGGCGCCCTGGACGCCCTCGTCGTCCGACACCGGTTCGAGGAAGGTCTGGGGAATCCGTGGCTCCTCCGCGCGGGTCAGATAGCCGATGCGGACCACCATCGGATCGGCGCCCCAGGCCGGGGCTCCGAACAGCAGCGCTGCGGCGATCGCCAAAAGGGCGGCGGCCCGGCTCGCGGGTGCGTGCCCGCTACGCTTCCGCAAGAACAAGCACCTCTCCGATCCCCCCGGCCGACCGGTCGCCGATAAGGCGCCGGGCACGGGTTCCGGCGGTTGGGAATCCACTGGGCCAAGCCCCGCCATCGATCAGCTCCTTCCGCATCAGGTCCAGAAACAGCCAGTCGTTCATGCCGCCGTCGACGAAGCCGGACGGAACGGCTAGCGGCGCTTGGGGCAGCAGGATGGAGCCGCGGCGCATGGCCTGCCCCGGATCGGGGCCGCAACCGGCGCCGACGACGATGGTCCCGGCGATCATCCGGGTTCCGCACAGGCTCCCCGCCCGCCCGTGGACGGCGATCAGCCCCCGCCGCATCCGCTCGCCGACGCGGTCCCCGGCGTTGCCAATGACGACGACGGAGCCGCCGCTCATGCCGCGCGTGCCGCCGGCCAGCGGCGCCCCCAGGAAATCACCGGCATCGCCCGCGACGCGCAGGGCCCCGCCGGCCATCCCGGCGCCGGCGAAGGCCCCGCAATTCCCCTCGACGGTCAACGTGCCGCCGCGCATGGCGCTGCCGGCGTAGGCGCCGCACCCCCCCTCGACCAGCATCGCCCCGGCGCCCATGCCGGTCCCCACCCAGTCGAGCACCGCGCCGCCGGGTCGCAGGACCAGGGTGCCGGACGGGCCGCCCTCCTCCAGCAAGAACAGCGTGTCCAGCCGATGACGCTCCCGGCCACGGACCAGCATCACCCCGGCGAGCGCCTCCCGCCCGCCTTCGCCCAGCCGTTCGGGCAGCACGCCCGTCATGTCGATGGGCGGGCTGGCGGGGTCGCGGGTGGTGAGGATGATGCCGCTCATGCCATGACCTCGTGCAGGCGGAACTGGTAGCGGCCGAGCTTGCCGCCGTAGTTGCCGGCGGTGACCGACACCACGCCGCCTTCGGCGCCCTGTCCGGCGACCGCGGCGATGCCCGCGCGCATGGCGGCCGCCACCGCCGCCTCGCTCACCCCGTCGATGACCAGCTCAAGAATGGATTCCACCCCCTCCGGCACCAGCGACACCGGTGCCGCCGCCCGCAGCGTCGGGCAGAAGGCCGTGTTGGTGGAGGCGATCAGCCCGTTGTATTTGCCGCCGATCTTGGAACCGGAACGGACCACCCCGCCGGGAAAGGGCAGGATGGCGCCCGGCACCTCGCGGATCGCCTGGACCGCGGCCTGCGCCGCCGCCAGACCGGCGCGGCGGTCCGCCGCCAGGATGATGAAATTGCCGCCGCCGACGCCCTGCACCGCCGCGGTGGAGGCCTCGCACAGGAACTCGCCGTCCATAACCGGGATTCGCCAATAGCGGCGGGTGCCGACCCGCTTGGCGATCTGCCAGCCGTCGCCGAAATAGCGCAGCGCGTTGCCGAGCGGGATCGTCGGGCCATCCCGCAGCCCGGCGTAGCAGGCCGTCCCGGGGCAGGTCATCACGCATTGGCCGACGCGGCGCGCCACCTGCTTGGCCAGCTCCGCCTTCGACATCGCGAAGAGAAGCACCGCGGCGCCGGGCCGCGAATCCGGCGTCCCGTCGGGCGGCAACACGCGTTCCATCGCCGCCTCGCAGCCGCAGGCGATGACCGAGGTGGCGAAGCCCGTCAGGCTGACCACCGCCGCCTGGACCCAGGCCGGCGTGTCGGCGGTGATCACCAGCCGCGTGCCGAGCATGGGGAATGCCTCGGCGAAGGTGTCCTCGACGTGGACGCCGTTGAGCCGCATCAGAACGCCCCCATCAAAATGCTCCGGGCTGGCAGGCGTGGCGGAGCAGCCCGTTGCCGCCGCGGATTTCCTCCTCCGCGATGCGGAACTGCGTCAACCGCTGGCCCATGCGCTCGTCGAAGCGGCGCGCCATCCAGGATTCGATCGTCGAATCGTAGGCGGGTTCCACCACATGCGTGCGCCCCTGGAGGAACGCCACCACCACGCCGTCGCGGACGATCAGCCGGCCGTCCTTGAAGACGAGGTCCGGCTTCTCGAACATGGCGCGGCGGTCCGGCCGGTCGGTGTAGACGGTGATGTCGGCGACCGCTCCCGACCCGAGATGGCCGCGGTCGGTCAGGCCCAGGATGCGCGCCGGCGCGGCACGGGTCATGGTGGCGATCTCGCCCAGCGAATACTCGCGCGTCAGCGACCCGAGGATGGTGTGTTCCGGCAACGCCGGGTGCAGGTCCGCCATCCGGGCGAGGCGGTGATCGCGGTCCATCAGCAGGCGGATCAGCTCGGGATAGCTGGTAAAGGGCGCGCCGTTGGGGTGGTCGGTGGTGAGGAAGATCCGCCAGGGGTCCTCGATCAGCAGGAATAGCTCCAGCCCGATCGCCCATTGCAGCGCGTTGACGAAGGCCTTGTCGCGGTAGCGGAAGGGCACGACGCCGCAGCCGGCGTCGCATTCGATGTCCATCATCACCCATTTCTTGGGATGGGCGAGCCCGGCGTTGTTCATCTGGGCCATGGTGTCGGCCGAGGCGGTCACCGTCTGGCCGAACATGATCTGCCCGACATCCACCGAGATGTTGGGACGGCGGTTGACCGCCTCGGCCACCCGCGCGGCGGCGGAGGAGAATTTCCGGTCGCCCTCCGCGCCGTAGGCGTGGAACTGGACGTGGGTGAGGTGGAGCCGCAGGCCGTCGACCGCCGCGATGCTGTCGAGCGTCGCCTCGACGTTGCCGGGAACACCCAGGTTGAAGCCGTGCAGATGCAGCGGATGCGGGATGCCCAGCCGCTGCACCGCCCCCGCCAGGGCGGTGAGGATGCGGCGCGGCGTGATGGCGTGGAAGGGGCCGGTCTCGTCCACGTCGAGGCGGCGCTGGTTGTACTTGAAGGCGTTGATTCCGCCGGGATTCACCGCCTTGACCGCGAGGCTGCGCGTGGCGTTCAGCATGAAGCCGACGTAATCGGCCACCGCCGCCTCACCGGCGCCGGAGGCGAGAAGCTCCAGCAGCAGGTCGTCGTTGCCCAGCACCAGATAGCCGCCGGTGTCGATCAATGGGATGTCCGCCATTTCCAGATGGGCGTGGCGGGCGTTGCTCGGCAGCATCGCCGGCTCGAAGGCCGCCGTGTAGCCCATCTGGGCGTAGCGGCAGCCGGTGGCGTGGGTGGAGGGGGTGGCGAGGCCGGCGCAACCGCAAGGCTCCTCCGCAGCCGCGCGGTGTTCCTCCGCCATCAGGAGGCGCGCGATGTTGACCTTGCCGCCGGCGATGTGGCTGTGGATGTCGATGGCGCCGGCCATCACGATCCGCCCGGACAGGTCGTGGACCTCGTCCGGCGCGGCGCCGGGGCCGGGATCGGCGACGATCCGCCCGTCCCGAAAGAACAGGTCGC
This sequence comes from Azospirillum formosense, assembly GCF_040500525.1. Lineage (NCBI taxonomy): Bacteria > Pseudomonadati > Pseudomonadota > Alphaproteobacteria > Rhodospirillales > Azospirillaceae > Azospirillum > Azospirillum formosense. The sequence continues at coordinate 280,565 of NZ_CP159404.1, read as the reverse complement.
CCACCGCGCCGTCGCGCCCGTTGGCCGGGTCGTAAAGGCGCGCCCCGGCGAGTTTCGTCAGCATGCGGGGGCCTCCTGCGGCAAGGCGGCGGCGATGGCCGTCAACACGGCCGCGACGTCCGGCAGACCACGGTCGATGAGGCCCCGCGCGCGCAGGGCGACCACCGTGTCGCTGCGGAAGACATGGGCCGCATGGTCGATGCCCGGCGTGCCGACCGGGATGACCACCGCCGGCTCGTCGGCGAAGACGGTTCCCGGCGGCGCCAGCGCGATGACGGTCTGCTCCGCCGGAAAGGCCGGCACCTCCGGCCGGAAGGCGGACACCCAGACGACGGCGTCCGACACCGCCGCATAGCGCGCCCAGGCGAAGCGGTGGGGATCGTGCAGCGGCGCCCCTCCGGCCAGCGACGTGCGCAGCGGCACCCCAAAGCGCCAGGTGCAGACCTGATTGACCCCAACCATGTTGTCGTGCCCGGCCAGCGGCAGACCGGCGCAGCGGGTGTGCCGGTTCACGTCGCGCACGAGCTGGACCAGCCGCTCCACCGTCAGGTCGGCGTGCGTCCCGTCGAAAGCGGCGGCGGCCCAGGCCACGACCGCGTAGCGTGCCTTCATCAACCGCTCCGCCAGGGCGGCGATGTCGCCGGCTGCAATGTTGGCGGCTCCCGAAGCGCGGAGCGGATCGACCAAAGCCGCAGCCAGCGCCGCCGCCGCGTCCCTGACGCTCGCCGGGTCGCCAGGCAGGACGGTAACGGGAAGCCCCGAGAGCGCGTCCCGCGTGCTGTCCAGCGGTTCGCCGCACAGGAAGACCACCTCCCGCGACGGCGGCGCCTGAAACGCCGGAGCGGGTGCCACCCAGCGCTCGAAGAGGCGCGGGTGGAGCGCCGCCGGGTCCGGTCCGGCCACCAGCAGCAGGTCGCAGCGGTTGCGCAGCTCGGCCAGGGTCGTCGCGATCCAGCCCGTGCGCTGGAGCACCGCCAGATTTCGGTACAGCCCGTCGGACAGCACGTGATCGACCACCGCGCCCAGCCGTTCGGCGAGCGCCAGGGCGGCCCGCGCCCCATCGACGTCGGTGCCGAGCCCGGCCACCAGGGGCGCCTGCGCCGCCGCCAGCACCGCCGCGGCGGCCTCCACCGCCTCCGCCAGCGGCACCGCGACGCCCGCGACGCGCGGAGGTTCGGCCGCCGGTGTTCGGGAAAAGCGCTCGCGCGCCACCGGGCAGTCGGTGGAGCGCACCGCCAGCGTCGACGGCGGCTCCTCCTCGACGGTCAGGTCGTCGCAGCCGAGGCCGCAGAACGGGCACACGACGTCGCGATGGACGACGGGGCGGACGGCATCGGGAATTGGCCGGTCGCTCGCCATGCCGTCAGTCGTATTTGATGTAGGCGAAGCGGGGATCGTCCTTGGGCGTTCCCTCCAAAGCGCCGCCGTCACGAGCGGGCTGCCAGTGGATGACCTCCTCGATCTTGCGGGCGAGGTCGAAATCCTTGTCGGTGATTCCCTTGGCCGAGTGGGTTTTCAGCCGCACCTCGACCCAGGCGTAGGACGCGGTGAGGTCCGGGTGGTGCCACGCGGCTTCGGCCAGATGGCCGACCGTGTTGATCACCATCAGGGTGCCCTTCCAACTGTTCGTCTTGTACTTCCGCCGAATCCAGCCGTCCTCGAACCGCCACCGCGGCAATATTTGCTGCAGCCGCTCAACGATTTCCGTATCGGAATAGGTGGTTTCCTGAACCGCGGTCATGTCTTCCTCCCCGAAGTGACCGAACAGTCCTCACCCCGAAGAGGTATATACTATTGGATCGGGGTCTTTTTTTAATGCAAGATTATCATGACCAAAAGAACGACGCAACTTTCCTTAAGCGAGTGAGGTCCTCATGCCACTCGGCGTCGATGAAGTCAGGGAGCTGCGGGTCACGGCCCCCGCGCGCCTGCATCTGGGATTTCTCGACATGAACGGCGGCCTGGGCCGCCGCTTCGGCAGTTTGGGCCTGACGCTTGACGGAATGACGACCACCCTCCGCGCGCGCCCGTCCGACCGCCTCTGCGCGAGCGGCCCGTCGGCGGAGCGCGCGCTGAAGGCCGCGCGGGCGGTCTGCGACCGCTTCCGCTGGCCGGCCCGCGCCGAACTGACGGTGGAGGAGGCCATTCCCGAACATGTCGGGCTGGGCTCCGGCACCCAGCTCGGTCTGGCGGTCGGCACCGCGCTCGCGCATCTGCACGGCCGGCCCTCGACGGTCCGCCGCCTCGCCGCGGAGCTGGAGCGCGGCGCCCGCTCCGGCATCGGGATCGGCGCCTTCGAGAAGGGCGGCGTGATCCTCGACGGTGGCCGCGGGCCGGACGACGCGCCGCCGCCCATCGTCGCACGCCTGCCCTTTCCGGACTCCTGGCGCGTCCTGCTGATATTGCACCGCGACGGCCAGGGGTTGCACGGCACCGCCGAGCTGCAGGCCTTCAAGGCGCTGCCGCCCTTTCCGGCGGAGCGGGCCGGGCATCTGTGCCGCCTGATCGTCATGGCGGCCCTGCCGGCGCTGATCGAGGGCGACGCCGACCGTTTCGGGCGGGCGGTGGGCGAACTGCAGCGCACGGTGGGCGACCATTTCGCTCCGGTCCAGGGCGGGCGCTTCACCAGCCCGCTGGTGGCCGAGGCGCTGGCATGGCTGGAGGCGGAGGGCATTCCCGGCGTCGGGCAGACGTCCTGGGGACCGACCGGCTTCGCCATCGTCGGCGACGCCCGGCGGGCCGAGGGCCTGCTGGCGGAGGCGCGGCGCCGCTGGGCGGGGTCCGCGCTGGACTTCCATCTGGCCCGTGGCCGCAACGACGGCGCGACGCTGGAATCCACCACCGGCCGGGTGGCGCTGCGGGCCTCCTGACCCCCCACACCCGAGCAAAGCGGGAGGCGCGCCATGGCGGCACCCTATGTTCTGCACATGCTGACGCCGCTGAAGCACGTCAGCGCCTTCGACGTCAACATGGCGGCGGACGCCGGCATGGGGCCGCTGTTCCCCTACACCGGCGTCGCGCTGGAGGAGATCGCCGGCATCACCCAGGACGCGATGTTCTCCCGCGATCCGGCGAACGCGGCGCGCACCGGCCTGTTCATCGGCGGGCGCGACGCCGTGCTGGCGCTCGACATGATGGACGCCGCCCGCAAGGCCATGTTCGCGCCCTTCACCATCTCGGTCATGGCCGATCCGTCGGGCGCCTTCACGACCTCCGGCGCCATGGTCGCCGTCGTCGAGCGCGCCCTGCGCCGCAGCCACCCGGACGGCATCAAGGGGCTGACCCTCAAGGTCTTCGGCGGGACCGGCGTGGTCGGCGGGATCACTGCGGTGATCGCGGCGCTGGCCGGCGCGCGCGTCACCCTGGTCAGCCACCGCGGCCTGTCGGGCGTCGAGCCCAAGGCCGCCGAGTTCCGCCGCCGGTTCGGGGTGGAACTCGCCTGCGCCGACGCGCCCGACGACGCGGCGCGGGAGGCGCTGCTCGCCGATGCCGAGGTGGTGTTCGGCTGCGGGCGGGCCGGCGTGCAGATCCTGTCGGCGCGCAACCTCGCCGCGGCGGGCCGCCTGCTGGTCGCGGCGGACATCAACGCGGTGCCGCCGTCCGGCATCGAAGGGGTCGGTGCCAAGGACAACGGCACGCCGCTCCCCGGCGGGCGCGGCGTCGGCGTCGGCGCGCTGGCGGTCGGCGCCGTCAAGTTCCGGGTGCAGCACGCCCTGCTGACGCGCCTCGCCGCGGCGAAGACGGCGGTGTATCTGGATTTCTGCGATGCCTACGACGCCGCCCGTCAGATCGCCGGCTGAACGGGTGGCGGAACGTCCGGACATCGTCGTCGCCGCCCTGTCGGCGCGGGCGCTCGCCGCCGCCGCCCGCCGCGCCGGCCGGCGGCCGGCGGCCGTCGACCTGTTCGGCGATCTGGACACCGGACAGCTCGCCGAGCCTAGTCTGCGGCTGCGGTTGCCCTCCGACGCCCTGCGCCTGGAATCCGGCCCTCTACGGGATGCGCTGGCGCGGATCGATCTGCGCGGTCTGCCTTTGGTCTACGGCGCCGGCTTCGAAGAGGATCCGGCGCTTCTGGCGCGCCTCGCGGCGGACCGTCCCCTGATGGGCAACCGGCCCGAGGTGGTGGCGCGCGTCAAGGACCCGTTCCGCTTCGCCGCCACCCTGGCCCGGCTCGGCTTTCCCCATCCCCCGGTCGCGCCGGCCTGGGACGGATCGCCCGGCGACCATCTGTTGAAGCGGATCGGCGGCAGCGGCGGCGCGCACATCGCACCCGCGACGGCGGCGCAGGCCAAGCCGGGCTGGTACGTCCAGCGCCGCGTCGCCGGCCACGCCGTGTCGGTGCTTTTCCTCGCGGACGGCGAGCGCGCCGTCGTCGTCGGCTTGAGCCGGCAATGGACGGCGCCGACCCCGGACAGCCCCTACCGCTACGGCGGGGCGGCCGGGCCTTGGCGCTGCCCGGAGCGCTGGACCCGGACCTTGCCTGCCCTGGTCGGCCGCCTCGCGGCGGCGTTCGAGCTGGTCGGGCTGAACAGCGCCGATGTTCTGGTGACCGGTTCGGACTTCCATCTGTTGGAGATCAACCCGCGCCCCGGCGCGACGCTGGACGTCTTCGACCGCCCGCCGCTGCCGCCCTTGCTCGGCCTCCATCTGGACGCCTGCGCCGGGCGCCTGCCCGACCGCCTTCCGGCCTTGCCGGGAAGCCGGGCGGCCGCGGTGCTCTACGCCGGCGCCCCCACCCGGATCGAGGCGGGGCTGCGCTGGCCGGCCTGGACCGCCGACCGGCCGGCGGCGCCGACCGTCATCGGGCGCGGCGAGCCGGTCTGCACGGTGTTCGGCGACGGACCCAGCGCCGCCGCGGCGCGACGCCGCGCCGAGCGGCGGCAACGCGAACTGGCGGCCCTCGCCGCGATGGAGATGCAGCCATGACCACGGAAACGCCGTCCGATCCGCGCCCGAGCCTTGCCGCCCTGTCCGCGCCGCTGGTCGAACAGCTGGTGGCCGATGCCGCGGTGCTTCGCCTCGGCATCGAGAGGGTCGGGGGCGCCCGCGTCGTCGATGCCGGCATCGGCCATCCCGGCGGGCTGGAGGCCGGGCGGCGCATCGCCGAACTGTGCATGGGCGGCCTTGGCCGGGTGGCGTTCGGCCCGGTGCCCGGTCCGCCGTCCTGGCCGTTCGGCGTCACCGTCCACAGCGCGCAGCCGGTCCTCGCCTGCCTCGGCAGCCAATACGCCGGCTGGAGCCTCAGCCACGGCAGCGGCAAGGGCTCCTTCTTCGCGCTGGGCTCCGGCCCCGGCCGCGCGCTGGCCCGGCAGGAGGCTCTGTTCGACGAGCTGGCCTACCGCGACAGCGCCGACGCGGCGGTCTTCGTCATGGAGGCGACGGCGCTGCCGCCCGCCGAGCTGGTCGCCCACATCGCCACGACCTGCGGCATCGCCGCGGAGCGGCTGACCCTGGTCCTCACCCCGACGCAGAGCCTCGCCGGGACCACCCAGGTGGTGGCCCGCGTGCTGGAGGTCGCCCTGCACAAGCTGCACGCCCTCGGCTTCCCGCTCGACCGCGTCGTCGACGGCATCGGCATGGCGCCTCTGCCGCCGCCGGGTGGCGGCTTCCTCACCGCCATGGGCCGGACCAACGACGCGATCCTCTATGGCGGCACGGTCCATCTTCACGTCGCCGGCCCGGACGACGCGGCGGAGGATCTGGCGCGCCGCCTGCCCTCCGCCGCGTCGCGGGACCACGGACGCCCCTTCGCGGAAGTCTTCGCCGCGGTGAAGGGGGATTTCTACGCCATCGACTCCATGCTGTTCAGCCCGGCGCGCGTGACGGTCACCGCCCTGGACAGCGGACGCAGCTTCCACGGCGGCACCCTGGCGCCGGACCTCGTGGAGCGCTCGTTCCGCGATGTCCGGTGAGCGCGCCGCCCTGATCCTCACCGAGCGGCCCGACTGGCACACGCCGCGGCTGGTCCGGGCCATCGAGGCGCGTGGCCTGCCCTGCCGCTGCGTCGCACCGCGGCGCTGCGGGATCGCCGTCGGCCACACGGCGACGGGTCTGCTGATCCCCGGCTTCGAGGACACGCTGCCGGCGGGCGTGTTCGTCCGCGCGATCGGCCAGGGCAGCTTCGAGCAGGTGACGCTGCGCCTCGGCGTGCTCCACGCGTTGCGCGACCTCGGGGTGCCGGTCCACAACGACGCGCGGGCCATCGAGCGCTGCGTGGACAAGAGCATGACCAGCCTCCTGCTCTCCCGCGCCGGCCTGCCCACCCCGGCGGCCCTCGCCGTGCAGGAGGCCGAACCGGCCCGGCGCCTCCTGGACCGCGCGCCCGGCCAGGTTCTGAAACCGCTGTTCGGCGCGCAGGGGCGCGGCCTGCAACGGTTGGACGGGCCCGACGCGCTGCCCGACCCCGACGCGCTCGGCGGCGTCTACTATCTGCAGCCCTTCATCCCCCCGCGGACCGAGGGGGCGTGGCGGGACCGCCGCGTCTTCGTGGTCGGAGGGCGGGCGGTCGCCGCGATGACCCGGCACGGCCGGAGCTGGATCACCAACGTCCATCAGGGGGCGGTGTGCGAGGCCGCACCCGCCGACGACGAGGCCGCCGCGCTCGCGGTCCGCGCCGCGGTTGCGGTCGGCGCGGGCTATGCCGGCGTGGACCTGATCCAGGACCGTGCGGATCGCTGGCTGGTGCTGGAGGTCAACAGCATGCCGGCATGGCAGGGCCTGCAGCGGGTCAGCGCGGTGGACATCGCCGACGCGCTGGCCGCCGACTTCGTGGAGCGGGTCGGCTCATGATCGGCGGACCCGCGATCGACTGGGCGCCGATCCCTCCCGATCCCGCGTCCGGCGTGACCGGCGCCTACCGCGCCGCCTGCCATCTCGAACTGCGCGCGCTGAAGCCCGGCAACGTCCACATCCACGCTGAGGGACACGGCATGACCGTCGCCCAGTTCCTCGCCAGCGCCGAGACGACCGCGCCCATCCTCGCGCGGCCGGGCCTGGGCGTCGGGGAGCGGCTGCACGCCGCCGTCGTTGCCACGCGAGAAGCGGTCGGCTGCAACACCAACCTCGGCATCCTGCTGCTGGCCGCACCACTGGCCCAGGCCGCGCTGATGCCCGGAAACGCCCCCTTGCGCGACCGTTTGGGCCATGTCCTCGCCAGCCTGACGGTGGCCGACGCGGAACTGGCCTTCCAGGCGATCGCGCTGGCCGAACCCGCCGGGCTGGGCCGCGTGGAGGGGGCGGACGTGCACGCCCCGGCGCGGGTGACCCTGCTCGACGCCATGCGGGAGGCGCAGGACCGCGACACCATCGCCCGGCAATACGCGACGGGCTTCGCGGACATCTTCGACACCGGCGTGCCGAGCCTGCGGCGATGGCTGGACGCCGGGGCGGATTTCGAGCAGGCGACGGAAATGATTTATGTCGAATTCCTCGCCACCCTGCCCGACAGCCATGTCATCCGAAAATACGGGCGGGAGCGTTCTGAATGGTTACGCGCGCGGGCTTCGGAATTGAGGGAAAACATGGGCGCGGATCGTGCATTCACGCTAACGCGATCGCGCTTGGCGGAAATGGACCGGGACCTCAAATACAATGGCGTCAACCCGGGAACGACCGCGGATATTGTGGTGGGTTGCCTCCTTGCGTTCTGGCTCATGCAATCGCCGCAGCCGCCCGTCATAACGGATGCTCTTCGACAAGACGCGCTCGGCGAAGGGCGCCGGCAACGTTAGGGAGAAAGGACATGCCGATGTGGGGAGGACAGTCCACGAAGATCAACCGCGTGCTCGTCGGCGAGTCGCTGGTCGGTGATGGGAACGAGGTCGCCCACATCGACCTGATCATGGGGCCGCGCGGCAGCGCCGTGGAAACGGCCTTCTGCAACGCGCTGACCAACAACAAGGACGGCTTCACCGCCCTGCTCGCCGTCGTGGCGCCCAACCTGATGTGCAAGCCCGCGACCATCCTGTTCAACAAGGTCACCATCAAAGGCGCGGAGCAGGCGGTGCAGATGTTCGGGCCCGCCCAGCACGCCGTCGCCAAGGCCGTGGCCGACTGCGTGTCGGAAGGCACCATCCCGCAGGACGAGATCGACAACATCTTCATCTGCGTCGGCGTCTTCATCCACTGGGAGGCCAAGGACAACGCCAAGATCCAGGACTACAACTACCGCGCCACCAAGGAGGCCATCGAGCGCGCGGTCGCCAGCTTCCCGAGCGCACAGGACCTGATGAACCAGAAGGACAAGGTGAAGCATCCCTTCGCCGCGTGACCGGCTCATCGGGACAGGGCAGCCAGTTCCGCGCCGCCGATGCGGCCGTCGTGCAGCGCCGTCGCCACCAGGGCGCCGGCGCCGCCGCGCGCCGCGAGAGTCCGGAGATCGTCGCCGTCGCGCACCCCGCCGGCGGCGAACAGGCTGGCCTGCGGCTTGGCCCGGCCGATCTCGGCGAGACGGCTCCAGTCCGGCCCCTCCCCCGACCCGACGCGGGCCAGGGTCATGATGATGATCCGTTGCGGCCACAGGTCGGGACGGTCCGGCAGGTCCGGCGGCCCGACAAAGCGGTCTCGGAAATCGAGCGACAGGATCACCCGCTCCCACACCGGATCAGCCCTCAGCGCGAGCAGCGGCGCCAGCCCCTCCAGGCTCTCGCTGCCGAGCACGGCGTCGCCGAGCCCCGACGCGGCGAAGCCGCGCACCGCGTCGGCGCTGCGGAACCCGGCATCGACCCAGAATCCGACCTCCGGAAAGGCCGCCTTCAGCCGCGCCAGCGCCGGCCGGTTGTCGCCGCTGCCCTGGATGGCGTCGAGGTCGGCGGCATAGACCACCCGGAAGGGATGCAGGCGGAGCAGACCGCCGACCACCGCCACCGGGTCGTTGCCGGCGCACAGCGAGGAGCGCAGCGGCGGGTAGCGGCCGCGGTCGCCGCGGCGGGCGTGCACCACGCCGCCCTCCTTCAGGTCGATCACCGGAACGACGTGGAGCATCTCGCCCTCCCCCGGCTGCATGGTGACAGACGGCATGCGCATCCTGGTCTGTGAATTCGTGACCGGCGGCGGCATGCCGCCGGACGATCCGATCCCCGCCAGCCTCGCCCACGAGGGCGACCTGATGCTCCACGCCCTGCTGGCCGACCTGCTGGAGGTGCCGGGGGTGGAGGCAACGGTCACCCGCGACGCCCGCCTTCCGCCGCTCGCGGCCCCCGTGCGCAGCATAACCATCACCGACCCGCGCGAGTCCTGGGCGCTTTGGGAGGACCTCGCTCGGCGGGCGGACGGCGTCTGGCCGATCGCCCCGGAGACGGACGGCGCGCTGGAGCGCTTCAGCCGCATGGTCGAGGCCACCGGGCGCCGCCTGCTCAACAGCCGCGCCGAAGCGGTGGCGGTCGCATCCAGCAAGGCGGCGACGGCGGCCGTGCTGGCGGCGGCCGGCCTGCCCGTCGTTCCGGGCCGGCGGGTCGGCACGGACGATCCGCCGGGCGGCGGCCCCTGGGTGGTCAAGCCCGACGACGGGGCCGGCTGCATCGACACCCGGCTGATCCGCGACCACACCGAGTGGCGGAATTGGCTGGGAGGAGCGGACCGCAGCGGCTTCGTGGTGCAGCCCTTCCAGCCCGGCATCCCAGCCAGCCTGTCGATGCTCTGCCGCGACGGGCGGGCCTGGCCGCTGACCGCCAACCGCCAGGATGTGTCCCTGGCCGGCGACATCTTCTCCTACGGCGGCGGGATCGTCGGCGGGTTGGCGCTGTCGCCCGCCCTCCGCGACATCGCTCGGGGCGTCGCGGCGGCGCTGCCCGGCCTGTTCGGGTGCGTGGGCGTGGATATCGTCATCGGCCCGGAGGGGCCGACGATCATCGAGGTCAACCCGCGCCTCACCACCTCCTCGGTGGGGTTGCGGCGCGCGACGGGGCTGAACGTCGCCGCGGCGGTGCTGGATCTGGCGCGCGACCCGCCGGTCCCGCCGCCACCGGTGGCGCGCATCGAACCGGTCCTTCTGACGCTGGAGGGGTGAGGCATGGATGGCGGCGCGTTGATCGGATTGGACATCGGCGGGGCGCACCTGAAGGCCGCCCTGTTCGACGAAACGGGAACGCTCCGGGACCTCGACCAATGGCCCTGTCCGCTCTGGTTGGGCCTCGACCGGCTGGAGCAGGCCGTGGCGGCGGTGATCGCCCGCTGGGGTCCGCCGGAGCGGGTCGCCGCGACGATGACCGGGGAGCTGGCGGACCTGTTCGACGACCGCGCGGACGGCGTGCGCCGCATCGCCGCCACGATGCGCTCCGCCCTGCCGGCCACGGCGCTCACCCTCTTTGCCGGCCCCCGCGGGCTGGTGCCGGTCGACGCCGTGCCGGACTGCGCGGAGGCGGTGGCTTCCGCCAACTGGTACGCCACCGCGCTGCTGGCCGCGGCGGGCGGTGACGGCGTCCTGCTGGACGTCGGCAGCACCACGGCCGACATCGTCCCGCTCATCGGCGGCGTCCCGCGCCACGCCGGCTATTCCGACGCGGAGCGGCTGGACAGCGGCGAATTGGTCTACACGGGCGTCGTGCGCACCCCGGTCATGGCGGTCGCCGACTGCGTCCCTTACAGCGGGCGCCGGCGCGCGCTGATGGCGGAGCTGTTCGCGACCATGGCCGACGTGCACCGCCTGACCGGGTCCCTTCCGGAGGGCGCCGACCAGCACGCCACGGCGGACGGGAGGGATCGCGGCATCACGGCCAGCGCGCGGCGTCTGCTGCGGATGGTCGGCGACGACCTGGAGCCGGACAGCCTTCCGAAGGCCCGGCGCCTCGCCCATCATCTCGCGGAACGCCAGCTCCGCCGGATCGACGACGCGCTCGACCTCGTGCTGTCGCGGGGCCGGACGGCGGATTCCCTTCCGCTCGTCGGCGCCGGGGTCGGCCGGTTCCTGGTGCGGCGTCTGGCCGAGCGCCGGGGATCGCCCTACCGGGACTTCGAGGCCCATCTGCCGGTACCGCCGGCCTTGCGCGAGCGCGTGGGATGGTACGCCCCCGCCGTCAGTGTCGGCTGGCTGGCCGCCGAGGGTGCGCCGCACAAACACCTTTGCCCGGTTGCCGCGCCAGCCGGCGGGGTTTCATACTCGCCCGATTGAACACAAGAGCAGGACCGGACGATGGCTGCTGCGGCCACGTTCCTCCGACCGTCCGCGCGCGCGGCGCTGGCCGGTGTCTGGCTGTCCGTCTGGCTGTTTGGGGCGGCGGCCCCGGCGACGGCCGATCCCCTGCCCGTGTTCGAGGTCGCTCCCGGCGTGTTCGTGCACGCCGGGCGTCACGAGGAGACCGACGCGGCCAACGGCGGCGACATCGCCAACTGCGGGTTCATCGTGGGCAACGAGGCCGTCGCGGTGATCGACAGCGGCGGGTCTCCGGCCCTTGGCCACCGCCTGCGTGAGGCGATCCGGGTCCACACCGACCGTCCCATCCGCTACGTCGTCAACACCCACATGCACCCGGACCATGCGCTGGGAAACGCGGCCTTCCTGCCCGACCGGCCGGACTTCGTCGCGCATGTCCGTTTCCAGCCCGCCCTGGCGGCGCGCCTGGACCACTACCGGCAGGCGTTCGACGACGCGGTCGGGGCCGCCGCCGCCGCGGAGGTCCGGCTCATTGCGCCGACCGTCGCGGTCACCGACCGCCTGGAGTTGGATCTGGGCGGACGCGTGCTCGACCTCGTGGCGTGGCCGGTGGCCCACACCGACAACGACCTGACGGTGATCGACCGGCAGACCAGGACGCTGTGGGCCGGGGACCTGCTGTTCATGGAGCGGGCGCCGGCCATCGACGGCTCCGTCCTCGGCTGGCTGCGCACCCTCGACGCCCTGGCGGCCGAACCGGCAACGCGCGTGGTTCCCGGTCACGGCCCGCCTTCCGCTCCCTGGCCGGACGCCTCGGTGGACCTGCGCCGCTACCTGAACGGTGTGGTGGAGGGCGTCCGCAAGGTCCAGGCCGCCCACGGCACCATCCAGCAGGCGGTCGACACGGTCGCCGCCGACGAGGCGCCGCGCTGGCGCCTGTTCGACTCCTACAACCCGCGCAACGTGACGGCGGCCTTCGCCGAACTGGAATGGGAATGACGCCATGACCACACCGCACCGGATCATCCTCGCGCTGTCGGGCGCCGCCTGTCTGTGTCTGAGCAGCGCGGGCGCTCCGGCGGCCTCGCCGCAGGAGGAGCGTTGGGACCTGCTGCGCGACATGTATTTCTCGGGCCGCACGGTCGAGGACGCCGGTCCGCTCCTCAGCCTGGAGGCGCCGACACGGGCCAACGACGCGGCGGTCGTGCCCATCCGGATCGTGACGGCGCCGGGCAACGGCGTCGCGGTGACCGCGGTCCATCTCATCGTCGATGAAAATCCGGTGCCGATGGCCGCGACCTTCCGCTTTCCCCACGGCGACAGCCCGCAGGCGATCGACACCCGTCTGCGGGTCAACGCCTACACCAACATCACCGCCGTCGCCGAGACCAGCGACGGGCGGCTGCTTCGCACCTCCCGGTTCGTCAAGGCATCCGGGGGATGCTCCGCCCCGGCCCTGAAGAACGCCCAGCTCGCCGTCGCCCGCATGGGCAAGATGAAGCTGAACCTGCCCGACAGCATCACCGCCGGGAAGCCGCTGACCGCGCAGTTGCTGATCAGCCACCCCAACTACACCGGCATGCAGTACGACCAGCTCAACTACTATTTCATCCCCGCCCACTACGTGAAAACCGTCGCCATCCGCTACAACGGGGAACCGGTGCTGGACGTGCAATCGGACATCTCGTTGAGCGAGGACCCCAGCATCCACTTTTCCCTGGTGCCGGAGGAGCAGGGCACGCTGGAGGTCACCGCCGAGGATTCGAACGGCCGGGTCTTCCAGGAGAGTTGGCCGATCCGCGCCAATTCCGGCTCTTGAAGGCCGCCCGCGCCGCCGGCCCGGTCAGAAGCATTTCAGATCGGCGGCGACCTGGGCCTGCCGGAACTCGTTCAGCAGGTCCTTGATCCACCCGACGTCGCGCATCAGCGCGGCGCGCTCGCCGGGGGCCTCCTGCATGCCCCGCGCGGTCTCCACCGCCACATAGCTGTCGTAGGGAAAATGCGCCGCGATCTCGTCGATGCTGCAGGAGCATTTGCGCACGACATCCGGCCCCTGGCCGTTGGACAGCATGCAGCCGAGAACATAATCGACGCGGGCGTAGGTGGGGTAGCCGTCCTCGGCCCGCGCCGCCCCGCAACCGATCAGAATCGCGAACAACGCAACCGCAACACCATTCCTCGTCATCGGGTCGGGTCCTTGCTGGCCTGTCCGAAGAAGCGCGTCGTCATGGTGTGACGATCAAGCGCGCCGTCTCAAGCACGCATTCGGGGACTGCTCCGGGATCGACCCGGACTTCGACACGGGAACCAAATAAATGCGCCCGACCTTCACCACAAAAACTCCATACGCATTTTCCGTTCCGCTACCCGTTCGGAGGATGGCCGCGCCGGGATTGGACCGGTAGGCTTCCCCAAGAGGACTCGGCCGAGAACGGCCCCGTTCATCCATTTGAAAATCGAGGGAGCGCACCATGAAGACTTGGCGCAAACCGAAAATCCGCGTGATCGCCGTCGGCACCGAGATCAACGCCTACGCCTGCGCGCAGCTCTGACGGCTTGGCCACGGCGAAGCCGTGTGCCCCATCATGCCCGACCACCGCCTTTCCGGCGGGCAGCGGCTTGCGTCGTATCCGCTGCCCGCCCGCCTGTGCCAGCCAGGCATCCGTTCCCGCCAAGCCGCCGCGCAGGGCGGGCAAGGCCCCCGGGTCAGGACCCGCCTGAGCCTGGGCAGCGGGCTCACGCCGGACGCAACGGCTCGAACCGGGCGAACCATTGGCCCGCGCCATCCGGTGCTGCGGCGTCGTAATGCAGCGTGCACAGGCGCAGACGGCCGGCGCCCTCCAGCCGTGGCCCCGTCGCCATGGTGTGAAAACTCTCTCCCCCCACCACACGGTGGGTGATGGTGAGGTAGAGCCGCGACAGCGCCCCATCCCGCAGCATGGTGGACAGCATGCGGGGACCGGTCAGCAGATACACGCTGCGAAAGCCGAGCCTGCCGAGTTCGCGGACCAGCGGGGCCCCCTCCACCGCGTCCCCCTCTCCGGCGACGAGCACCGGGACGCCGCGCGCCCGCAGCGCATCGACCCGGTCAGGCGGGGCCTGCCGACCCGTCGCGACCAGAACGCGCCGCTTTTCGCGGATAAGGGAGTCCGGTATCGGAAAGTCGAGGCTGGCGCTGGCGATCACGACGGCGGGTTGCGGGGACAGGCCGTTCTCCCGCCTCCAATCCGCCAGATCGCGGTCCATGGTCCGCGTCCCGATCTGCAGCACGTCGTCCAGCCGGCCGGCCGCGAGGTCGCGCAGGTAGCCGCCATGCGTGACCAGACAGTCGGCCTGGGCCTCCAGTTCGAGGAACAGGCGGAAGTCGCTCTCGCTGGTGATCTCGACCGGAAGGCGGCTGGCTCCGCTGACGGGGTCCGACACGGCGATGCGCCCGTCGAGGCTGCCGACGAAGCTCGCATAGACGAACGGCGCCGCGGCGCTGCCCAAGCGGTGGAGCGCGTCGGCCAGACAGAGCCCCGCCAACGCGACGTCTTCGGGCGGTCCCGGAAATAGCCTCACCACACGCGCAGCCATGAGCAAGGATAGCACCGCCGTTTCGGCGACCAACAGCGCGGAAGGAGGGGGGCGTCCCCCCTCCCGGTCAGGCGAACCAGCGGGCGACGTCGCCGGTCTGCCCGAAGATGGTGACGCTCACCCCCGGACGCAGGTCGAGCACGGTGCTGCCGTTCACCACGCGCGCCGACGCGATCACGCTTCCCAGGTCGAGAGAGGGGTCGAACAGGGCCAGCCGGTCGGCGCCCGGGGTGAAATCCATCACCATGGATCCGCCGGAGGCGCGGCCAAAGGCGAAGATGTCCGCTCCGGCACCGCCCCACACCGTGTCGGCCCCCTGGTCGAGGAACAGGAGGTCGTCGCCCGCCCCACCCGCCATCACGTCGTCGCCGGCTCCGCCGAACAGCGTGTCGTTGCCGTCCTCGCCGAACAGCGTGTCGTTGCCCGCCCCGCCATCGGCCAAGTCGTCGCCCGCTCCCAGCGACAGGATGTCGTTGCCGGCCCAGCCGAACAGCGTGTCGTTGCCGTCCTCGCCGAACAGCGTGTCGTTGCCCGCCCCGCCGTCCGCCAGGTCGTCGCCCGCTCCCAGTGACAGGATGTCGTTGCCGTCCTCGCCGAACAGAGTGTCGTCGCCGCCCCCGCCGAACAGCGTGTCGTCGCCCACGCCGCCGAACAGAGCGTCGTTGCCGCCTTCGCCGATCAGGATGTCGTTGCCGGCGCCGCCGCCCATGGTGTCGTTTCCGGCGCCACCGCCCATGGTGTCGTTGTCGGCGCCTCCATCCATCAGATCGTCGCCATCGCCGCCGTGCATCAGGTCGTCGCCGCCGTCGCCATACAGCGTGTCGTTGCCGAGCGTGCTGGCCACCGTGTCGTTGCCGCCACCGCCCGACAGGAGATCGTCACCGGGGCCGAGGATGATCGACTGGCTGCCGGCGTCGCCATACACCACCTGGTTGCCCTCGCCTCCGCTCAGGGTCGCCGAACCGATGACCGCGACGAAGGACACCGTGTCGAGCCGTATGATCAGCGGACCTGGGGTCCCCGTCGTGTCGATGACCAGCGCCGTCGGCATGGAGGAACCCGCCGCGGCGCCGCTGACCCGGATCGCCGCCCCCGGCGTGGCGGGCGCGGTGAAGGCGAGCGTGCGCAGCAGCAGGGACGCCTGTTGCGACAGCGTGCTCAGATAGTGGAGGCCGCCGCTGGAGAGGTCCGACCGTGAGGCCGACCCCGTCGTCGTGCGCGCCTCGATCGCGCGGATCAGGTCGGCCTGCGCCAGGGATGCCCCCTCGCGGGCCGCCGGGCCGCTCGCCGTCACGCCGACTCCGGTCGGCAGGGCGACCTGCAGCGTGGTCATCTGCGCCGGCTGTCCGCTGGCGGGGTCGGTCACCGTCTCCCGGACCAGCGGCACGTCGGCCAGCCCGGCGTTCGGGCTGCCGGGATCCTCCACGCGGTCGGCGGCGGGCGCCTGGACCACCACCGTGGCAACGGCCCTTCCGTTGACCTGCGACGAGAGCGTCTGGACCTTGGTGCCGTCCACCACCGCTCCAGCCGCCTTCGTCGCGGTCGCCGTCCCGCCCACCGAGACGTTGCCCGCCGCGTCGGTCAGCGTGACCACCAGGGACAACGTGCCGTCGAACAGGCCGGACACGTCGATGCCGCCGATCGTGCCGCCCGGCCCGGCGAGCGCACCGGTTCCCGTCAGCGGATCGCCGCCGCCCGACGAGGAGAGCGTCCAGCGGTAGGTCGTCCCGCTCTCGCCGCCGGACAGGACGAACCCGACGCTGCTCTGCTTGGCTTGGTCGATGGTCGCGTCGTTGAAGGCCACCGACGGCGTCGTCGGGGCGATGGTGTCTATGGTCACCGACAGGGCGCCGGACGCCGGTCCGGTGTTGCCGGCCGCGTCGGTCGCCCGCGCGGTGAAGGCGTGGCTGCCGTCCGGGATCGGGGTCGCGCTGAGATCGGCGACCCAGGCGCCGTGCGCGTCAGCGGTGACCGTCGCCACCTCCGTCCCTCCGTCGGACAGGGCGACGCGGCTGTTGGCCTCCGCCGTGCCGCGGACGAAGAGCCGGTTGCGGTTGGTGACGGTCACCGGCCGCGTGCCGGCGAAATCGGTGCTCACGGCGGTGATGGTCGGGCCGCCCGGCGGCGTGACGTCCACCATCGGCAGGGTCAGCGTGCCGGTGGCCGGCGTGGTGACTCCGTCGCTCACGGTCACCGCGACGGTCGCGGCGGCGGCGGTGCCGCCGGTGATCCGCAGGGCGGCCAACGTCGCGTTCACGTCGGCGACCGAACCGCTGATGGTCACCGTGCCGTCGCCCGCCGTCGCGACGGTCGCCTGCCCCGCCGCCGTGGCTCCCAATGTCGCCTGGGACGCGGTCAGGGTCACGGTGACCGACGGGCTGTCCGGATCGGTAACCTGTATGCCCGCCAGCGCCGTGTCGAGGCCCTGGTTCAGGGTGATCGGCTGCGGCAGGGTGAGCGTCGGGGCGATCAGGACCACCGGATCGGTGATGGTCACGGCGATGGTCGCCTCGGCGTCGGTCGTCAACGTGCCCAGGTCGCTGGTCGTCACCCGGATCGTCCCGGACGTCTGGCCTGCGGTGCCGGTGAAGGTCAGGGTTGCCAGCGTCGCCGTGATGTCGGCCTGCGTGCCGAGCAGGCGCCAGACGCCCGCGGACGGCTGGGTCAGGGTCACCCCGCCCTGCGCCGTCAACGCCAGCGCGCCGTTGGAGGGGGTCAGCGTGACCTGGAGGGTCGGGCTGTCATAATCGCTGACCGACAGGCCGCTTACCGCCGTCGCCACGCCGGACACCACCGACAGGCTGGCGGGCGCGCTGTGCTCCGGCGAGGACAGCACGCCGATGACCAGAAGGCTGTCCGCGTCGGGGGTCAGTGGCTGGTCGTCGGACGTTTCGAACCGGATCGACGCGCTGGTGACGTTGCGCGACGCGGTGAACTCGAGCTGCTGCAGCGTGCGGTTCACGTCCTCCAGCGAGCCGGTGAGCCGGATTTTGCCGTTGCCGAGGTCGCTCGTCGTGGCCGAACCGAAGAGCGGCAGGGTGAGCGTGCCGTTGGTCGGCGTCAGCACGACGGTCATCGTGCCGCCGTCGATGTCGGCGATCTCCAGCCCCAGCACCTCGGTCGAGCGGCCGGCGACGATGGTCGGGCTGCTCGGCAGCACGTTGGCCGGCGCCGACTGGATGGCGACGGCGAGGGTGCCCGAGGCGTCCGGAGTCGACGGGTCGCCGTCGGCCACCATCACCGCGACGCTGGCCGCCGTGTGCCCGCCGGCCCCGGTGAAGACCAGCGAGGCCAGCGTCGTGTTCACGTCGGCCACGCTGCCGCTGATGGTCACGGTGCCGTCGCCGGCCGTGACAATGGCGGCGGGTCCGGCGAGGCCGAGGCTGCCGTTGCCTGGCGTCAGGGTCACCGTCACCGTTGCGCTGTCGCCGTCCGTCACCGAAAGGCCGGCGATGGCCGCCGCCGTCCCCGCCACGACCGTTTGAGCGCCGGGCAAGGTCAGCTTCGGATCGATCGGGTCCTCGTTGCGGATGGTCCCGGACGCCGTTGCCGTTTCGATCGCGGTCGCCGCGACGGACGGGTTGGACAGGGTGACGGTGAAGGTCTCGTCCGGCTCGATGTCCGTGTCGCCTGACACCAGGACGGAGATCGTCCTGGTCGTTTCGCCGTCGGCGAAGGAGATGGTGCCCGACGGCAGGGTCCCGCCGAAATCGGCGGCGTCGAGCGTGGCGCCGCCCGGTCCGTCGCCGGCCGCGACCGCCCAGGCCACCGTCAGGGCGCCGCTCGCGCTGCCGGCGCGGGTGACGGTGAAGGTGAAGGCGGTGGTCCCGCCGTCCCCCTCCCGCTTGTCGGCGTCCGCCGCCGCGATGGCAAGGCGCGACGGGATGACCACGGCCACCTGTGCCGCGCTGATCTGCTGCTGCAGGTTGGTTCCGGTGAAGGCGGCGACCGCGCCCGACACGTCGCCGGTGGCGGTGGCGGTGCGCAGCTCGTCCGCCGCCGTGCCCTGGGCCACCACCTGGGCTTGGGCCATCTGGGTCAGCCCGTCGACGCCGCCGCTGTTGGTCGTGCCGGCGGTGATCACCGCACCGTTGGACGCCGCGATGACGTTGGCGGCACCGCCCGTCACCGCGGCCAGCTTCACGCTGTCCACGGCCCCGATGCGCGCGCCGGCGGCGGCCAGGATGGCGGCCAGGACCGCCGGATCGGCAAGGTCGATGGTGCCGCCCGCCGGGACGGCCTTGACCGCGTCGGCGATGGCGCCCACCAGCGCCCGCCCGATCACGCCGCTGGCCCGCGGCGCGCCGATCACCACCCCGGCGAGCACGGCGCTGCCCTGGACGATCACGTTGGCGACGCTGGCCGCCGCGGCCTGGGTCTTCAGCGCGGCCGCGATGGCCGCGGCGCCCGCCCCGGCGGTGGTCACCGCGACAATGGGATCGTAGGTGAGCAAATCGAGGCCGGGGTCGAGGCCGAGCTTGCTCTTCAGCTCGGTCGCCGCCGCGGCGATCTCGCTGCCCGTTCCGGCGAGCCCGGCCATGCCCATGATGATGGTGGTCAGCGGCGTGATGACCGACGCCGATCCCGGCGCCTCGTAGACGCCGGTGAAGGCCAGGTTGGTCGAGATGTCGGTGCCGCCGATCATGACGATGGGGCCGGACCCGCCGGGGATCGACCAGCTTCCCACCGCGTTGGTGGTCCCGAACGCCTCGCCGTCATCGAGCTGGCCGTTGGCGTTGGCGTCGGCGAACACCGTGGCGCCGGCGATGTAGCCGTCGATGGCGTGGCCGCCGCGGACATTGACCATCACATGTTTGGTGACCGGCGCCGCGTTGCCGAAGGACAGGCTGGTGACCGCGTTGCCGGCGCCGTCGCGGATCTGCGCGCCGTTCAGGTCGATGGTCCCGGCGACGGCGATCCCGTCGCTGTCCAGATCGTCCGCGCCGACGGCGTAGCGGAACACCAGCTTGCCGGAGTCCACGCGCAGGAGGGTGGCGTAGCGGGTCTGGGTCCCGATGGTTAGCGCCAGCCGCGGCGCGCCGCCGCCGGAGACGCTGACCGCGTCGCTGAAGGATACGGTGAAGTCCAGCGTGTCGCCGCGCGCCGCCAGATAGCGGCCGGCGACCGGTCCGGTCACCGCCGTGATGGTGGCGGCACGGTCGTCGTTGAGGATGGTGCCGACCGCGGTGGCGCTCTCCACCGTGATCTTGGCGTCGGTCACCGTGGTGGAGGGGGAGAAGAGCAGGACCCGGAAGCGCTCGTTGGCCTCGACCAGCCGGTCGCCGCTGATCGGCACGGTGATGGTCCTGCTGGTCTCCCCCGCCGCGAAGGTGACGGTGCCGCTGGGCAGCGTGCCGCCGAAGTCCGCGGCGTCCGCGAGACTGCCGCTCAGGCCGGTCGTGTCGACCTGCCACTTCACCGTGGTGGCGCCCGAGGTGTCGCCGCGCCGGGTGATCGTGTAGGTCAGGCTGGTCGACCCGCTGTTGCCCTCGGCGATCGACAGGCTGGACGGGGTGAGGCTCAGCCACTGCACCGGCGTCAGGCTGATCGTCACCGCCCGGCCAACCAGGTTGGTCCCGTCGGACACGGCGTAGCTGAAGGACCCCGCGGCGCCGGTGGCGCCGAAGGGTGGCGTGTAGATCACCGCGGCGAGCTGGTCGGGCGTCAGCGTGTCGCCAACGGCGAGCGCCGTGCCGTCGTAGCGCTGGAGCGTCCCGACCGTCGGCAGGCCGGTGACCGTGATGGTCAGCGGGTCGCCTTCCGGATCGACCGGCCTGTCGATCGACAGGCCGACGCGGCTGGAATTCTGGTCGATGGCGACGTGCTTGGCCTCCTGCACCGCCGGGGCGGTGTTGACGCCCCGCACGGTGATGGTGAGCGTCGCGGTCGAGGTCGCGCCGGCTTGGTCGGTCACGGTGTAGCTGACCGTCTCCTGCCGGGTCTGGCCGAACAGCAGCGTGCCGTACCCACCCGCCGGGTCGAAGCTGTAGCCGCCATCGGCGTTCAGTGTCAGCCGGCCGCCGCCGGCCAGCGTGATCGCGCGGCCGACGTTGGCGGCGTCGCCGTTCACCGCGCTGACGACCAGCCGGTCTCCGGCGTCGGGGTCCGTGTCGTTGGCAAGCACGCCGTTCGAGGCACCCACCGTGACCGGCGTGAGCCGATCGGTGTCGTCCGTGTCGTTCGTCGCCACCGGCGCGTCGTTGACGTTGGCGACCTGGATGGTCAGCAGGTCCGAAACCGTCTCCCCGGACGAATCGGTCGCGGTGACGCGCACCGTCCGGGTGCCGACGTCGGCATTGCCCGGCGTGCCGGTCAGCCGTCCGGTGGCCGCGTCGAAGCTGAGCCAGGCGGGCAGCGCCGAGCCGTCGCCGCTGGTCGCGCTGAGGGTGAGGCTGTCGCCGGTGTCGGCGTCGGTGAAGGTTCCGGCCGGGATGGTGTAGGAGAAGGCCTGCCCCTGGTCCAGGTTGCGGGTGCCGAGCCCCTGGGCCAGCACCGGCGCGTCGTTGACCGACAGGATATCGATGCTGGTCGTGCTGTTCGTCACCGACGCGCCGTCCGCGTCGGTGACCGTCACGGTGAAGGCGGTCGTCTGCCGCATGCCCGGAGCGGCCCTGTTGGACGTCGGCTGGAAATCGAGCATCCGGAGCGCGGCCTGGGCCGCCGCCGCCGAGCCGGCGGTCAAGGCGTAGGTGCCGGCGGACGACTTCACAAAGCCGCTCGCGGCGAGGCTGGCGGCGGTAAAGGCGCCGGTGGCGTCACCAACCGTGCCGCCCGGATCGCGGACCGTCACCACGACCGTCTGGGCTTGCGCGGTCTGGTTGTCGGAGACAGTCAGGGTGGCGAAGGGCTGGAGGCTGGCGGCGTCGTTGGCCGCTTGGCCAGCCATGGCACCGCCGATGACAGGCGCCGTGTTGGCGGACGGAGTCCGGGTGTCGATGGCATAACCGACCGAGGTCGCTGACGCCGCCGGAGTGTTTCCAGCGGTGTCGCTCCAGCCTGTGGCAACGGTGATGTGGCTGTCGGAGGCGAGCGTTTCCACGCTTGGTGTCAGCGTGGCCTTATAAACCAGCCCGTCGCTGCCGGGCACGACGGACAGGTCCGACAGCGTCCCGTTCTGTGCGGTAACCGCCGACAGGGAAAAGCCGACCGGCGCCTCGCTGAAGACGAAGGTGACGGTTGCAGTCTCCCCCAAACCGAGCGTCGTCTTGTCCAGCGCGACGGTGACGGATGGCGCTTCGCTGTCGATGATCACGGTCAGCCCAGTGGAAGCGGACGACGTGTTGCCCGCCGCGTCGGTCACCGTGGCGGTCAGGGTGTGCGTCCCGTCGCTCAGCGAGGCCGCGGTGATGCTCCAGGCGCCGGCCGCCGAAGCCGTCACCGTGCCGAGCGCCGTCGCTCCCTCGTACAGCACGATCACGCCCGCCTCGGCCACCGTCCCGGTGATCACCGGAGCCGTCACGCTGGTCAGCGTGTCCGCCGTCGACCCGCTGTTCGAAGCCGTTGCCAGGGCGAGCCCGGTCGGCAAGGAAGCGCCGCTGTCGATGGTCACGGTCAGCCCGGAGGAAGCCGCGGAGGTGTTGCCCGCCGCGTCGGTCACCGTGGCGGTCAGGGTGTGCGTCCCATCGCTCAGCGAGCCCGCGGTGATGCTCCAGGCGCCGGCCGCCGAAGCCGTCACCGTGCCAAGCGCCGTCGTTCCCTCGTACAGCACGACCACGCCCGCCTCAGCCACCGTTCCGGTGATCACCGGAGCCGTCACGTTGGTCAGCGTGTCCGCCGTCGAGCCGCTGTTCGAAGCCGTTGCCAGGGCGAGCCCGGTCGGCGAGGAGGCGCCGCTGTCGATGGTCACCGTCAGCCCAGTGGAAACGGACGACGTGTTGCCCGCCGCGTCGGTCACCGTGGCGGTCAGGGTGTGCGCCCCGTCGCTCAGCGAGGCCGCGGTGATGCTCCAGGCGCCGGCCGCCGAAGCCGTCACCGTGCCGAGCGCCGTCGCTCCCTCGTACAGCACGATCACGCCCGCCTCGGCCA
The DNA here is from genome assembly GCF_040500525.1 of Azospirillum formosense. Taxonomy (NCBI): domain Bacteria; kingdom Pseudomonadati; phylum Pseudomonadota; class Alphaproteobacteria; order Rhodospirillales; family Azospirillaceae; genus Azospirillum; species Azospirillum formosense. The sequence goes on along the minus strand of NZ_CP159404.1, from coordinate 257,875 downwards.
CCGTCCCGGTGATCACCGGAGCCGTCACGCTGGTCAGCGTGTCCGCCGTCGACCCGCTGTTCGAAGCCGTTGCCAGGGCGAGCCCGGTCGGCGAGGAGGCACCGCTGTCGATGGTCACGGTCAGCGCGGAGGAAGCCGCGGAGGTGTTGCCCGCCGCGTCGGTCACCGTGGCGGTCAGGGTGTGCGTCCCGTCGCTCAGCGAGGCCGCGGTGATGTTCCAGGCGCCGGCCGCCGAAGCCGTCACCGTGCCGAGCGCCGTCGCTCCTTCGTACAGCACCACAACGCCGGCTTCGGAGACGCTGCCGGTGATCACCGGAGCCGTCACGCTGGTCAGCGTGTCCGCCGTCGACCCGCTGTTCGAAGCCGTTGCCAGGGCGAGCCCGGTCGGCGAGGAGGCACCGCTGTCGATGGTCACCGTCAGAGCGGAGGAAGCCGCGGAGGTGTTGCCCGCCGCGTCGGTCACCGTGGCGGTCAGGGTGTGCGTCCCATCGCTCAGCGAGGCCGCGGTGATGCTCCAGGCGCCGGCCGCCGAAGCGGTCACCGTGCCAAGCGCCGTCGCTCCCTCGTACAGCACCACAACGCCGGCCTCGGAGACGTTGCCGGTGATCACCGGAGCCGTCACGTTGGTCAGCGTGTCCGCCGTCGACCCGCTGTTCGAAGCCACGGCAAGCGCCAGAGCGGAGGGAGCGTTGGCACCGCTGTCGATGGTCACGGTCAGCCCGGAGGAAGCCGCGGAGGTGTTGCCCGCCGCGTCGGTCACCGTGGCGGTCAGGGTGTGCGTCCCGTCGCTCAGCGAGCCCGCGGTGATGCTCCAGGCGCCGGCCGCCGAAGCGGTCACCGTGCCGAGCGCCGTCGCTCCCTCGTACAGCACCACAACGCCGGCTTCGGAGACGCTGCCGGTGATCACCGGAGCCGTCGCGTTGGTCAGCGTGTCCGCCGTCGAGCCGCTGTTCGAAGCCACGGCAAGCGCCAGGGCGGAGGGAGCGTTGGCGCCGCTGTCGATGGTCACCGTCAGAGCGGAGGAAGCCGCGGAGGTGTTGCCCGCCGCGTCGGTCACCGTGGCGGTCAGGGTGTGCGTCCCGTCGCTCAGCGAGGCCGCGGTGATGTTCCAGGCGCCGGCCGCCGAAGCCGTCACCGTGCCGAGCGCCGTCGCTCCTTCGTACAGCACCACGACGCCGGCTTCGGAGACGCTGCCGGTGATCACCGGAGCCGTCACGCTGGTCAGCGTGTCCGCCGTCGAGCCGCTGTTCGAAGCCGTTGCCAGGGCGAGCCCGGTCGGCGAGGAGGCGCCGCTGTCGATGGTCACCGTCAGCCCAGTGGAAACGGACGACGTGTTGCCCGCCGCGTCGGTCACCGTGGCGGTCAGGGTGTGCGCCCCGTCGCTCAGCGAGGCCGCGGTGATGCTCCAGGCGCCGGCCGCCGAAGCCGTCACCGTGCCGAGCGCCGTCGCTCCCTCGTACAGCACGATCACGCCCGCCTCGGCCACCGTCCCGGTGATCACCGGAGCCGTCACGCTGGTCAGCGTGTCCGCCGTCGACCCGCTGTTCGAAGCCGTTGCCAGGGCGAGCCCGGTCGGCGAGGAGGCACCGCTGTCGATGGTCACGGTCAGCGCGGAGGAAGCCGCGGAGGTGTTGCCCGCCGCGTCGGTCACCGTGGCGGTCAGGGTGTGCGTCCCGTCGCTCAGCGAGGCCGCGGTGATGCTCCAGGCGCCGGCCGCCGAAGCCGTCACCGTGCCGAGCGCCGTCGCTCCTTCGTACAGCACCACAACGCCGGCTTCGGAGACGCTGCCGGTGATCACCGGAGCCGTCACGTTGGTCAGCGTGTCCGCCGTCGAGCCGCTGTTCGAAGCCGTTGCCAGGGCGAGCCCGGTCGGCGAGGAGGCGCCGCTGTCGATGGTCACCGTCAGCCCAGTGGAAACGGACGACGTGTTGCCCGCCGCGTCGGTCACCGTGGCGGTCAGGGTGTGCGCCCCGTCGCTCAGCGAGGCCGCGGTGATGCTCCAGGCGCCGGCCGCCGAAGCCGTCACCGTGCCGAGCGCCGTCGCTCCCTCGTACAGCACGATCACGCCCGCCTCGGCCACCGTCCCGGTGATCACCGGAGCCGTCACGCTGGTCAGCGTGTCCGCCGTCGACCCGCTGTTCGAAGCCGTTGCCAGGGCGAGCCCGGTCGGCGAGGAGGCACCGCTGTCGATGGTCACGGTCAGCGCGGAGGAAGCCGCGGAGGTGTTGCCCGCCGCGTCGGTCACCGTGGCGGTCAGGGTGTGCGTCCCGTCGCTCAGCGAGGCCGCGGTGATGTTCCAGGCGCCGGCCGCCGAAGCCGTCACCGTGCCGAGCGCCGTCGCTCCTTCGTACAGCACCACAACGCCGGCTTCGGAGACGCTGCCGGTGATCACCGGAGCCGTCACGCTGGTCAGCGTGTCCGCCGTCGACCCGCTGTTCGAAGCCGTTGCCAGGGCGAGCCCGGTCGGCGAGGAGGCACCGCTGTCGATGGTCACGGTCAGCGCGGAGGAAGCCGCGGAGGTGTTGCCCGCCGCGTCGGTCACCGTGGCGGTCAGGGTGTGCGTCCCATCGCTCAGCGAGCCCGCGGTGATGCTCCAGGCGCCGGCCGCCGAAGCGGTCACCGTGCCAAGCGCCGTCGCTCCCTCGTACAGCACCACAACGCCGGCCTCGGAGACGTTGCCGGTGATCACCGGAGCCGTCACGTTGGTCAGCGTGTCCGCCGTCGACCCGCTGTTCGAAGCCACGGCAAGCGCCAGAGCGGAGGGAGCGTTGGCACCGCTGTCGATGGTCACGGTCAGCCCGGAGGAAGCCGCGGAGGTGTTGCCCGCCGCGTCGGTCACCGTGGCGGTCAGGGTGTGCGTCCCGTCGCTCAGCGAGCCCGCGGTGATGCTCCAGGCGCCGGCCGCCGAAGCGGTCACCGTGCCGAGCGCCGTCGCTCCCTCGTACAGCACCACAACGCCGGCTTCGGAGACGCTGCCGGTGATCACCGGAGCCGTCGCGTTGGTCAGCGTGTCCGCCGTCGAGCCGCTGTTCGAAGCCACGGCAAGCGCCAGGGCGGAGGGAGCGTTGGCGCCGCTGTCGATGGTCACCGTCAGAGCGGAGGAAGCCGCGGAGGTGTTGCCCGCCGCGTCGGTCACCGTGGCGGTCAGGGTGTGCGTCCCGTCGCTCAGCGAGGCCGCGGTGATGCTCCAGGCGCCGGCCGCCGAAGCCGTCACCGTGCCGAGCGCCGTCGCTCCTTCGTACAGCACCACAACGCCGGCTTCGGAGACGCTGCCGGTGATCACCGGAGCCGTCACGCTGGTCAGCGTGTCCGCCGTCGAGCCGCTGTTCGAAGCCGTTGCCAGGGCGAGCCCGGTCGGCGAGGAAGCGCCGCTGTCGATGGTCACCGTCAGCCCAGTGGAAACGGACGACGTGTTGCCCGCCGCGTCGGTCACCGTGGCGGTCAGGGTGTGCGCCCCGTCGCTCAGCGAGGCCGCGGTGATGCTCCAGGCGCCGGCCGCCGAAGCCGTCACCGTGCCGAGCGCCGTCGCTCCCTCGTACAGCACGATCACGCCCGCCTCGGCCACCGTCCCGGTGATCACCGGAGCCGTCACGCTGGTCAGCGTGTCCGCCGTCGACCCGCTGTTCGAAGCCGTTGCCAGGGCGAGCCCGGTCGGCGAGGAGGCACCGCTGTCGATGGTCACGGTCAGCGCGGAGGAAGCCGCGGAGGTGTTGCCCGCCGCGTCGGTCACCGTGGCGGTCAGGGTGTGCGTCCCATCGCTCAGCGAGCCCGCGGTGATGCTCCAGGCGCCGGCCGCCGAAGCCGTCACCGTGCCAAGCGCCGTTGTTCCCTCGTACAGCACGATCACGCCCGCCTCGGCCACCGTTCCGGTGATCACCGGAGCCGTCACGCTGGTCAGCGTGTCCGCCGTCGAGCCGCTGTTCGAAGCCGTTGCCAGGGCGAGCCCGGTCGGCGAGGAGGCGCCGCTGTCGATGGTCACCGTCAGCCCAGTGGAAACGGACGACGTGTTGCCCGCCGCGTCGGTCACCGTGGCGGTCAGGGTGTGCGCCCCGTCGCTCAGCGAGGCCGCGGTGATGCTCCAGGCGCCGGCCGCCGAAGCCGTCACCGTGCCGAGCGCCGTCGCTCCCTCGTACAGCACGATCACGCCCGCCTCGGCCACCGTCCCGGTGATCACCGGAGCCGTCACGCTGGTCAGCGTGTCCGCCGTCGACCCGCTGTTCGAAGCCGTTGCCAGGGCGAGCCCGGTCGGCGAGGAGGCACCGCTGTCGATGGTCACGGTCAGCGCGGAGGAAGCCGCGGAGGTGTTGCCCGCCGCGTCGGTCACCGTGGCGGTCAGGGTGTGCGTCCCGTCGCTCAGCGAGGCCGCGGTGATGTTCCAGGCGCCGGCCGCCGAAGCCGTCACCGTGCCGAGCGCCGTCGCTCCTTCGTACAGCACCACAACGCCGGCTTCGGAGACGCTGCCGGTGATCACCGGAGCCGTCACGCTGGTCAGCGTGTCCGCCGTCGACCCGCTGTTCGAAGCCGTTGCCAGGGCGAGCCCGGTCGGCGAGGAGGCACCGCTGTCGATGGTCACGGTCAGCGCGGAGGAAGCCGCGGAGGTGTTGCCCGCCGCGTCGGTCACCGTGGCGGTCAGGGTGTGCGTCCCATCGCTCAGCGAGCCCGCGGTGATGCTCCAGGCGCCGGCCGCCGAAGCGGTCACCGTGCCAAGCGCCGTCGCTCCCTCGTACAGCACCACAACGCCGGCCTCGGAGACGTTGCCGGTGATCACCGGAGCCGTCACGTTGGTCAGCGTGTCCGCCGTCGACCCGCTGTTCGAAGCCACGGCAAGCGCCAGAGCGGAGGGAGCGTTGGCACCGCTGTCGATGGTCACCGTCAGAGCGGAGGAAGCCGCGGAGGTGTTGCCCGCCGCGTCGGTCACCGTGGCGGTCAGGGTGTGCGTCCCATCGCTCAGCGAGCCCGCGGTGATGCTCCAGGCGCCGGCCGCCGAAGCGGTCACCGTGCCGAGCGCCGTCGCTCCCTCGTACAGCACCACGACGCCGGCCTCGGCCACCGTCCCGGTGATCACCGGAGCCGTCACGCTGGTCAGCGTGTCCGCCGTCGACCCGCTGTTCGAAGCGGGCGACAATGCCAAGGCGGAGGGAGCATTCGCGCCGCTGTCGATGGTGACGAGGAAAGCTCCGGAAGGCCCGCTCTCGACGCCGGAGCTGATCACCTTGGCCGTCACTGTCCAGGTCCCGTCGGCAAGCGTCGTACCGGCGACCACCGACCAGAGGCCGGAACCGTTCGTGGTTCCCGTCCCGATCTCGATACCATTTCCGTACAGATGCACGACGCTGCCGGCGTCGGCGGTTCCCGTCAGCGTGGGCTGCGACGCGTTCGTCACGCCGTCACCGGGGGCGCCGCTGTCCGACGTCGGGCTGAGCGCCGGGGTGGACGGGCTGGCGGATAGAATGATCAGCGTGTCGGTGCCGTTGAGCGTCAATGTCTGGAACGGCGTGTGGACGGTTTCGACGCCGGAAACGAAAAGGGTTCCCTGGTTGCCGGCCGGGGAGAAGGTCACGACATCCGTGCCGGTTCCGCCGACCAGCGTCTCCAGCAGCGATACCGCCAGGGTGCTGCCGGCGCTGCCCAGCGTCACCACATCGGTGCCGGAGCCGCCGGTCAGCGTCTCGACGCCGCTCACCACCAGCGTGTTGCCGGCGCTGCCCAGCATCACCACGTCGGTGCCGGAGCCGCCGGTCAGCGTCTCGACGCCGCTCACCACCAGCGTATTTCCAGCGCTGCCCAGCGTCACCACATCGATGCCGAGGCCGCCGGTCAGCGTCTCGACACCCTCCACCTGCAGCGTGAAACCGGCGCTGGCCAACGTCACCACGTCGGTGCCGGCACTGCCGGTCAGCGTCTCGATCCTCCACACCGTAAGCGTGTTGCCGGCGCTGTCGCCGAGGGTCACGATGTCAAGGCCGCTGCCACCGTTGATCGTTTCGACCCCGCTCACCGTCATCACGTTGCCGCCGGAGGCGAGTACCACCACGTCGTTGCCGGAACCGCCGGTCAGCGTCTCCAGCAGCCTCACCAGCAACGTGTTGCCGCCGCTGCCCAGCATCACCACGTCGGTGCCGGAACCGCCGATCGCCGTCTCGATCCGCGACACCTCGATCGTGTTGCCGCTGCTGCCCAGCATCACCATGTCGATCACCGCGGTGCCGATCAGCGTCTCGATGGCGCCCACCACCATGGTGTTGTTCGATGTGCCGCTGAGGCTCACCACGTCGGTGCCGGCCCCCCCGATCAGCGTCTCCAGCCGTGACACCGTCAGCGTGTTGCCGCCGCCGTCCAGGGTCACGAACTCCACGCCGGTGTTGCCGTTCAGCGTTTCGATGCCACCGACCAGCGCGGTCATGCCGCTGGCGGAGACCGTCACCACGTCGATGCCGGAACCACCGATCAAGGTTTCCAGAGCGGACACCAGCATGGTGTTGCCGGTGCCGGTCAGCGTCACGACATCCGTGCCGCTGGCGCCGATCAACGTTTCGAGAAGGGACACCGTCAGCGTGTTCCCACCGGTGAGCAGCGTCACCGCATCGGTGCCGGCGTCTCCGGTCAGCGTCTCGATGCCGCTCACCCTCACCGTGTTGCCGCCGGTGCCGAGCATCACCCTGTCAGTGCCGGAACCGCCGATCAGCGTCTCCACGAGCCGCACCGTCAGCGTGTTGCCGTCGCTGTCCAACCGCAACTGGTCGCTGCCGGAAGCTCCGGTCAGCGTCTCGAGGCCGCTCACCCACACCGTGTTGCCGCCGGTGCCAAACGTCACGACATCCGTGCCGGAGCCGCCGATCAGCGTCTCGACGAGCCGCACCGTCAGCGTGTTGCCGCTGCCGTCCAGCGTCACGGTGTCGGATCCGGAACCGCCGTTCAACGTTTCGACTCCGGCGACCGACAGCGTGTTGCCACCGGTGCCCAGCATCACGATGTCGGTGCCGGAACCACCGACGATGCTCTCCATCAACCGGACCGTCAGCGTGTTGCCGCCGGTGCCCAGCGTCACCTTGTCGGTGCCGGAGCCGCCGATCAGCGTCTCCATCAGCCGGACCGTCAGCGTGTTGCCGCTGCTGCCCAGCGTCACCGAATCGGCGCCGGTGCCGCCGGTCAGCGTTTCGATTCCCTCCGCCAGCAGCGTGTTGCCGCCGCTGGCCAACGTCACGACGTCGGGGCCGATGCCGCCCGTCAGCGTCTCCAGACGCGACACCGTCAGCGTGTTGCCGAGGGTGCTCAACGTCACCACGTCGGTGCCGATGCCGCCGGTCAGCGTTTCGACGCCGTCCACCTGGATCGTGTTGCCGAGGGAACTCAGCGTCACAATGTCGGTGCCGATGCCGCCGGTCAGCGTTTCGACGCCGCCCACGAGCATCGTGTTTCCAACGGAGCCCAGCGTCACCGCGTCGGTGCCGGCACCGCCGGTCAGCGTCTCGACCCGGCTCACCACCAGCGTGTTGCCGCCGCCGCCCAGCGTCACCAGGTCGGTGGCGGTGCTGCCGGTCAACGTCTCGACCCCGGTGACCAGGAAGGTCGCCCCGACCTCGAGCAGCGACACCACGTCGGTGCCGGCCCCGCCGGTCAGCGTGTTGATCTGCGACAGCGTGATCGTGTTGCCGGCGTTTCCGAGGGTCACCGACACCGGGGAAACGTTTCGGAAATACTCCAGGTCGCCGCCATCGACACCGATCACCAGATCGCGGTCGCCATCGCCGTCGAGGTCACCCAGGGCCGGCCGCGGGTAAGCCCCAGGTCCGGGGCTCCCATAGGGATTCGTGGCAAGCGCCGAGAAGGTCGGCGCCGCCGCCGTGCCGACGTTGATGTAGACGGTGCTCTTGTTGATGAGGTCGACGAGCCCGTCTCCGTTGAGGTCCGCCAGTACGGGCGACAGATACCCATCGATGTCGTGAAGCAGTCCGAAAGGATTGGTGCCTGTCAGGGAGAATGTCGGAGCCTGCGTCGTTCCGTCGTTGCGGAAATAGAGAAAATCGCCGGCGCTGTTTCCGATCAGCAAATCGAGATCGCCGTCGCCGTCCAGATCGGCAAAGCCCGGCGCCCCGTAACTTCCGGCGTTCTGAATGCCGAAGAGGTTGGTGCCTTCCAGCGAAAAGGTCGGCGCCAGCGTCGTCCCGTTGTTGCGGAGGAACACGGTGGTGCCGGCATGGTTGCCGATGAACAGGTCGAGATCGCCGTCGCCGTCGATGTCCACCAGACCGGGAAGCGCGCCGCCCGCGCTGACGTTGGAGTTCCCGAACGGATTGGTGCTGTCCAGCGTGAAGGTCGGCGACAGCGTCGTTCCGGAGTTCCGGAAAAAGAGCGTGTTGCCGTCCGCGTTGCCGACCAGAAGGTCGAGATCGCCGTCGCCATCCAGATCCGCCAGCACCGGGGCGGCCTCGCTTCCGGTGTCAGAGAGGCCGAAGCTGTTGGTGCCGATCATAGTGAAGGTTGGATTCGCCACGGTCTTTCAGCCCTCACGCAACGCCGCCGGCACGGACACCGGTCTTGATTGGATCAATGAACTATCAAGAGCTAATTAATGGTATATACGGCAAGGATCAGCGTGTTACCGGACAGTAACAATAGAAAACACGCCCCTGAATCCTTACATTTCAAAGAGTTTCTTGCTTCACACGACAGCACGCATACATCGGCTGCAGTGGCGCGATCCGCACGGGAAGGTTTCGCCACATGATTGATCTCGAAACCAAAAGTTACCAATCCGGCGAGGTTCGGGCATCCGGCAGGAACGATCCAAGAACCGGCTCGTGATTTCACCGTGGGAAGCGCCATCCGGAAAGCGAGCAGGCCGCCAGAAAGCCCTTCCGATCACGGAGGTGTGTTTGGATGCCGTCGAAGGGTGCGGTGGCAGCGACTCGGACCCCACCGGCAACAGGAAGGTCCCCGGGGATTGGAGGCGTCGGCGATCCGGTCCGTCCCGATCGGTGGATGGCGGCACCTCCGGTCCGCGACGTCACTGGGCTTGGTCGGGAACCAGACTGTCGACGATGCGCACCAGATCGACCACCGACCGAACCCCCATCTTGCGCATCGCCTGACCGCGGTGCAGCTTTACCGTCGCCTCGCTGAGGTCCAGGTCGCCGGCGATCTGCTTGTTGCGCAGGCCGGAGACCACCATCATGGTGACCTCGCGCTCGCGCGCGGTCAGCGAGTCGAAGCGGGCACGCTGGGCGACGAGGCTGCGCTCCTGGTCCCGCCGCTCCCCGTGCTGGGCGAGGGCGGCGTGGATGGCGTCCAGTAGATGCTGGTGGTGGACCGGCTTGGTCAAGAACTCGAAAGCCCCCGCCTTCATCGCGCGGACCGACATCGGCACGTCGCCGTGACCGCTGATGAAGATCACGGGGAGGCTGTTGCCGCAGCGCGCCAGCTCCGCCTGGAAATCCAGCCCGCTGCGCCCCGGCAGCCGCACGTCCAGCACCATGCAGCCGATGTCGATGGCCGGTGGGCGGTCGATGTACTGCTGCACCGATCCGAAGCTCACCACCGGCAATCCCACGGAGTCGAGCAGCCCTTCCAGCGCTTCGCGGACGGACTCGTCGTCGTCGATGACCACCACGGTCACCGCCGTCCCGGCGGCCTTGCTCCCCATCCCCATCACGTCTCTCCGAGCGATGCCGGAAGCACGGCTTCGAACACGCTGCCGCAGGGCGTTCCCGGAGTCGCGGTCAGGCGCCCGCCGTGCAGTTCCGCGATCGACCGGCTGATCGACAGCCCCATGCCCAGCCCGTCGGGCTTGGTGGTGTAGAGAGCGCGGAAGAGGACCTCCGGATCGGCCTCGGCGATGCCCGGCCCGCTGTCCTCGACACGGACGCTGATCCCGCCGTCGCCGCCGGCGGTGACGACGCGCAGCCGCCGCAACGGCAGGCCGGGGTCGGCCATCGCTTCGACGGCGTTCATCACCAGGTTGAGGATGAGCTGCTGCAGCTGCACCCGGTCGCCATGGACCGAGGGCAGACCCGCCTGAAGGTCGGTTTCCACCGTGATGCGGGCACGGCGCAGTTCGGCCCGCACCAGCGCCAGCGTCTCGACGGCCAGGGCGTTCATGTCGACCCGCCCCGGATCGGCCGGCGTCCGTCGCACCAGGGCGTGAATGCTGCGGATCACGTCGCCGGCCCGTTGGGCGTCGCGCACGATCCGCTCCGCCACGGCGCGGGTCTTGCCCAGGTCGGGTTCGGGCTGCGACAGATGCTGGAGGCAGGTGCCGGCGTTGGTGATGATCGCCATCAGCGGCTGGTTGACCTCGTGCGCGACGGCGGTGGCCAGTTCGCCCATCATGGTGAGCCGGCCAATCCGGGCGAGGTCCGCCTCGGCCTTGCGCAAGGCCTCGGCGATCTGGCGGCGCTGGGTCAGATCGCTGAACACCAGGATGGCACCGGCCACCTCGCCGCGGTCGTCGATGATGGCCGAGCAGCGCTCCTCCACCACGATCCCGGCCGAATCGGGCCGGTCCGGAGCCGTTTCGCCGCGGGGCAGCAGGCGGGACAGCCGTTCCGGCGGGGCATGGGCGCCATGGTGCCGGACGAGGGCGGAGAAATCCTCCTGCGGTTCCTGCGTTTCCTCGTCCAGGGCGACGAAGACGGAGGCGAGCGGCCGCCCGGCCGCCTCCGCCGCCGTCCAGCCGGTCATCGTCTCGGCCACCCGGTTCATGAAGTCGACGCGCCCGTCGCGGTCGCACAGGATCACCCCGTCGCGGATGCTGGCGAGCGTGGCGGCGTAGCGCCGTTCGCTCATCCGCAGCCTGGCGTCGCTGGCCTGCTTGTAGAGCGCCATCTGGATGACGGTGCGCATCTGAGGCTCTTCGAGGGGCTTCAGCAGGTAACCGAAGGGCTCCGTCCGGCTGGCGCGCTCCACGACGTCGTCGTTGGCGTAGGCGGTGAGGAAGACCACGGGGATGCGCTGCGCCTCGCGGATCCGGCGCGCCGCCTCGATCCCGTCCATCTCCCCGTCCAGGCGGATGTCCATCAGCACCAGGTCCGGTTGATGGCTGCAGGCCAGCCGCACCGCCTCCTCGCCGCTGGCCGACAGTCCGACCACGACATGGCCCATTCGGGAAACCTGATGCTGGATATCACGCGCGACGATGCGGTCGTCTTCGACAATCAGGATCCGAGCCGCGATCATTCATGTCCCCGGTTGCGTCCCATCAAGGGAAAGGCAACGACGAATTCTGTCCCTGTGCTGGGGTTGTATTCCAACGAACCGTGCAACTGAGCGGTCAAGTCAGCGATCAGCTGGAAGCCGAGCGTGTCCATCCTATCGGGATCATAACCACCGGGCAAGCCCACGCCGTCGTCGCGCACGGTCAGCCGGCACTCCCGCCCGTCCACCGCCAGGGCCACGCCGAGCACCCCGCCCCGTCCCCCCGGAAAGGCGTGCTTCAGGGCGTTGGAGACCAGCTCGTTGACGATCAGGCCGCAGGGCACCGCGCGGTCGAGATCGAGCTGCAGGTCGTCCATGGCGGTTTCCAGACGCACCGCGCCGGCCTGCCGGGCGTAGGCGCGCAGCAGATGGGCACACACCGATTCCAGATGCTCGCGCATCGGCACGCGCGCGAAATTGCCGAGGCGGTAGAGGTTCTCGTGCACCAGGGCCATCGACCGCACGCGATCGCGGCTGTCGGCGAACAGGGCGGCGACCGCCTCGTCCTCGACTCGGCGGGCCTGGAGGTTGAGAAGGCTGGTGACGAGTTGCAGGTTGTTCTTCACCCGGTGATGGATCTCCTTCAGCAGCGCCTCCTTCTCGTCCAGCGTCGCGGTCTCCAGCGCCGCCGCGGCCTGGGCTCCGAGCAGCGTCAGGAGGCTGACCCGCTGCGGCGTGAAGGCGTGGGTGGCCAGCGCGTTCTCCAGATGCAGCAGCCCGACGACGCGGCGGCGACGGACCAGCGGCAGGCACAGGATGGAGCGCGCCTCCGTCCGGCGGACATAGGGATCGGCCGAGAAGGGGCCGGACGCCCGGGTGTCGTCGACGATCACCGCCTCCTGGTCGCGGATCGCGCCGTTGACGATGGCGTGGGGCAGCGGGATGCGCTCGGCGTCCTCGCGGACCAGCCGGACCGACACGCCGTAGAGCCCGGTCGTCGCCTCCGCCTCCACCCGCAACCCGTCGCCGCGGGCGAGGATCAGCAGGCCGCGGCTGGCGCCGGCATGCTCCAGGACCAGGGTCAGCAGGCTGGTGGTGAGCCGCTCCACGCCCGCCTGGTCGGCGACCGCGCGCAGCGTCCCGAGGAGCGTCGCCGGATCGAGGCCCTCGAAGCCGCGCGGCGCCTCCGGTGGGGCCGGCTCGACCGCGTCCAGGGCGAGGGAAGGATGGCGCCGGCTGAGTTGCCGCACCTTGGCGGTGGCTCCCCACCGCGCGTAGGCCTCGGCCGCGTCGCGGATGCAGGCGCGCTCCAGCGTCGCCACCCCCAGCCGGCGGTAGTGGGCGGCGGCGCGTTCGTGGGCCAGCGCCTCCACATGCGGCAGGGTGCCGCGCCGGGCCGCCTCGACCGCGCGGTCGTAGCCGCGCATCGCGTCCTCCGTCCGCCCCCGGGTCCGCGCCGCCTCCGCATCGGCCAGGGCGAAGCGGGCGTCGAAACTGTCCGGGCCGTGGCCCGCCCAATCGCGCAGCTGGGCGAGATGCCGGTCGAGCGCCGCGGCGTGACGGGCACGCTGGTCCGGCGGGGCATCGTCCATCGCCCCGGCGCGGGCCAGGGCGGCGTGGAAGTGGAACTCCGCCATCTCCCAATGGCCGGCCGTGGTCCACAGCAGCCCTTCCGCCCGCTCGGCCGCCTCGACCGCCGCCGTCATCTCCCCGGCGATGCAGCGGAGCTGGAGGGTGCGGATCCAGTGCCAGCAGGTGGCGATGTCCAGGCTGGGGTTGGCGAGCAGCCGCGCCTCGAAGGCGGCGTTGTCGAAACCCTGCCCGTCGAAGCCGCCGATGGCGTTGGTCTGGCCGCGCAAGGCGCGCAGCAGCTGGAGCTGGGTGGTCAGGATGTCGGCGCAGAGCCCGAACCTCACCTGCCGGACATGGGCGAGGCGCGCCTCGGCCGTGCACTGGACCGTCGCCAGCGGGTCGCCCGACGCCAGCATGCTGGTGACGAGGGTGACGCTGGTGAAACCGCCATAGGTGATGTCGCCGGCCTCCCGCGCCTCGTCGAAGGCGCGCAGCAGCAGGGCGCGCTCGCTGCGGATGTCGCGGGTCCACGGGACGACGTGATAGGCGAAGGTCATCAGCACCCGCGCCCGGTAGCGCGTCGGCCCCTGCCGCTCCGCCAGATCGTAGCCGAGGCGGCCGAAGTCGTAGCCGGCGGCGTAATCGCCAAAACAGGGACCGGCCATCATGCCGAGATAGGCGAAGCCCAGGGCGGACGCGTCGCTGCGCCCGTTCCGCAGGGTCAGGTTGGCCATCCGGCACAGGATCAGGCAGACGAGGTTGCGGTCGCTGAAGAAGGCGGGCGGCAGGGCGGCGGCCAGCACGTCCAGCGTCGCCCGGCTGTCGAGGTCGGGGTCGGCGGGCAGCGACACCAGCGACGCGATGGGCCGGCCGCCGATGGCCGCCCGCAGCCGCTCATACTCCTCCTGGGCCAGGGCGGCCGGCGGATGGGCGGGCCAGTCGATCCCCACCCCCCGCAGATAGGCCAGACAAGACCCGACGGCGCGGTCGCTGCGGTCGATGGCGGTGAAGACGGTGACGAGCAGCGCGGTGATCGCGGCGCGGTCCGCCGGCGCCTCGGCCCGTCCGGCAAGGGCGAGCAGGCGTCGCTCCGCCTGCCGCAGGTCGCCGCACAGGAACTCGCATTCGGCCCGGAGATGCTCCAGCGCGAAGGCCAGCCGCCCGATCGACCGGACATCCGCCGGCCTGTCCGCCGGCTCGTCCGCCAGCCCATCACCGCCGCCCTCCAGCAGGCGAAGGCCGCCCAGCGCGTGGGCCAGCGCCGCGGCGTGGGCGCTGGCCGCCCTGGCCTGGCGGCCGGCGGCGAGGTGGAGCGCCGCCACCTCCGCCCGCTCCCGCCCGTCCCGGATCAGGGGCAAGCACCGGTCGTACTGGCCGACCACGGCGAACAGCCGCTCCCCCGTCAGGTCGGCCGCGAAGCCGCGGTGCAGCGCGCGGGCGATGCCGAGGTGGAGCGCGCCGCGCGCGTCCTCCGGCACCAGGGCATAGGCTCCCTCCTGCACCCGGTCGTGGAGGAAACGGACCCCGTCCTCGGCGCGCAGGATCAGCCCTTCGGCCAGCACCGGCTCCAGATGGCCCGCGGCCTCCGCCTCGGGCAGGCCGGCGGCGATGGCCAACGTGGACAGCCGGACGGCCGCGCCGAGCGCGGCGTGGCGGAACAGCAGGTCACGCGTCGGCGCCGGAAAGCGGGCAAGCCGCTCGCCCATCAGCGTGGCGATGCCGGCGCCCGCCGGCGCCCGCTCCACCGCCGCCAGATCCCAGTCCCAGCGCCGGGCGTCGCGGTCGAACCACAGCTGGCCGGAGCGTTCCAGTTCGGTCAGCAGCTGGACCGCGAAGAAGGCGTTGCCGCCGGTCCGCACCTGCAGCCGGTCGGCGAGCGCCGCCACCTCGTCGGGCCTGCGGTCCAGCGTGTCGGCGATCATGCGGCCCAGGTCGTCGGCGGACAGCGGCCCCAGCGCGATCCGCTCGCAGTCGATCGCGTCGCCGGCCGCCTCGACCCGGCGCATCAGCGTCTCCAGCGGGTGGCCGTCTCCGACCTCGTCGCTTCGATAGGCGCCGACCAGCAGCAGATGGCCCATGCCGCCGTCGGCGACGAGCCGGTCCAGCAGGTCCACCGTCGCGCCGTCCAGCCATTGCAGGTCGTCGAGGAACAGGGCGAGCGGATGGTCGGGGCGGGCGAAGCACTGCAGGACGCGCCGGAACAGCAGGTCGAAGCGGTTCTGGGCCTCGCGCGGCGGCAAGGGCGGGACGGCGGGCTGCCCCCCGATCAGCTCGGCGAGGTTCGGGATCAGCGCGGTCATCAGGGCGCCGCCCTCGCCCACCGCCTCGGCCAGGGCGCGGCGCCAGTGGTCGCGATGCGGGGCCGGCAGCGCCAGGATTCGGGCGACCAGCCCGCGAAAGGCTTCCGCGAGGCTGGCGTAGGGACGGTCGCGCTCGCCCTGGTCGAACTTGCCGCCGGCGAACAGGCCCTGCGGCGGCACCGCACGTTCTTCCAGGGAGCGGACGACCGCCGACTTGCCGACGCCCGACCGGCCGGCGATCAGGACGATGCCCATCCGGCCCCGGGTGGCGACCCGCTCGAAGGCGGCCTCGAGAGCGGCCACCGGCTCGTCCCGCCCGTAGAGGCCGGGTGGCGGAACCAGCCCCTCCGGCAGATCGCGGCGGCCGGCCGGAAAGGCGGGGATGCGGCCCTCCGTATCCCAGAGCCGCAGCGCGTGGGCGAGGTCGCGGACGAGGCCGCCGGCGGTCTGGTAGCGGTCCTCCGCCATCTTGGCCAGCAGCCGCAACAGGATGTCGGCGATGGCCGCAGGCAGGTCGGGGGCGTGGAAGGCCGGCGCGATCGGCGCGCGCGCGAGATGGCTGTGCAGCCACTCCATGGCATCGCCCGCCGCGAAGGGAAGCGCGCCGGTGAACAGCTCGTAGAGCGTGACCCCGAGCGCGTAGAGGTCGCTGCGGCGGTCGACCGGCCGGCCCGTCCGCCCCGACTGTTCGGGGGCCATGTAGGGCAGCAGCGGGTCCGGCCGCCCGGCGACGTGGCCCGGCCGGCCCGGCGGCACCGGCACGGGGCAGGCCCGGCCGAAGCCGGTCAGGCGCACCGCGCCGTCATCGCCGACCAGCAGGTTGAACGGCCGCAAATCGCCGTGCATCAGGCCGCGGCGGTGCAGATGCGCCACCGCCTCCGCCATGCGGAGCGCCAGGGCGAGCCGCTGGCGGAACGGCATCCCCGGCACGGCCAACGCCGAGAGCGGCTGGCCGCCCGGATCGGCGAGGGTCAGGACCGGGGCCATGCCGTGCGGCAGAAGATCGACCGGTTTGACCGCCCAGGCGGGATCGAGCCGGCGCGACAAGGCGTGCTCCCGCCGCAGCCGGTCGAGCGCAGCGCCGGCCTCCCTCGCCGGATCGCCCGGACCGCCCGACGGCGTCACGGCCATGCGCGCGAGGATGGGAAAGGGCTGGTCCGGCCGCATCACGCGCAGCAGCCGGCTTTCCCCGTCGCTGTCCAGGACGCGGCTGCCCGAACCGGCTTCCGTCAGGTGATCGATGCTGAGTTCCATGGATCGGCCTCTTCCCCTGGCGCCCCCCTTTGGCGCCCCCTTGGCGCCCCCTTGGCGCCCATGGTAGCGGCATTCCGCCGCCGAGGGGGACTCCGCCGACGGATCGCCCGGTCTTGACCGGCCCCCGGCTCCACTTAGCTTTGCTTCCGCCCCGTTCGGCGCCGGCGGCCGCGGCCGGCCGACGGCGGTCCCCGACACCCAGGTCCGGCTGCAGGAGCACGCCATGGTCGACGCCATCATCATCGGAGCCGGCCAGGCCGGGCCGCCGCTCGCCGAGCGTCTCACCGCCGCCGGCATGACCGTCGCGGTCGTCGAACGCAAGCAGTTCGGCGGCACCTGCGTGAACACCGGCTGCACCCCGACCAAGACGCTGGTCGCCAGCGCCCGCGTGGCCCGGATGGCTCAGCGCGCCGCCGAATACGGCGTGATGCTGGACGGGCCGGTGCGGGTCGACATGGCCAAGGTCAAGGCGCGCAAGGACGCCGTCTCGGGCCGGTCGCGCCAGAACGTCGAACGCTGGCTGCGCGGCATGCCCAACTGCCGTGTGCTGCAGGGTCACGCCCGCTTCGAATCCCCCACCTGCGTGCGCGTCGGCAACGAAGTGCTGACGGCGGAGCGCATCTTCATCAACGTCGGCGCCCGCGCCGCGGTGCCCGACATGCCGGGCGTGCGCGACGTCGGCGTGCTGACCAGCGGCACGATCCTCGACCTCGACCAAGTGCCGCGGCATCTGGTGGTGGTCGGCGGCAGCTACATCGGCCTGGAATTCGCCCAGATGTACCGCCGTTTCGGCGCCGAGGTGACCATCGTGGAGAGGGGCGACCGGCTGATCCCGCGCGAGGACCCCGACGTTTCCGCCGCGATCCGCGACCTGCTGGAGTCGGAGGGGGTGACGGTCCGCCTGTCGGCCGACTGCATCCGCTTCGCCCCGCACGACGACGGCGTGGAAGTGGGCGTGACCTGCGCCTCCGGAGCGCCCTCGGTGGTCGGAAGCCACGCGCTGCTGGCGGTGGGCCGCGTGCCCAACACCGACGACCTCGGGCTCGACCGGGCCGGGGTGGCGACCGACGCCCGCGGCATCATCACGGTGGACGACACGCTGCGCACCAACGTGCCCGGCATCTGGGCGATGGGTGACTGCAACGGGCGCGGCGCCTTCACTCACACCGCCTACAACGACTTCGAGATCGTCGCGGCGAACCTGCTCGACGGCGAGCGGCGCAGCGTGGACGACCGCATCCAGGCCTACGCGCTCTACACGGATCCGCCGCTCGCCCGCGTCGGCATGACCGACGAGGCGGTCCGCCGCTCCGGCCGGCGCGCGCTGGTCGGCATGCGGCCGATGACCCGCGTCGGGCGCGCGGTCGAAAAGGGCGAGACCCGGGGCTTCATGCGGATCGTCGTCGACGCCGACAACCGGGAGATCCTCGGCGCCGCCATTC
This sequence comes from Azospirillum formosense, assembly GCF_040500525.1. NCBI lineage: Bacteria > Pseudomonadati > Pseudomonadota > Alphaproteobacteria > Rhodospirillales > Azospirillaceae > Azospirillum > Azospirillum formosense. The sequence goes on along the minus strand of NZ_CP159404.1, from coordinate 240,174 downwards.
TCGGCCCCGGCGGCGACGAGGCCATCCACGGCGTGCTGGACCTGATGTACGCCAAGGCGCCCTACCCCACCCTTCAGCGCGCCGTCCACATCCACCCCACGGTGGCCGAGCTGCTGCCCACGCTTCTGGGGGAACTGAAGCCGTTGGATTAGCGGACCGGCGGCCGCGCAGGGCAGTCCTGCGTCGGGACGACGGCGAAGCTCCTTGACCGCCGCGTCACCCGGCGTATTTTGGATCATATGATCTAAAACGCCGGCTCGGGAGGCGGGACTCATGGCTCGGCCACGGACGTTCGATGAAGCGGCGGTGCTGGACGCGGCGGTGGACCGCTTCTGGAGCCAGGGCTACGAGGCGACCTCCACCCGCGCGCTGGCGGACAGCATGCGCATGACGCTCGCCAGCATGCACAACGCCTTCGGCGACAAGCGGGCGCTGTTCCGCCGCGCCCTGGAGCATTACCTGGACGGCTCGCTGCGCGCCCGCATCGCCCGACACGAGGCGGCGCCGTCGCCGGCCGTCGCCATCGCCGGCTTCCTGCGCGAGAGCATCGAGCGGTCGCTCGGCGACGGGTGCCGGCGCGGCTGCCTGCTGGTGAATTCCGCGCTGGAGGTCACGCCGGACAATCCCGACCTGCGCGACTTCCTGAACGCCGAATTGACGACCATCGAGGATTTCTTCCGCCGCTGCCTCGCCAAGGGGCGGCGGAGCGGCGAGATCCCGGCCGGCATCCCCGAGGAGGACGCGGCACGCCTGCTCTTCTCCAGCCTGCTGGGCATCCGCGTCCTGGCCCGCATCCGCCCCGAGCGCGACCTGCTGGAGGGGACGGCGCGCGGCGCCCTGGCCAGCCTCGGGCTGCCGCCGATGCCGGACTCCTGACCCGCCGCGCCGGATCACCCCCTTCCCATTCCTCCCGGTCAACGGGCGGCCCGCCGCGGCGGAGCCGCAACAGGGACGCACGCCCATGAACAGGACATCCGCAACCGTGGCCATGGACCGCCTCGACGGCGCCGCGTGGATGGCGACCCTCGCGGGCATGGCGGGAAGCCTCGTCGCCATCGGACTGGCGCGCTTCGCCTACACGCCGCTGGTTCCGTCGTTGATCGAGGCGCATTGGTTCTCCGCCGCCGACGCGGTGACGCTGGGCGCGGCGAACTTCGCCGGCTATCTGGCGGGCGCTCTGCTCGGCCGGCCGCTGGCCGGCCTGCTGCCCAACCGGGCGCTGCTGCGGGCGCTGATGCTGACGGCCTCCCTCGCCTTCATCGCCTGCGCCTACCCGCTCTCGCTCGGCTGGTTCTTCGGCTGGCGCTTCGTCTCGGGTTTGGCCGGGGGCGCCATCATGGTCCTGGTCGCGACCAGCATCCTGCCCCACATCCCCGCGGGACGGCGCGGCTTCGTCAGCGGCATGATCTTCCTCGGCATCGGGCTGGGGATCGCCGCCTCGGGCACCGCCGTGCCGGCGCTGATGCGGCTTGGGTTGCGCGAGACGTGGCTGGGGCTGGGCGGGCTGTCGCTGCTGCTGACCGCCCTGTCCTGGTTCGGCTGGCCGCCCTCGTCGCCGACGCAGGCGACCGCCGCCCCGCCGGTGGAACACGCCCCGCGGCACGAGGGGCGCGTCCTCCGCTCGCTCTACGCCGAATACGCGCTGAACGCGCTGGGGCTGGTGCCGGTCATGCTGCTGCTGGTCGACTACGTCGCCCGCGGCCTGCGGCACGGAGCGGACATCGGCGCGCTCTGCTGGGTTCTGTACGGCGTGGCGTCGGTGGCCGGGCCGGTCGTCGCCGGATCGCTGGCCGACCGCATCGGTCACGCCGCGGCCTACCGCATCGCGCTGCTGCTCCAGGCGGTCGCCGTGGCCGCCCTGGCGGTCAGCGGCCAGCCGCTGGTGGTCGGGATCGCGACGGTCGTCCTCGGCGCCCTGACGCCGGGCGTGGTTCCCCTGGTGCTCGGCCGCATCCATGAATTGCTGCCGCACGGCCCGTCGGAGCAGCGCGCCGCCTGGAGCCGGGCCACCACCGCCTTCGCCCTGTTCCAGGCGCTGGGCGGCTACGGCTACTCCTACCTCTTCGCCCACAGCGGGGGAAACTACGCCGCCGTCTTCCTGTGCGGCGCCGTCGCCCTGATGGTGGCGCTGGGGACCGACATCGTCATCAACGCCCGGCGGCTTCGGTGAAGACGCCGCGCGCCCACGCCTTGTCGTTGCACCGCGCTGCGATGATCAGAGCAGGACCGGGGCGGCCCAGGGATCGTAGGGAACCAGGGCCCGGCGCGTCGGGTCGGGTCGGTGGAAGCCGTCGGCGTCGCGGTTCAGCATGGTCGCGACGAAGGAGAAGGAGCTGTTGGAGACGGCGACCCGGTCGGCGTGGCAGAGAACGTGGAAATCGGTGAAGAATTCCGCCCCCGCGATCGGCTCGGCGAGGTCGCGGCCGGTGACGGGGCGGTAGGCGGCGAACGCCCGCGCCTGGTCCGGGTCGTCGGTCGCGATGAACAGGAGCGGCCGGTCGAGCGTTGGCCAGACGGCCTCCAGCCAGCTCAGATACCAGGAGGTCGGGGCGATCCAGAACCGCCCCCAGCCGAAGTCTCCGCGCCGCAGGTGCAGGGCCACGACGGTGCGCCCGGGAGCCCGCAGACGGCCGAGCAGCGCGTCCGCGTGGGGGCGAAGGTGGCGGCCCGGCGTGAACAGCGCGCGGAAGTCCTCCTTGAACGGCGCCAGGGGCGTGGTGTCGCCGCAGAAATAGCCGGACACGTCGCGGTCCGCCAGCGCCGCGGCGCGCGCGCCGGAGAGCCCGGCGATCACGGCGGCCTCCCCTTCCGCCTCCGCCACGCGCGGCAGGGCTTGGCCGGCCAGGGGATCGTCGTGGTCGTACAGGTGGCGGCCCAGCCAGGGAGGGACCTCCAGGGTCAGGCCGTGCCGGGCGGCGTAGAGGCGCAGGGCGCCGTACTGGAGCAGTTGGTTGCCGAAGCGGCCGTTGCGTCCGAGGGCGGTCGAGGCGAGGCGGCGGCCCGGCCCGCCCGCCGCCGCGGGGGCCGGCGGCGGCCCCCAGCGCCGCGCCAGCAGGGACAGCGCGCGGCGGGTGAAGGCCTCGCCGAAGCCGGGGTTGCAGCGGATCGCCCGCTCCCAGGCCGCCAGCGCCGCATCGGGGCGGCCGAGCGATTCCAGGGCTGCGGCCAGCGCCGCATGGCCGTTGTACAGCTCCGGGCTGAGCCGCAGAGCCCGCCGGGCATGGGCCGCCGCCGCCGCCGCGTCGCCGAGCGCCAGGGCGGCGTCCGCACAGTCGGCGTTGAGATCGGCCCGCATCGGGTCCAGCCGGAGCGCGCGCTCCAACTCCCCGGCCCCCTGCCGGTCCCGTCCGAGACGCCGGTTCGCGCGGCCCAGCAGGTGCTGGGCGCTGGTGAGGCCCGGCTGGAGCGCCAGGGCGCGGCGCAGCCGGGGGACGGCCTGGGCCGGGGCGTCGGCCTCGGACAGCAGGGAACCCAGGTTGCTCCACGCGGCGGCCGCGCCGGGATGAAGGCACGCCACCGCCCGGAAGGCCGTCAGCGCAAGCCGGTCGCGCCGCAGCCGGTGCGCGAGCAGCCCCAGTTCGAACCAAGCCTCGGTGCGTCCGGGGTCCTCGGCGGCGGCGCGGGTCAGCGCGGCGACGGCGCGGTCGGGCTGTTCGGCCTTGATCGCGTCCCTTCCCACCGCGACGAGATCGACGGCGCGCGGGGCTTCCGGGCCTCCCGCAGGAACCGGCGCAGGAACGGACGCCGGGGGCGCATGCGGTCCCCCGACGCCGCTCCCCGGCGTGAGGAACGGCGGCCCGGTCCAGCCGCCCTCGCGCAGGAGCGCGGAGCGCCGGGCTTTCAACGCGTGGATGCGGCGCTGGGTCAGGATCTCGATGGCCACGAAGCGGGAATCGGACGAGGCCTGCTCCGTCGGCTTGGCGCCGCTGGTCATCATCTGGCGCTGCCGCGCCAGGGCGTTGTCCGTCCGCATCGTGTAGTGGACCGTCTTCTCGGCGATCCGGACTCCGCCGAACATGCTGTGGAGCGCCCGACCATAGGCCACGTCGTCGGCCACGGCCGGGTGGAATGGCGCTTCCTCCGGAAAGCCGCCGATCATGTCGTGGCAGACGCGCCGTACACAGAGGTTGCAGGGGTAGCTCAGCTCCGACGCGTCGCGCCAGGCGGGGGTGATCTCGTGGTCGATGCGGTCGAAATGCATCCCGGTGCGGACGAACCCGGCGTCGCGGGCGTGGTCCAGCGCCGTCGCCGTGAGCGCGAAATGCCGCTCGAAGAAGTAATCGTCGGCGTCGAGGAACCAGAGGTAGCGGCCAAGCCCCGCGGCGGCGCCGATGTTGCGCGACCGCCCCGCACCCTGGTTGCGGTTGTTCGCGATCAGCGCGACGCTCTGCTCCGGATGGGCCCGCGCCCAGCGCAGGACCCGCGACGCCGTCCCGTCGGGGGAGGCGTCGTCCACCACGCAGACATGGATCTGCGCCCGCGGGTCCCGCACCGTCTCGCGGTAGACGCGGGCCGCCGCCGCCACGCTGTCGAGCGCCCGCTCGATGGTGTCCTCCATCCGGTGCGCGGGGATCACCACCGTGCCGACAAACTCGGTGTCGGCCCGGTGGCGCGCGATCCCCCGCAAGGCGACTCCCAAACCGCAATCGCCGGAATCCGCCGCCGCGTGCAGCCGTTCGGCCTCCGCGTCGCGGCCCTGGACCAGCCGCACAATGCCAAGGGCGCGGGCGAAGCCCCCCCGCGGCGGCACGATGCGCGCCAGAGGTTCCAGAAACGCCGCCGCCTCGTCGGCCGCCCCGTCCTGGACACGCGTCAGGGCCCGGCTGGCGGCGAGGCTCAGGGGCTCCCCGATCTGCCGGCCGAGCGCCTCAAGGTCACCGTGCAGGCGCGCTGCCCGGACGAACAGGGCGATCGCCCGCAACGCCTCCCCCGCCTTGCGGGCGGCGTGCGCCGCGTGCTGCCACGCCACCGCATCGGCCGGATCGTTCGCGAGCGCCCGCCGGTGGAACGGGGCGCCTTCGTGGGCCTCGGCATCCCGTGCCATTCCTAGGCCACCGCCGTCACGAAGGCTTCGGCGAAGGCGCGCCAGGTCCGCTCGCCGCGCAGGAAGGCCCGCGCCTTGTCGGCGCGGGCGCGGGCGGCGGCGCGGTCGGTGTAGAGGGTTTCGAGGTGGGTGACGACCTCATCGACGGATGTTTCCCCCCAGCCGCGGCGCCGGCCGGCGGGATCGGCCACCGGGTCCTGCCGGCTCAGCGGCAGGCAGGCGCCGTCGCGGATCAGGTCCAGGTGGCCGGTGTTGGCCGACAGGATGACCGGCACGCCGCAGGCCATCGCCTCCATGGCGACGAGGTTGGTCGCCCCTTCGCAACGGTTGGGAAAGATGGCGGCGTGGCATTCCGCGAGGATCGCCGGAATCTGGTCGCGCCCGAGAAAGCCCATGTCGACGAAGCCCTCCGGCGGCACGCCGCAGGCCATCGCCCATTCCACGATGCGCAGCTTGCCGTTGCCGCCAACGGCGGGGGCGGAGGGCACCAGGGGGGACTCGGCGATGTCGGCGGAGGTGTGCGGCCAGGGGTTGTGCCACGCGGTGACCAGCAGCGCGTCGGGATGGCGCTCGTGGAACCGGCGGAAGGCGGCGAGCACGATGTCCTGCCCCTTGCGGAACTCCACCTTCCCGCCCGAGAAGACGACGAAGCGGTCGCCGAATCGCCCGGTCGGCGGGACCGGCGCCAGCTCGTCCGGGTCCACGCCCTGGAAGGCGCAGCCGACGTCGGTGATGCCCTGTTCGGCCAGCAGCGCCCGGTTGTAGTCGGAATGCACCACGATCCGGTCGTAGCTGCGCGCACGGCGCAGCGTGTCCTCGTCGAACAGGGTGTCCTCGAAGGCGATGACCCCGACGTTGCGGCTGCCGCGGAAGCGCGCGGACAGCGGCCCCGCGACGAAGCCGTTGCCGAGCGCGTGCAGGACGGTGCAGTCGTTGAGGCCGAGCATCCGGTTGCCGGACCGGTCGGCGATGGCGGTGATCTGCCGATGGCCGTCCATCAGGCTTTCCAGCTTTTCCCGGTTTTCCGGCCGCAGGGTGGACAGAAGCGGCTTCTCCAGCAGGAGCGGCGGCTGTCCCCGATCGACCAGATGCAGCGCCGTGTGGACGCCGACCAGACCCCAGCCGTGAATCTCCGAAAGCTGCCACGTCAATGCCAGATTCTGCATGCGATTCCGATCCGCGCGCGTTTTCCCGACGCCCTCCGCTGCAAACTCCGTCACGCGCCGCGCATCCTTTCTTGCCCATGGCCTTGGATGGTAGGATAGCAGAGCGCAGACGCCGATACACAGCGTGAGCCGCTGTCCAGTGCGAGCTGTCCAGTGCGAGCCAGCCAGCCCGAGCCAGCATGACCGTCAAGATCGCCTTTCTCGACCCGGCGGGTGGGGACTACACGCCGGACACGCCACGCCTGCACCCGCTCGGCGGTTCGCAATCGGCCCTGTGCTACCTCGCCGAGGCGCTGGCCGCCTCCAGGTCAGCCGCCACCAAGTCAGCCGCCACCAAGCTGGAGGTCACGCTGATCAACGGCACCCGGACGCCCGGTCTGGTGCGCGGGGTGCGTTGCCTTCCCGCCAGCGTGGTGTCCTGGGAGGCCATGCGCGCCTTCGACGTCGTGGTGCTGCTCAACGGCTGCCCGACGGAAGCGCTGGTCCGGCTGCGCGCGGCGCTGGACGGCGGGCGGAAGCTGATCCTGTGGATGCAGCACGCGGTCGACCAACCCGCCGCGCAATGCGTCGCGGAGCCGGAGGCGCGCGCCTGCTGGGACGGCTACGCCTTCGTCAGCCGCTGGCAGATGGACGGCTACCTCACGGCGTTCGGCCTCGACCGCCGGCTCTGCCGGATCCTGCGCAACGGCATCGCGCCGGCCTTCTCCGCCCTGTTTCCGGCCGGCCTGTTTCCGGCCGGCCTGCTTCCGGTGGGAGCCGACATCATGGCGGCGAAGCCCTGGCCGCCGGTCCTGGCCTACACCAGCACGCCCTTCCGCGGCCTGGACGTGCTGCTCGCCAGCGTTCCCCGCCTGCGGGCGGCGATCCCCGGAACCACCGTCCGGGTGTTCTCCAGCATGGACGGCTATCAGGTTCCCGCCGACCGGGACCCCTACGGCGCCCTCTACCAGCGCTGCCGCGACACGGAGGGCGTGGAGTATGTGGGGGCGGTCTCCCAAGGCGCCCTGGCCGAGGCGTTGCGCGGCGCGACCGGCCTCGCCTACCCGAACCGCTTCGCCGAGACCTCCTGCATCGCCGTGATGGAGGCGCTGGCCGCCGGCTGCCTCGTCGTGTCCAGCGCGCTGGGGGCGCTGCCGGAGACCACGGCCGGCTTCGCCCGGCTGATTCCGGTTCCCGAGGACCCGGCGGAGCACGCCGTCCGCTTCGCCGACGCCGCCCGGTCCGCTCTGCTGCAGTGGCGCGACGAAGGGCCGGCGACCGGCCGCCGGCTTCGCGAGCAGGTCGATCACGTCACCACGGGGATGAGCTGGGCCGGGCGGGCCGGGGACTGGCTGGCGTGGCTCGCCGAGTTGAGCGGCGCCCCGAGGGGCGGCGCCGCGCCGGACACGGCAACCTCGGCGGTCACCGCCACCCTGGCCGACGCGCAGCAGCGCCTGCTGGACGCGCTGGGCGCCCACCTGAACGCCCGCCCCCCGGCCAAGGCGGAACAGGCCTGGCGGGCGGAGGCGCGGGCGCTGATCGCGCTGATCGAGCAGTCCCTGCGGCTCGACCACAACACGGAGGAGAACCGGTCGGCCGTCTGGACGACGCTGCGCGGGTTTGACGCCTGGTTCGCCTACGTCACGACGCTGACGGACACGCCGCCGCCCGCGGCGCCACCGCCCGGCGGGCGGCGGATCTACGACTGCTTCCAGTTCCACAACGAGCTGGACCTCCTGGAGGTGCGGCTGGCCGAGCTGGACGCGGTGGTCGACCGCTTCGTCCTGGTCGAGGCGACCTTCACCCACGCCGGCGATCCCAAGCCCCTCCATTACGCGGAGAACCGCGCGCGCTTCGCCGCCTACGCCGACAAGATCATCCATGTCGTCGTCGACGACGATCCCGGCGGCTTCGCGTGGCAGCGCGAGGCCCACCAGCGCGACGCGATCACCCGCGGCCTCGGCGGCTGCGACCCGACGGACATGATCGTCATCTCGGACGCCGACGAAATCCTCCGGCCCTGGGTGATGGAGCGGCTGCACCGCGAGCCGGACGACGGGCGTTCGCTGTTCGCCCCACACCTCGACATCTTCCTCTATTTCCTCGACCTCAAGTCGCCCGACCCCTGGGTGTCGGTGGCCGCCGCCCCGTGGGAGCTGATCCGCCGGATCGGCGCCAACCGCGCCCGCTATCTGACCAAGCTGGGGCACGGGCGGGTCGTCCCGGACGCCGGCTGGCACTTCACCTGGATGGGCGGGATCGAGCGTTTCCGCGCCAAGCTGCAGGCCTTCGCGCATCGCGAGATGATCACGGCCTTCGATCAGGACCCGGCGGCGAACCGGGAGCGGCTGGAACGCTTCTACGCCACCGGGCGCTTCGACGGCGGCGCCGTCCCCGGCATGTGGACGAGCCTCGCGCCCGTCCCCATCGGCGACTGCTTCCCCCGGTTGATCCGCGAGCGGATCGAGCATTTCCGCGCGCTCGGCTGGCTCTCGCCGAACGCCGGCCCGCCGGTCCCCGAGGAACCGGTTGCCGATTCCGGGTCGGAGCATCGTCGCGCCCTGATCCTCGCCCCCGCCTCCATCGACGCCTTCCACGCCCTGGCGATGGAACGGCTCGGCCGCGACGCGCCGGAGGAGGCGATCGGGCCGCTGCGCCGCTGCGCCGTCCTCGACCCCTTCGGCACCTTTCACCGCTTCCATCTCGCCCGGGCGCTGCTGCTGCGCCAGCGCCACGACGAGGCGGAGGGCGTGCTGCGGGAGCTGGTCCGCCTCGCCCCCGACGACCATCGCGCCCGCGCCAACCTCGGCACCGCGCTCAAGAACCTGGGCCGCCACGACGCGGCGGTCGATGCCGGACGCTCGGCGCTGGCGCTGGCCCCCGCCGAGCCCGGCGTGCTCAGCAACCTCGGGCTCGCCCTCTCCCTGCGGAACGGCGGTGACGCGGAGGCGGAGCGCGCCCTGCGCCGGGCGGTGGCGATCGACCCGGACTTCACGTCGGCCCGGCTGAATCTCGGGCTGGTGCTCAGCAAGCTGCGGCGCATCGGGGAGGCGGAGGCCCAGTGCCGCCGCGTCCTCGACCGGGATCCGAACCACGCGGAGGCGCACACCCTGCTGGGCACCTGCCTGCTGCTGCGCGGCGAGTTGGAGGCAGGATTCCGGGAGTACGAGTGGCGCACCCGTCTGGCCGACCGTCAGGTCACGCCGCGCGGCTTGCCGACTCCGGTTTGGGAGGGCGGGAACCCGGAGGGCCTGACCATCCTGCTGCACGACGAGCAGGGGCTCGGCGACGCCGTCCAGTTTGTCCGTTACGCCCCCCTGCTGCGCCGCCGGGGGGCGCGCGTGATCGTCGAATGCAACGACCTTCTCGTCCGCCTCTTCGCCACGCTTCCCGGCGTGGACGGGGTCGTCGGCCGATCCGACGCGCCACCGCCGCACGACGCCCACGCCGCCTTGCTCAGCCTGCCGCACCGGCTCGGCACCACGCTGGCGACCGTCCCGGCCGAGATTCCCTACCTGCACGCCGAACCGGAACGGGTCGGGTTCTGGCGGCGGCGGCTGGGTCCGATGACGGGAGCACGGTTGCGGGTCGGGCTGGTGTGGGCCGGGAACCCCGCCTTCAAGGACGACCGCCGGCGCTCGCCGGGGCTGGGCGCCCTGCGGCCGCTGCTGGACGTTCCGGGCGTCGCGGTCTTCGGCCTGCAGAAGGGGGCGGGACGGGAGGAGCTGAAGACTCACGGCCCGCTGCCGTCGTCCTTCATCGACCTCGGCGCGGAGATCGCCGACTTCGCCGACACCGCGGCGATCATGGAGAACCTCGACCTCGTCATCAGCTCCTGCACCGCGCCGGCCCATCTGGCCGGGGCGCTCGGCCGCCCGGTCTGGACGCTGCTGCCGGACAACGCCGACTGGCGTTGGCTGGAGGGAGGCGACACCACCCCGTGGTACCCGACCATGCGCCTGTTCCGGCAGACCGCATCGGGCGACTGGACGCCCATCGTCGCCGCCTTGCGGACGGCGCTGGCGCGGGCCGCGGCTACGGCGACAGATGCGGCACCGTGAAGGCTGCGGGCGGCAGGCCGGCGGCCTTCAGCAGGCCAGCGGCGACGCGCGACGCGCGACGCGAAGGTTCCTCCCCCATCCGCGTCACCACCGGCCAGCCAGACGGTGGCGGTCGAGACGAGCGGCCTGCCAGAGTGCCCGGCCGTGCTCATGCTTCCCCTCGGTGCCACCCTCCCCCGCGCGCCCCGGTGGAGGACTGGCCGTGGAGGCTTGCGGAGCGTGAATTCGTCGGGAAAAGGGTTACGATCGGGCGCGGCATTTCCAGACCCCTTTGCCGGGTCAGACAATTGGATGGAGAGGGCGGGTGATCGAGGCGGCGGTGGACGGGTCCGGCGAGGCGTTCCGCCGATGCTTCGGCTCCGGCCTCGGTCATGTCGAGGCCGAATCGCTGGCCGAGGCGGCGCGCTCCTTCCAGGAGGCGGCGGTGATCCGGCCGGAGCATCCGGTGGTCTGGTTCGTGCTGGGGCTGACGTTGCGTGGCTTGGGGCGCCTGGACGGCGCGGCGCTGGCCCTGCGCGCCGCCCACCGCCTGCGGCTGGGCGATGCCGACACGCTGTTCCAGTGGGCGTCGCTGCTGATCGAGCGCCGTCTGCCCGGGGACGCGGTGGCGCCGCTTCTCCGGCTCGTGGCGCTGCGCCCCGGTTATCCGGATGCGGCGTTCAGCCTCGGCAACGCCCTGATGGCCGTGGACGAGCCCGAACGGGCTGAAACCGCCTACCGGCGGGCCGTCCATATCGAACCGGCGTCGCCCGAGCATCACAAGAATCTCGGCGTCAGCCTGCTCACCGCCGGCAACTTCGCGGAGGGCACGGCCGAGTACGAATGGCGCACCCGCCAAGCCGTCTGGCAATGGAACCGGGACTGTCCCGGCGCGCCGCTGTGGGACGGCGGCCCGCTGGACGGCAAGACCATCCTGGTCCATTTCGAGCAGGGGCTCGGCGACACCGTGCAGTTCATCCGCTACATGGCGGTGCTTAAGGCCATGGGCGCCCGCACGGTCTTCGAATGCCAACCCCCGCTCAAGCGCCTCCTCGCCGGTGTTTCCGGCATCGACGCGCTGGTGGCGCGCGGCGAGCCGGTTCCCGAGGCCGACTGCCACCTGCCCTTGATGAGTCTGCCCCATCGCTGCCGGACGACGGCGGCGACGATCCCCGACGGCGTTCCGTACCTGCGGGCCGATCCGGACCGCGCTGCCTTCTGGCGGCGGCGGATCGCCGAGGCGGGGCGGCCGGGTGATGTCCGGGTGGGCATCCAGTGGCGCGCCGCGGGGGCCGACCGTTCGATTCCGCTGGAACGCTTCGCGCGCCTGTCGCACCTTCCCGGGGTGAGGCTGTACAGCCTGCAGAAGGCGGACGGCCATGGCCGGTGGGAGCGGCCCAACGACGCTCTGGGGATCGTTTCGCTGCCGGACAGGGACGGAAAAGACGAGGATGAGGGATTTGTCGACACCGCCGCGATCATCGAGGGCATGGACTTGATCGTCGCCTGCGATTCGGTGGTCGGCCACATCGCCGGCGCGATGGGACGTCCGGTGTTCCTCGCCTTGCCGTGGCTGGGAGACTGGCGCTGGATGCGCCTTGCCGATCGCACGCCCTGGTACCCGGCTACCCGGCTGTTCCGCATGACGAGTCGGAACGACTGGGATGGAGTGATGGCCCGGATCGCCGCCGAGATTGCCACGGAAGTCGCCCGGCGCACCGCGGGAACGCCATGACGGGGACCGTGGCGGCCGGCATCGAGGCGGCATCCCGGCTGTACCAAGCCGGGCGGCTGGAGGAGGCCATCGACGCCTGCCGGGCCGTGCTGGCGGTGGAGCCGCGGCGGTCCGACGCGCTCAACCTGCTGGGCGCCGCGCTGTTCTCGACCGGCCAGGACGGCCCGGCCAGGGAGGCGCTGCGTGAGGCCGCACGCGTCGATCCGGGCAACGCCGCGGCGCTGGGCAACCTCGGCATCGTCCTGCAGCACCGCCGGGAATGGCCGGACGCCGCGCGCGCCCTTCGTGCCCTGGCGGCGGTGCAGCCGGAGTCCGCAACCGTTTTCAGCCGCTTGGCCATGGTGTCGCAGGAGACAGGGGACCTCGACGGGGCCGCCCGCTTCCTGCGGCGCGCGGCGCGCCTCGATCCCGGTGCGAGCGTGCAATGGTACAATCTCGGCCTGGTCGGGATGCTCACCGGGGACATGGCGGCGGCCACGCGGGATCTGCGCCGGGCGGTCGCCATCGCGCCCGATGGCGCTTCCGCTCGGGTCCGGCTCGGCGAAACGCTGCTGCGGCTCGGCCGGCCGGACGAGGCAGCCGGGGTCTTCCTCCGCGCGCTCCGGCTCGACCCGTCCGCCGTCGACGCGACGATGGGGCTGGCCCGCTGCGGGCGCTACCGTGCCGCCGCAACGGCCGCGCGGCCACCGGGGACGGGGGCGATGGCAGGGGCGGAGCCGGGACTGGCGGTTCGCGGCGCCCTGGAAAGCGCCACGGGCTACGGCTCCTTCTGCCAGCGCTTCATCCGGACGCTGCGCCAACGGGCCGTGCCCCTCCAGGCGATCGGGATCTTCGGTTCCGAATCCTGGAAGGAGGAGAATCTCGACGCGCCGGTTCCCGCCAAGGCCCTGCTGAACTTCCTCATCCCGCTGGCGGTGGAGCGCGTGCCCGGCCTGGCCACGGTGACCTTCACGATGTTCGAGGGAACCCGCATACCGCCGGCATGGCGGCGCCTGAGCGAACACAACGACCTCATCATCGTGCCCACCGAATCGTCCCGCATGGCCTGGGCGGCGCAGGGCTTTCCGGAGGATCGCCTGCGGGTCTGCCCCCTGGGGGTCGATCCGGAGGACTCCGACGGCAACGCCGTCCCCCCGACCATGGTCGATCCGCGCGGCCGGCTGGTCTCCAGCTACCGGCACCGCTTTATCAACGTCTCGGACTTCATTCCCCGCAAGAACATCGACGGGCTGCTGCGGGTCTGGCTGCGCGCCACGGCGCGCGGCGACGACGCGGTGCTCATCCTCAAGCTCGGCAAGGGGAACGACCCCGCCTTCGCCGCGGAACTCGGCGAACTGGTCCGCCGAACGGAGGCCGCCGTCGGAAAACGGATGGCCGACGCGGCGCCGGTGGTGCTGATCAACCAGCTTCTGTCGGACGCCGACATGGCGGGGCTGCTGCGGGCGGCGACCCACTACTGGAGCATGTCGCACGGCGAAGGGTGGGATCTCCCCCTCTCGAAGGCCGGGGCGCTGGGGTTGAGCCTGATCGCGCCGCGCCATTCGGCCTACATGGAATATCTCGACGACCGGGTGGCCCGCCTGATCCCGGCCGCCGTCCGCCCCGCCCGACTGCCCTACAGCGCGCAGCACTACGCGCCGTTCCACGGGCTCGACTGGTGGGACCCGGACGAGGACGCCGCTGCGGAAATCCTGAGCGCCATCGTCCGCGGCGGCGACGACGCCCGCCCGTCGGCCCGCGACCATCTGGTGCAGGGCTTCACCTGGGCCCGCGCGGCGGACCGGCTGCTCGCCATCCTCGACGACGCCGGCCTGCGCTGACCGGGACCCCGGCCGAAACGGCGGTGGATGTGCCCCCGCCGTCCCTTCTCAGGCGAACCAGGCGGCGACGTTTCCGGTCTGGCCGAGGATGGTGATGCGGTTGCCGGCGCCGAGGTCGAGGGTGGTGCCGCCGCCCTCGACCCGGGCCGAGCGGATCACCGCGCCGAGGTCCAGGCCGGCGTCGTAGAGCGCCAGCCGGTCGACCCCCGCCTGGAAGTCCATCACCACCGACCCGCCCGACGCCCGGCCGAAGGCGAAGACGTCCGCCCCGGCGCCGCCCCACAGCGTGTCCGCCCCGCCGTCGGCGAACAGCAGGTCGTTGCCCGCCCCGCCGTGCAGCACGTCGTTGCCCGCCCCGCCGAACAGCGTGTCGTCGCCCTCCTCGCCGAACAGCGTGTCGTTGCCATCGCCGCCCAGCCCGAGGTCGTTGCCCGTGCCGAGCCCGATCAGGTCGTTGCCCGCCCCGCCCAGCGCCGTGTCGTGGCCCGCCCCGCCGCTCAGCGTGTCGTCGCCCTCGTCCCCCAGCAGCAGGTCGTCGCCCGCCTCGCCGAACAGCAGGTCGTCGCCCGTCCCGCCGCTCAGCGTGTCGTTGCCCGCCTCGCCGGTCAGCGTGTCGTTGCCCGCCTCGCCGAACAGCACGTCATTGCCCGTCCCGCCGAACAGCCGGTCGTTGCCCGTGCCGCCGCCGATCAGGTCGTTGCCCGCCCCGCCGATCAGCCAGTCGTCGTCCGCGCCGCCGTGCACCAGGTCGTCGCCGTCGTCGCCGTACAGCGTGTCGTTGCCGCCGGCGCTGGTGATCGTGTCGTTGCCGCCGCCGCCGTGCAGGATGTCGTCGCCCTCGCCCAGATGCATGAACTGCTCGTGGTCGTCGCCGTAGACGATCTGCTCGCCCTCGCCGCCGACCAGCGTGGCGTTGCCGACCACCGCCGCGAACTCGACGTGGTCGAGCTGGATGGTCACCGGCCCGGCCACCGCCGCGGTGTTGAGCACCACCGCGGTCGGCGCCGTGCTGGCGACGCCGGTGCCGCCCAGCGTGGAGCCGGTCACCTTGGTCTGCACCGCCTGGCCGGCGGCCACGCCGGGGGCGCTGAAGTCGATGGCGCGCACCAGCAGCTGGGCCTGGGTGGACAGCACCGACAGGAAGCCCGAGCCGCCGCCGGTCAGGTTGCCGCGCGCGGCCGTGCCCTCGTCGGTGCGCGCCTCGATGGCGGCGATCAGCCCGCTCACCCCGGTCAGCGCCTGGGCGGCGGTCTGCCGCTCGGCGCTGCCGCTGGCGGTGACGGCGACGCCGGTGGAGACGCTGACCGTCAGGGTGGTCTGGGTGGAGACCTGGCCGGTCCGGCGGTCGACCACCTGCTCGCGCACCACCGGGACGTCGGCGAGGTCGGGGTTGGCCGTGCTGCTGTCCTCGACGCGGGCGGTGTTGCTGGCCGCGATGGTCACGGTGGTGGTGCGCGAGCCGTCGCTGCCGGTGGTGACCGCGCCGCTGACGGTGGCGCCGTCGACGGTGGCGACCGCCGGCGGGGCGACGGGGGCGGGCTTGTCCACGGTGGCGGTGAGCTTCTGCGTCGTCGCGGTGAAGGGCGCCGCGGCGTTGCCCGCCGGGTCGGTCAGGCCCAGCGTGAGGGTGAGGGTGCCGTCGCCCAGGCCGGAGAGGTCGAGGCCGTCGACCCGCGCGGACGGGCCGCTCATCACGCCGTTGCCGGAGACCTGGCCGCCGCCGGCCGAGGTGATCGTCCAGGCGAAGGCGGCCCCGGCCTCGCCGCCGCTGATGGTGAAGGCGGCGCTGGACTGCTCGATGGCGTCGATGCTGTCGTCCTCGAACAGGACGGTGGCGGTCGGCGGGGTGGTGTCGACGACCAGCGACCGCGTGCCGGCCGGGGAGGTGTTGCCCGCCGCGTCGGTGGCGGTGACCGACACCGGGTTGGCGGCGTTGGCGGTGAGGCTGAGCGTGCCGGCGGCCGGGATGGCCGTGGCGAGGTTGAGGCTCCAGGCGCCGGCGCCGGTGGCGGTGGTCGTGTAGGTGGCGCCGCCCACCGTGACGGTCACCGTGCTGCCCGCCTCGGCGGTGCCGGTGAGGGTCGGGGTCGTGCTGTTGGTCAGCGCCGTGGTGACGGTCGGAGCGTCCGGCTTGGTGGTGTCGATGGTCAGGGTCTGGGTGCCCGGAGCCGAGACGTTGCCCGAGGCGTCGGTGGCGGTGGCCGAGACCGGGTTGGCGCCGTTGGGGTTGAGGGTCAGCACGCCGGCGGTCGGCGTCGCGGTGGCGAGGTCCACGCTCCACGTGCCGCCCGTCGCGGTGGTCGTGTAGGTGGCGCCGCCGACCGTGACGGTGACGGTGCTGCCCGCCTCGGCGATGCCGGTCAGGGTCGGGGTGGCGCTGTTGCTCAGCGCGGCGCTGGTGACGGTCGGGGCGTCAGGAAGCGTGGTGTCGACGACCAGCGACTGCGTGCCGGCCGGGGAGACGTTGCCCGCCGCATCGGTGGCGGTCGCCGAGATGGGGTTGGCGCCGTTGGTGTTGAGGCTCAGCGCGCCGGAGGCCGGCGTCGCCGTGGCGAGGTCGATGGACCAGTTTCCGCCCGTGGCGGTGGTGGTGTAGGTCGCCCCGCCCACCGTGACGGTGACGGTGCTGCCGGCCTCGGCCGTGCCGGTGAGGGTCGGCGTCGTGCTGTTGGTCAGCACAGCGCTGGTCACCGCCGGGGCGCCGGGGGGCGTCGTGTCGATGGTCAGCGTCTGGGTGCCTGGAGCCGAGACGTTGCCCGCGGCGTCGGTGGCGGTCGCCGCGATGGGGTTGGCGCCGTTGGGGTTGAGGGTCAGCACGCCGGCGGTCGGCGTCGCCGTGGACAGGTCCACGCTCCAGCTGCCGCCCGTCGCGGTGGTCGTGTAGGTGGCCCCGCCCACCGTGACGGTGACGGTGCTGCCCGCCTCGGCCGTGCCCGCAATGGTCGGGGTGGCGTTCTTGGTCAGCGCGGCGCTGGTCACCGCCGGCGCGTTGGGCAGCGTGGTGTCGATGGTCAGCGACTGCGTGCCGGCCGACGAGGTGTTGCCCGCCGCATCGGTGGCGGTGGCCGAGACCGGGTTGGCGCCGTTGGGGTTGAGGGTCAGCGCGCCGGCGGTCGGCGTCGCCGTGGACAGGTCCACGCTCCAGCTGCCGCCCGTTGCCGTGGTCGTGTAGGTCGCCCCGCCCACCGTGACGGTGACGGTGCTGCCGGCCTCGGCGGTGCCGGTCAGGGTCGGCGTCGTGCTGTTAGCCAGCGCCGTGGTGATGGTCGGCGCGGTCGGCGCGGTGGTGTCGATGGTCAGCGACTGCGTGCCCGCCGTGGAGACGTTGCCCGCCGCATCGGTGGCGGTCGCCGCGACCGGGTTGGCGCCGTTGGCGTTGAGGCTCAGCGCGCCGGAGGCCGGCGTCGCCGTGGCGAGGTCGATGGACCAGCTGCCGCCCGTCGCGGTGGTCGTGTAGGTGGCCCCGCCCACCGTGACGGTGACGGTGCTGCCCGCCTCGGCGGTGCCGGTGAGCGTCGGCGTCGTGCTGTTGGTCAGCACGGCGCTGGTCACCGCCGGTGCGTTGGGTGCGGTGGTGTCGATGGTCAGCGTCTGGGTGCCCGGAGCCGAGACGTTGCCCGCCGCGTCGGTGGCGGTCGCCGCGACCGGGTTGGCGCCGTTGGGGTTGAGGGTCAGCACGCCGGCGGTCGGCGTCGCCGTGGACAGGCCCACGCTCCAGCTGCCGCCCGTGGCGGTGGTCGTGTAGGTGGCCCCGCCCACCGTGACGGTGACGGTGCTGCCCGCCTCGGCCGTGCCCGCAATGGTCGGGGTGGCGCTGTTGGTCAGCGTGGCGCTGGTCACCGCCGGAGCGCCGGGCAGCGTGGTGTCGATGGTCAGCGACTGCGTGCCGGCCGACGAGGTGTTGCCCGCCGCGTCGGTGGCGGTGACCGAGACGGAGTTGGCGCCGTTGGCGTCGAGGACCAGCGCGCCGGAGGTCGGCGTCGCCGTGGCGAGGTTGATGGACCAGGTGCCGGTCGGCGACGCCGTGGTGGTGTAGGTGGCGCCACCCACCGTGACGGTCACCGTGCTGTAGGTCTCCGCGATGCCGGTGAGCGTCGGCGCCGTGCTGTTGGTCAGCGTCGCGCTGGTCACCGTCGGGGCGTTGGGCGCGGTGGTGTCGATGGTCAGCGTGTGCGTGCCGGCCGACGAGGTGTTGCCCGCCGCATCGGTGGCGGCGACCGCCACCGGGTTGGCGCCGTTGGGGTTGAGGGTCAGCACGCCGGCGGTCGGCGTCGCCGTGGCGAGGTCGATGGACCAGCCGCCGCCCGTGGCGGTGGTCGTGTAGGTGGCGCCACCCACCGTGACGGTCACCGTGCTGTAGGTCTCCGCGATGCCGGCGAGCGTCGGCGCCGTGCTGTTGGTCAGCGTCGCGCTGGTCACCGTCGGGGCGTTGGGCGCGGTGGTGTCGATGGTCAGCGTCTGGGTGCCGGCCGGGGAGACGTTGCCCGCGGCGTCGGTGGCGGTCGCCGCGACGGCGTTGGTGCCGTTGGCGTCGAGGACCAGCGAGCCGGCGGTCGGGGTGGCCGTGGCGAGGTCGATGGACCAGCCGCCGCCCGTGGCGGTGGTCGTGTAGGTGGCGCCGCCCACCGTGACGGTGACGGTGCTGCCGGCCTCGGCGGTGCCGGTGAGGGTCGGGGCGGCGTTCTTGGTCAGCGCCGCGCTGGTCACCGCCGGCGCGCCGGGCGGCGTCGTGTCGATGGTCAGCGTCTGCGTGCCCGCCGTGGACGTGTTGTTGGACGCGTCCTTGGCGGTGACCGACACCGCATTGGCGCCGTTGGCGTTCAAGCTCAGCGCGCCGGCGGCCGGCGTCGCCGTGGCGAGGTCGATCGACCAGGCGCCGCCCGTGGCGGTGGTGGTGTAGGTCGCCCCGCCCACCGTGACGGTCACCGTGCTGCCCGCCTCGGCGGTGCCGGTCAGGACCGGGGTGGCGCTCTTGGTCAGCGCCGCGCTGGTGACCACCGGAGCGGCGGGCGGCGTCACGTCGGCGACGCTCACCACCGTGCCGATGCCGGAGATGGCCGCGCTGCCGGTGGCGCCGCCGCTGTCGGTCAGGCCGGCGATGGCCACCGTGCGGTCGCCCAGCGTCGCGGTGGCGCTGGTGTTCTTGTAGGTGACGCCGCCCAGCAGCGCGCTCATCTGCGCGTCGTCGCGCTCCAGGCCGCTGACGGTCACCCTGGCGACGCCGCCGACCACCGAGACGCTCACGCCGGCGTTGCCGCCCGCGACGCCGAGACCGCTCAGGGTGGCGGTGGCGCCGTGGACCAGGGCGACGTCGGTGCCGCCGATGGTCAGGACCTCGGTGGCGTCGACCACGCCGGCGACGGTGAACTCCGCGCCGCGGAAGCTCTGCCCGGCTTCCACGGTGGAGGCCGCCACGCCGCTGAACAAGCTGGTCGCGCTGTCCACCCCGACGCCGAAGGTCTTGGCTCCGCCGGTCGCGGTCAGGGTCGGCACGGCGTCGACGGCGATCGTCGCGGTGGCGCCGCCGGTGCTGAAGGCGTCGGCAGCGGTGTCGGCGGTGGCGCCGGGGGTGCCGCTGGTGCGGTCCCAGGCCTTGAAGGTGATGGCGCCGGTGTCGGTGTTGGCGAAGCCCGAGCCGCTCGGCACGAAGCGCACGCGGTCGGACCCGGCGAGCAGCAGCGCCGCGCCGTTGGACGAGGCGGTGGGGATGTCGGTCCAGGCGCCGGTGCCGACCTTGTACTGCCAGGTGCCGTTGGTGTTGGTCACGCCGGTGACGGCGATGCCCAGCGGGACGACGGTGACCATCGGGACGGGGCTGTCGTACTCGGCGTCGGTGGCGGTGCCGGCGGAGGCGAGCAGGGCGGTGACGGTGGTGCCGGTGTTGGCGGCGTCGGCGATGCCCTGGTCGATGGCGGCGAGGCTGCGGACGTGGTTGGAGAGGATCGGGCTGTCGTTGGCGCCGGTGAAGTTGAGGGTGAGCTGCTGGGAGACGGTGCGGTTGCCGTCGGAGACGGTGAAGGTGCTGGTGCCCTGCATCGGCCCGGCGGGGACGCCGTTGAGGAAGGCGGCGTCGAAGACGTAGGCGTAGTGGCCGGTCTGGCTGTTGACGTAGGCGGTGCCGCCCGGGCCGGTGGACCAGGTGTCGTAGGTGACGCCGTTGCCGAGCGTGACGCTGCCGTGCTGGACCGGGGAGGCCTGCGAGCCGGCGATGGAGAAGGTCAGCGTGCCGCCTTCCAGGTCGGTGGCGGCGAGCTGGCCGTCGATCAGCGGGAAGCTGTCGGCGGCGGCGGTGTCGACCAGCGTCGGCGGGGTGGCGGGGACGGCGAGGACCGGCGGGGCGTCGGTGTCGATGCGGTCGTTGGTCTGGCTGATCGGGGTGGTGTAGGGGGCGTTGGCGTTGCTGGCGCCGTCGACCAGGACGATGTTGACCGGGATGTCGTCGCCGGCGGCGCGATTGCCGGTGCGCAGGCCGTCGGCGGTGACGGTGAAGGTGGCGGTGTAGGTGCTGGCGCTGATCTTGGTCAGGTTGGCCAGCGCGAAGCCGCCCACCGTGCTGCCGCTGCCCAGCGTGTAGGTGTCGTTGTCCGCCGCCACGGTGATCGTCACCGTCACCGTGTCGCCGACCTGGGCCGGCTGGTTCGGGATGCTCACGTTGGTGATCGACGGCGGCGTCGTGTCCGCTGCCGGCGGCGAACTGTTGGTGACCGCCTGGCCGGTGACGGGGGCCGGAGCGTTGCTCGCGGTGTCGGTCAGGGTGCCGGTGCCCGGGTTGTAGTCGAGCGTCACCGTCTCGCCCTGGGCGACGGCCGAGGCCAGCGTGAAGGTCAGCGTGGTGGTACCGGACCCGCTGGCGTAGGTTGCTGCGCGGCTTTGGCCGGCCACAGTGACCGTCAGGCCGGCGGCGCTGGTCGCGGACATGGCTTCGGCGAAGGTGATCGTCAGCGTCGTGCCGTTCACCTCCGCCGAGGCGATGGTCGGCCGGTTCGCGTCGATGCGGTCCGCGCCTTGGCTGATCGGCGTGGTGTAGGGCGCGTTGGAATTGCCGGCGGTGTCGGTCAGCACGATGTTGACCGGCACGTCCGTGCCCGCCGCGACATCGGTGCCGCCGCTGGTCACCGTGAAGATGGCGGTGTAGGTCGTCGCGTCGACCTTGGTCAGGTTGGCGAGCGCGAAGCCGCCGACCGTGCTGCCGGCGCCCAGCGTGTAGGTGTCGCTGTCCGACGCCACGGTGATCGTCACCGTCACTGTGTCGCCGATCTTCATCACGGCGTCCGGAATCGACACCGCCGTGATTGATGGCGGCGTCGTGTCGGCAACGACCGGCGGCAGGGAGACGTAGGTGTCCGTTCCGCTCAGCGTCAGTGTCTGATAGGGGGTGTAGATGGTCTCGACGCCGGACACGAAGATGGTGCCGGCAGTGTCGGTGACGGTCACCACATCGTTGCCTGCGCCGCCGATCAGCGTCTCCAGTGCCTGGACCTGGACCGTGTTGCCACCGGCGCCGAGATAGACGACGTCGGTGCCCCCGTTGCCGACGATGGATTCGACAGCGGACACCGTCATCGTCGCGCCCCGGCTGGTGCGCACCGTCACCACGTCGTTGCCGGTGCCGCCGATCAGCGTTTCCAGCGCCTCCACCTGTATGGTGTTTCCGCCGGTGCCGAGGACGACGACGTCGTTGCCCGGCTTACCGATGACGGATTCGATCGCCGAAACCGACAGGGTCATGCCGTCGCTGTTCAAGGCGACGACCAGATCGTCACCGGCACTGCCGATCATCGTCTCGATCAGCGACACCAGCATCGTGCTGCCGGTGGTACTCCAGGGGATGTTCTGATCGCCGACGATCGGGCTCCCGTCCCGGAGCGTGATGTTGACGACGTCGTTGCCGCCGCCGCCGATCAGGGTGCTGAGGCTCGCCACCGTGATGGTGTTGCCGATGTCGAGGAGGATGGCGGCGCTCCGGCCGCCGTTGCCGTTGACGGCGGCTCCACCGACGATCGTTTCGATCGATGAGATGGCGACGGTGCCGCCACCGGTCTGCAAATTGGCCGTGCCGGTCCGGAAGGCCAACGTCGCGATATCGTTGCCGGTGCCGCCGATGAGGGTTTCCAGGAAGGCGACGCCGATCGTGTTGCCGCCGTTGGCCAGAATGACCGTATCGTTGCCGGCGACCGCTGCCCCGTTTCCGAGGACAAACTCGATGCCCTGCAGGAACATCGTGTTGGAGCCACCCCCGATGGTGGCGATCATGTCCAGGCCGTCGGTCCCGATCAGCGTCTCCATCAAGGACACTGTCATAGTGGTGCCGGTGGAACCTGCGGCGTCGAGACGGATGACGTCCTTGCCGGTGCTGCCGACCAGAGATTTCAGATACCCGACCGACATGGTGTTGCCGGTGGTGCCGGCCAGCGTGATGAGGGCGGTGCCGGTGGTCGCGCCGATGATCGTTTCAAGCGACTCCACCACCATGGTGATGCCGGTGGACGTCAACAGGACCCGGTCGTTGCCGGAACCGCCGATCAGCGTCTCCAGGGCCTGGACCGTGATCGTGTTGCCACCCGTGCCGGCCAGCGTCACGACATCCTTCCTCTGGACCGATGTGCCGCCGATGAGGCGATCGAGGTTGGACACGGACAGGGTCTGACCCTGGGTGTTGAGCCTGACGCCTTGGGTGCTGCCGTTGCCAACGATCCCCGACCAAGCCTCCGTCGCGGAGAAAACGTAGTCAGCGCCAGGCGTGAGCGTCAGAGTTCCACCAGCAGCCATCTCGTCCCTCTTGCATCGGCGTTTCTAGGCTCTGCGACCGCGGCCGCAGGAACGTCATGGCTCTCGTAGGATCGGCCACTACCTCCCAATAATGGGGGATGGGGTTAATATTTTATCTACGCTTATTTGCCCGCACCGAATCGCCGCAACAAAATGTGCACCGCAGCATGGAATCCCGTGCGCTTCATTGGAGCAAAAAAATTCAGTTTTTCATTGCATGGATGCGGTGGTGAAAATCTGGACGCCCATAGGAGGCTGCCGCAGCATCGCATAGCGGTTATCGATGGCGCAGAACTCGGAATTGTCCTCCAAAAGGCGACCCGCCAGCATTAACCAGTAGTTACAAAATGTCGAAATTTACGCGACGAGCGGTTTCCTGTTTCTTGGATAGTCGGATGGGCTTGGTTCGCCCAGAAGGATGAAACTGACGACGGGAAACGGAAGCGGTGTTCGGCAGAGTTCAAGGCGAAGGTGGCGCTGAGGGCGATCCGGGGCAAAGATGAACCCCAATCGCAAATCCGTCCGGGCCCGTGGGCCCATCTCAGAGCGTGTGCGTGTTTACTGCCGAATTCTGCAAATTTGCCGGATCTGTCGCCGCGGTGTCGGCGCGGCGGTCTACGACGGTAGCTTCAGCCATTGCGCAGCATCGCGTTCACTTGGATGAGGAATTGGTCGATGGCGATGGGCTTGGTCAGAAGCCGCGTGTGCGGTTCCAGTGGCCCTTTCATGACGACATTGTCAGCGTACCCGGTGAGGAAAATCACCCTTAGGTCTGGCCGCGATGTCCGAACCGTTTCCGCGATCCGCTGCCCGCTGATGTCCGGCAAGCCAACATCCGTCACCAGCAGGTCAATCCCCTTCGTTGAGGCAAGGATGGTCAAGGCTTCGTTTCCATCCTGCGCCTCCAGGACCGTCGAACCCTGTTCCCGAAGCGCTTCCACGAGCAGCATACGGATGATCGGCTCGTCCTCCACAATCAAAACAGTTCCCGGAACCGGCTCCCGCAACTGATCCGGGACCTTGGGAATCGTCACCGCGGCGGGACCGAGACTTTCCGCCTCGTGAGAGCGGGGCAGGTACAGCTTCACGGAGGTTCCATGCCCCACTTCGCTGTCGATGCGGACACACCCACCAGACTGACGGGCGAAGCCATAGATCTGACTCAGCCCCAACCCGGTTCCTTGGCCGAGCGGCTTCGTCGTGAAGAATGGCTCGAAGGCACGGTCGAGAACGTCCGGAGGCATGCCGGTGCCCGTGTCGGCCACCTCAAGCAGTATGTAGTCACCGGGCTGCACTCCGGTCTCCGGAGGCACATCGGTCGTATCCAGGCGGATGTTCAGGGCCTGAATGGTAAGCTGGCCGCCATGGGGCATCGCATCGCGGGCGTTGATGGCGAGGTTCAACAGCGCGGCCTCAACCTGATTGGCGTCCGCCCAGATTGGCCACAGCTCAGGAGCCAGCTGTGTCTCGACCCGGATCGAATCGCCGACGGATTGTTCAATCAGGTCCCGCAATCCATCCACAAGCGTCTTCAGGTCGGTGCGCTCGGGTTGAAGCGGTTGTCGGCGGGAAAAGGCGAGGAGCCTCTGCGTCAGAGCCTTCGCCCGATCAACCGAGGTTCTGGCCGCGATCACATACTCCTCGACGTCGCTTCGCCCGGTCGCGAGCCGCCGTTCGATGGTTTCCAGGCTGCCGCCGATGGCCTGAAGCAAATTGTTGAAATCATGTGCGACGCCGCCGGTCAGTTGGCCCACCGCTTCCATCTTCTGCGCCTGGAAGAGGGCCGCACGGGTTTCTTCCAGGGCTTCCTGCGCCAGCTTGCGTTCGGTGATGTCGCGGGTCACCTTGGCAAAGCCGATAAGGCGCCCGTTGTCGTCCCGGATTGCATCGATGACGACGCTGGCCCAGAAGCGGGTGCCATCCTTGCGCAACCGCCAGCCTTCGGTTTCAAACCGTCCGGTTTGCTCGGCGGTGCGCAGCCCCTGCATCGGGATGCCGGCATCCCGATCCTCGGCGGTGTAGAAGCGGGAAAAATGCTCTCCGATGATCTCCTCGGCAGCGTAGCCCTTCATCCGCTGCGCACCGGAATTCCAGTTCGTGACATGCCCGGTCGTATCGAGCATGAAGATCGCGTAGTCGATCACTCCCTGGACCAGCAGACGAAAGCGTGCCTCGCTTTGCTGCAGAGCCTCCTGTGCCTGCTTGCGCTCGGTGACGTCGCGCGTGACCTTGGCGAATCCGATCAGCGTCCCAGCGTCGTCACGGATGGGATCGATGAGGACGTGCGCCCAGAAGCGCGTGCCGTCCTTGCGAACCCGCCAACCTTCAGCCTCGAATTTTCCTTCGGTCGATGCGATGGAAAGCGCCCGCTGCGGCACTTCGGCACGCTGGTCGTCGTCGGTGTAGAAGCGCGAGAAATGCTGGCCGATGATTTCCGCGGCCGTGTAGCCCTTGAACCGCTGGACGCCCGGATTCCAGCTGGTCACGATCCCCTGCGGATCGAGCATGTAGATGGCGTAATCGCGTACGCTGTTGACGAGCAGTTCGAATCGCCGCTCGCCCGACAGCGGCTCTCCGCCAACGCCGGCCGGCAACTCATTCTCCACCCAGATTCTCCGCAG